>DEPS01000069.1:3030-9048 GCA_002358875.1 Lachnospiraceae bacterium UBA3386 | reverse complement strand
AACGTCGTATATGGAGCATCTCGAAGCACATCCGCGAGGAATACAAGAAATATGGCGAATTCCATGAAGGATACGGTCCCCGGGCATCACGCAGCACACCGTCTGCTGATCCGAATCAGCCCCTTTCAGAGAAGGATGAACTGAAGCAACTGAGGCATCGGGGCATTACCAACACATTTTTTGACTAACACCGAAGACATTCAAGCCCTTTGCCAAGAACCCTCCGATTTCCAAGATTTTCAGGGAGATTGGCTTTGCGGATGAACTGGGCAGCGGAATGCGCAACAGCTACAAGTATACGAAGCTGTACAGCGGTGCAGAGCCGGAGTTCATCGAAGGTGATGTGTTCGAGATTATCATTCCGCTGACGACAGGATCCATGACCAAGGTTGGCCCGGGAACTTCACCAGTTGACGGTGGGCAAGCTGAGTGGGCAAGCTGGTGGGCATGTTAGTGGGCAAGCTGGTGAACAAGCTGTGGTAATAAAGCTGGATGCTAAGCGTTTAACAGAGTTGTTAACGTATTGTCAGGAGCCAAGGACAAGGACAGAAATGCAGATGTTCTGTGGCATCAATTCACGAGAGTATTTTTCGAACAATATACTGAATCCTCTTTTGGAGACGGGACGATTGTTGAGGACAATTCCGGATAAACCTAAGAGCCCAAATCAAAAATATGTTAAGGCATGAATCCTGCAGTATGGTCAGCACATACGAAAAGAAGGAGGCAGGCAAGCGTAAATGAAAAAAGAAGATATTCAGCGCATGGCGCATGACATCATAGACCGCTGCGCCGTAGAAGATGATCACATCGAATACAAAAAGTCAGCATCAGATGTTGTGAAGAATGGCATCTTAAAAACTGCCTGCGCTTTTGCCAACAATTACATGAACCGGGAGATCGGTCTGCTTTTCATAGGTATCGAGGAAGAGGACGATGAAGCTACTGGACGGAAGGCAATTCCGGTTCGCCCGATTTCCGGCATTGACGAAGCTGTGATCGAAACCACGGAAAACGGACTGAAATCGCTGCTTTCCCATATCCATCCGAAGCCTGTGTATCATTTGCTGCAGGATAAGATTGATGGCCGATTCTACATCATTCTTGCAGTTGAGCCGGGAAGTGATGGACCTTATGAGACAGACGTGAGGGCGGAGAAGGATAAGAAGATCAACCTGAAAGCCGGACGGTATATCCGTATCCGGCGGGATAGCCGAATGCCGAATAAGCGTGAGGAGTTTGAACTTCTGAAGAAGTTTGCCGATTTCCATTTCACATCGGAACTGAATGAAACGGCGACATTGGATGACTTGAACTATGAGTACATGAAGGAATATCTGGTGCGTACCCATGCGGCGGCGGATGTACGGGCGTTGTCGAAGCTGGATATGGCAAAGGCGCTTCACTTGATCGATTCCAGTGAGTATGGCGGATATCGGGCAAAGAACTTTGCTGTGCTAATGTTTGCGGACAGACCGGATGAGTTTATTCCGTATGCATATGTTGAGGTGATCCGTGAAGCCAAAGGCACGGATAAGATGGAGTCGAAATCCTTTCGCGGGCCGGTGTGGATACAGGCACAGCGTGTCCGGGAGTATTTCAGGGATACTATTATGGCGTCATACACCGTCAGAGAACCTGGAAAATCTGGTGCGCACCGGGTATTCAACTGGCCGTTGGAAATGTTTGAGGAGCTGGCGACCAACTGCATTCTGCACAAGGAATATTCCAGAAAGCAGTACATCGGGATTTATGTTTACAAGGATCATCTGTCCTTTATCAATCACAATCGACCGGTTCCGCCTGTGACCATAGAGGATTTGAATACCAAGGTCGATTTTGATGACAGGCATTATCTGAATGACGAATTAAAAGAGATGTTCTTCAAGCTGGATTTGATTCAGTCATATGGCTCTGGTGTTCGGCGAGCAAAGAAGGCTATGGAGGACAATAAGTCTCCACGGCTGGTATACAGCCCGGATAATGATACTGACGATTACACGCAGGTGGTCGCCTATATCAATGAGGAATTTGCGCGGATTCAGGAGGAAGAAAACAATTCTTCTCGGGTAAATCCCCAAGAAATTCCCCAAGAAATTCCCCAAGAAAAGTCTATAGAGGATAGAATTATTGCGGCTCTTATTGAACGCCCTGAAATAACCCGAAATGAACTTGCGTTGAAACTTGATATTAAACCAGAGGCTGTAAAATACCGTTTGAATATTTTAAGAAAGGCAGGAAGGATCGAACATCAGGGTTCGACAAAAGCAGGTAAGTGGGTTGTGCTGAAATGATCATCTCGCTGCTAAAGACAGCAAATCCGTAATCATGCATGATTTTGAAACACCCGTTTTTGACGGGCAGCCAGGTGAAAAGGCCGTTGATGTAGATAAGGAGAAAAGATGCGACAACTGATAATTGCCCGGAAGGATCTGAGCATGTCGCCGGGTAAACTGGCGGCGTAGGTCAGCCACGCAAGCATGGCATTCCTGAGTCATATGATCCAAGAAGGCGGCTTGCAGAAAAGAGTTTCCTTGGATACCGGGGAAATGGAATGCTACGAGATTATGATCACAATGGATCCGGCTATATACGATGACTGGTTTGGCGGCATTTTTACGAAAACAATATGTGAAGCAAAAAACCGTAACCACCTGATGAAGGCTGTGACTCTGGCAGAAGAGCAGGGATTGGTGGAGAATCAGGACTTCTTCCTGATCAAGGATAACTGCCTGACGGAGCTGGAGCCGGAGGAGATTGGAGAAGATGGTGTCGGCAGGACACTGACCTGCATTGGGTTCCGGCCTCTCCCCGATGATATGGCTCACGCCATCAGCAGGAAATATCAACTGTTCAAGTAGGTGGGTGTGATGGAGTAGCTGGGGATCTCGCCTGTGAAATGATACATGCCTACAAAGCACCTGATCACGAGAGTAAAGATTGAAATAGATGAGCATATGGGCATAAAGGACAGAAAAACTGTCAGGAAGTATTTGAACGCCTTAATTGA
Source organism: Lachnospiraceae bacterium UBA3386 (assembly GCA_002358875.1). GTDB lineage: Bacteria > Bacillota > Clostridia > Lachnospirales > Lachnospiraceae > CAG-791. The sequence goes on along the minus strand of DEPS01000069.1, from coordinate 6,038 downwards.
GCAAGGCAGGATTACCAGAACAGTTCCTGATAAACCAAATAGCCAATTTCAGAAGTATGTTATAATGCAAATCAGGAAAGGGGGAGAGGACGATGGGAAAGAAGCTTCCGGTCGGGATCCAGGCATTTGAAAAGCTCAGGACGGACGGGTTTCTTTATGTGGACAAGACGGAGTATATTTACCGCCTCGCAAAGGAAAATGTTCCATATTTTTTAAGCCGTCCGCGGCGGTTCGGAAAGAGCCTTCTTCTTTCCGCCATGAAATATTATTTTGAAGGGCGGAAGGACCTTTTTGAAGGACTTGCTATTGAGCGGCTGGAGGCAAATAAAGGAGCGGAGGCGTGGAAAGCGTATCCGGTATTTTTGTTTGACTTTAACGGGGCAAACTATCAGGCGGAAGGGGCGCTGGAGAAATCTCTGGATACGCAGCTAAAGCGCTTCGAAATGGTTTACGGGTATGACGAACAATTCCCGGAAATCGGTGAACGCTTTCAGAATCTTCTGATTCGGGCAGAGCAAAAGACAGGGCAGCGTTCTGTTGTTCTGGTCGATGAGTACGACAAACCGCTATTGGATACCGTGGACAATAAAGAGCTTCAGGAACATAACCGTGCCGTCCTGAAGGGTTTTTTCAGCACGCTGAAAAGCTTTGACAATTATTTCCAGTTCATCTTCATCACGGGCGTGACAAAGTTCCACAAGGTCAGTATTTTCAGTGACCTGAACCAGCTCAAGGACATTTCACTTTCCGATTCGTATGCGGACATTTGCGGGATCACGGAAGAGGAGCTAATACAGTACTTCGGCGACAGAATCCCCGCATTTGCGAGGAAACAGGAGATGACGGCGGAGGAGTGTCTTGCGAAGCTTCGAAAGACCTATGACGGCTACCGCTTTCATACATTGGCTAAAGGAGTCTACAACCCTTTCAGTCTGCTGAATGCGTTTTTTGATCAGGAATTCAGCTCCTACTGGTTCGAGACCGGGACGCCGACTTTTCTTGTCAGGAAGCTTAAGGCGGAGCGGTTCGACGTCCGGAGGTTCACGGACCGAACGATCTACGCGAAAGAGTCTACGCTAAAGGACTATACCGGAGACAACATGGAGCCTGTGCCGCTTCTGTACCAGACGGGATATCTGACGATTGCCGGCTACGAAAGAAGCCGGGGCCGTTACCAGCTCTGCTTTCCGAACGAGGAGGTGAAGTATGGTTTCCTGGAATGCCTTTTGCCGGCGTATGTGCCGAAGGCCACGGAGACCTACGGCCTCGATATTTTCACCCTGGACGACTATGTGGAAAACGGCGAGCCGGATAAGATCCGGGATGTGCTGACGGCTCTTTTTGCGGGCATCACCTATACGCTGGAGTCGGATCCCTTCGAGCATTATTTTCAGGCGGTCATTTATCTGGTCTTTACGCTTCTCGGAAGATATGTCCAGTGTGAAATGCATACGTTCAACGGCCGCATCGACTGCAAGGTCGGGACCAGGGACTTCCTCTATCTTTTTGAGTTCAAGAGGGATGAGGAAGCAAAGGCGGCTCTTGCCCAGATCGACAGTAAGGAGTATGCGCTGCCCTTCGCCGCGGACTCGCGGAAGCTCTATAAGATCGGTGTTTCCTTCGACTCGAAAGAGCGGAGACTTGTCGGGTGGGAAGTCGGAGAAGGATGACAAAAGAACCGTCTCCCTGAGCGCCCCCATCCTGAAGGCCGGTTCTATGACCGTGACGATCGGAAAGGCGGATGTCACTTTTACCGCCCCGGTGCCAAATACCTGAAATGACATGTAAAACAAAAACGCTAAAGCGATTGTGATGAATGAAGGAAACGGAGCTATATCCAAGACCGGAGCGATCGCAAAGACAGGGATTTGAGAAAGGGGATGCCAATATGAAAAAATGTTGTTCACTGTTCTGGCTTTTGTTTTTGTTTCAGCCGGCGTCTTTTCCATGACAAAAAAAATGCACAAACGCTTCCCCTGCCGGTGAAAGTGTTGCTGCTTCCCAAGTTTGAAGTTGGAGAATTGACCGGTGATTTTCCCGGAGAGGCGCAATACTATTATGATCATTATTTGACGGGCGCCGAGGAGTATGATGTTCCATACAGTGCCGGCAAACTGTATTATAAAGACGGCATCGCAATGTGCTTGCAGGGAATGGGTAAAGTAAATGCCGCGCTGAGCACCATGGCTGTTCTTACTGACAGCCGTTTTGATTATTCGGGGGCTTACATCATTTCAACAGGCTGTGCCGGATCGTCCTTCGAGACAACAGTCATGGGCGATGTGTTCCTGATCACTGCCGCGGTGGATTATGATCTGGGCCATCATGCGGATGCCAGGGAGATTTCGAACCCGGAAGGCACGACCTGGTTCCATGATGTTGATTTTAACGATGCGGCTGTGATTGGTCTGAACCCGGAGTTGATGGAAAAAGTCTATGCGCTGGTGAAGGATACGCCTGTCGAAACTACGGAGGTCACCCGCAATTTTATGCGGGCGGCATTTGATGGGGCAGACTGGGCTGTGCGGGATCCCCGGGTATTGCGAGGGACCACGGTCACCGGTGATAACTATTGGAAAGGTCAATACGGACACGAAAACGCCCTGCTGATGATGCAGACCTATCAGTGCCCTGATCCATACGTGACGACGGAGATGGAGGATGTTGCTGTAGCCCGGACGGTTGAGAGGATGGGAATGCTTGATCGTCTGATAATTATCCGGGACAGTGTGAATATGGACGTGTTCATGCTTGGCGCCACCCCGGAAAGTCTCTGGAGAAACGCAGAGGCGACAGCACTGGCTAATGAGGAGAACGTAGAGGCGGCGGACATTTTTAAGACTGCCATGGAAAACAACTTCAAAGTGGGGAGGATCATCATTGACAGGATTCTGGACAGGCAATTCTGATCCGAAAGAACATGGGGGGTCACAGTTTCAGCTGGCAACCCGAATGTTTGTCAATTCCTCTACGATCACCCGCTGGGAAAACGGCAGCCGTCTGCCGGA
>DEPS01000069.1:0-2988 GCA_002358875.1 Lachnospiraceae bacterium UBA3386 | reverse complement strand
GCCATGATCACCCGTCTCGCCAGGGTCCTGGGGACGGATGTCAGGACGCTGCTCTATGCCGCTGCCTAGAGCAGCGAATCACCGGGCATTATTATGGTTGACGACGACAAACCCATTCTCATCGACAGCCTGCTCATTCTTGAGGAGGTCGTGCCAAACGCCGCGGTCACGGGGGTTAGCAGGCCGCAGGAGGCGATCGACTACGCGAAAGCGAACCGGGTTGACCTGGCATTTCTGGATATCGAGCTGGGAAAGTCCAGCGGCCTTGATCTCTGCCGTTTCCTGATTGAAATCAATCTCTGTACCAAAGTGGTCTATCTTACTGCTTATCCTGACTATGCACTCGACGCATGGGAAACCGGCGCCTGCGGCTTCATGGTCAAGCCGCTGCGTATCTCCATCCGAGACCTTGCCAAGATTCAAAACTTTTTTCTGTTTTTTGAAAATTACCCGGGATTTTGTCACGTTTATGAACGCTTTGCGTGGTAAAATAAAAGTGACGAAACTGGGGGCTGTGACCGGGACCTGACACCGCTCCTCATTTTCGCCAAAACGGGGACAGAAGGTCCCCACAGTTCCAAAAAGAACGGAAAAAAGGGGGGATTGACAGGTATGACCAACTGCGCCGCACTGAAAGAAAGAAAGCAGCGTTATTACTGCGCCTTCGCATGCCCTTCAGGGTATTTTGCGTCTTGCGGCCGCAAAGAGTCTAAAACCGCATATTACATTCGTGATGGATAACCGTCGGATTCTGACGGGGTAAGTATATCTTTCCAGGCAGGAAACCCTGTCAGCTTCGCCGCGAATAAGCATTACAGGAGAGACAGCTTATGAGAAAAAAGAAACGATTTTTGAGCATCCTGCTCAGCCTCGTGCTGTTGCTGGGGCTGATGCCGGGGATGAGCTTGACGGCGTATGCGGCATTGGATGGAGCGATTAGTATAACAGGAGAAACAAATGATTCTTCCGGCACCCACTGGTCATATGTCAAATCTACGAACACCCTTATACTGGATGGATACAATTATGAGGGTGAAGGGCCTGCTATAAGGTACCAAGGTACGGCTGAACTTAAGATTATTTTAAAAAACAGTAATACTATCAAGGTGACTAATAATGCGGATGGTATGTCTATGAGTGGGCCAGTATCTTTTGATGGGGAGGGTTCGCTGGATGCATCAACACTGGCTAATTATTCTGGTTTATATGGTAATGCGGGAGACATGAAATTTAAAGGCGGCAATATTTCTTTTTCGGGATTTGTCGGCCTTCAGAATAATAATCATGATATAATTATTTCCGGTGGCAGAGTTACTGTAACTAGTACCACAAGGATCGGACTTTATAAGAAAGGTGGCAATCTGAAAATAACTGGAGGAGAACTGGTTGCGACAGGGAAGGATTATGCTATTTTTTCTAGAGAACGTGGTTAATATAGATATTGGCTTCGCAGGCATCGGCTGGACGAATATGGAAGGCACCGTTGGCAAGGAATATATTCCGAAAAACGCTACTGTTCAGACGTTGCAACAATATAAAAAAGTGCAGTTCCCTGATACATGCAAGCCCGATCCACCTACCATGGCGAGCAGGACGCATACTAGCGTGACGCTGACCGCCACAGAGGGCTTCCAGTACAAGTGCGGCTATGGGGAATGGCAGGACAGCCCTACGTTTACCGGACTGACGGAGGATACAGAATATACCTTCTATCAGCGTATGAAGGGCGATGCCAATTTTAATGAGTCCCAGTCAAGCGTCGGAACGATTATAAGGACGAAGCAGGAGCCTGTCAGCTACACCGAAATCAGTGAGGACGGTTACAGCATGACATTCGTAGTCGTTGAGGATTACATCAAGGCGGTGCCGTCTAACGAAACTGTGTGGCTGAAGGACTGCTTTTATGTTGTTAAAGAAAAAGTGGTGCTTAAAAACGGCCTTGTATACTCCGGGGATGTCACCTTCATTGTGTTCGACAATGCCGAGCTGATAGTTTATGGCGGTTTTTGGCACGATGGCAGCAAGCTGAAAATCTATGGCCAGTCGGGTCAGAGCGGTCAGATTAACGTCATTGGTCAGAGCAGTACGCTGAATAACGTGCCTGATTGGGGCAATGCTCAAACGTATCTACGACAAGTGTACTCGATGGCGGCGAAATCATTGTCAATGGCGGAAAGCTCAATGTAAATCCTGGTTCGGAGCAGACGGTATGCGGAGAGAACGCCAAGTTTATCCTTTCCTCCGGAGTTTTCCTAAGCGGCATAAAGGCGGATGGAGAGAAGGAAACTCTGACAACTGGCAGCTATGGGGCAAGCCAACTGAATCAGTTCAAGAGCTTTGAGGTAAAGCCGGTGGCAGACGGAAGCCTTGTCTACAACGGGTCTGCGCAGAAGCTGGTAAAGGGCGGCTCCGCTGTCGGCGGTACGCTGAAATACGCTTTGGGCAGTAACGCTTCCGAAGCCCCTGTGGACGGATGGAGTGAAAATGTCCCCGAGGTCGCAGACGCCGACACCTACTACGTCTGGTACCGGGTCGACGGCGACGCCAACCACAATGGAACGGCGCCTGCCTGCGTCACCGTGACCATCCTGAAGGCCCCTGCCCCGGGGACCGTGGAGGAGGAACAGAAGGCCTCCGCTTTAGAGCCCGTATACAATGGAAAAGCCCAGGACCTGGTCAGGGCCCCTGGAAGCCTGCCCGCAGGCTATGAAAAGGCCCAGTACAGCACCGACGAAGGCAAGTCCTGGAGCGACGCCCTGCCGAAAGGCACGAAGGCGGGAAGCTATACCGTCAGCGTAAAATATGTCGGAGACAAAAACCACACAGACTTCACGTATGGCCCCCTGAGTGCTGCTATCGCGAAGGCGAAGATCACCATCACCGCCCAGAACAAAAAGACCACCAGGGGCAAGGCCCTGGCAAAGCTCACCTGGAAGGTCAGCGGCGCCGATGCCTCAGGCGACAGGCTGGGCATAAAGCTCTCCACAA
>DEPS01000174.1 GCA_002358875.1 Lachnospiraceae bacterium UBA3386 | reverse complement strand
CCGACATAGGGCATTGACACACGACCTCAGATATCAGACGATTGAATTCTTGCATCGTGTAGAAATGAGGCTTGCCCGACATAGGGCATTGACACAATCCCCTTTCCCGCGAGAAACTCAAAAATTTGGTTAGTAGAAATGAGGCTTGCCCGACATAGGGCATTGATACATAGTTCTGGACATTTCAAACGCGTAGTTTGGGGCATGTAAAAAGAAGAACGGCCTGTCTTATGCTTAGTGTTGAAAAGTCATGTGTCTCAGATCGTATTTTTTACTTTTTTGTCAACTTTGGTATCGTATAAAAAAGCATTCCCGATTTTGCCGGAAATGCTTTTTTATATGATTGAAGTTGTATAATTCCTTCGGTTCCTTAAGGGTACTTTAGCTGCTTTCTTGGTTCAAATGAGCGTGACACGCCTGAAGCAATGCATTATATATATCTGCTCTTGCACTGACAGGAAAGAAAGGCTTTCTTATCAGAAAGGGCTTGTCATGAAAGCAATTCTGTCGTTTTGTCATGTTTGGTTGACTGCAGTGAGAACAGGGGATGGCACATAATGTATAAAAACAAAGCTTTTATTTCCTATCGCCATGCTCCGCGCGACATGATGATTGCAAAGCTTCTTCAGAGGAGGCTGGAAGAATACAGGATCCCAAGAGAGATTGCTGTGGCAAGGGGGATGAACAGGGTTGGAAGAATATTCCGTGACCAGACGGATTTGGGAGCGCAGCCGAATCTGTCGGAGGAACTCAGGAAGGAACTTGAGGAAAGCGAGTTTCTGATTGTTATCTGCTCTCCCGGAGCAGCCCGCTCACGCTGGGTGTTGGAGGAGGTAGCCTATTTTCTAAAATGTCATGGCGCGGAAAGGATTATTCCCGTACTGTCAGAGGGAGAGCCAACTGTCGTCCTGGCAGATATGTTTGAGAATATGAATGGGATCCCCGGAGAAATGATTGCCTGTGACTGCCGGGGGAGCAGGATGCGTATTGTCAGAGAGGAAATACCTCGTATCGCATCTTCGCTGATCGGATGCAGCTATGATGATTTGAGAGGAAGGCATCGAAGGTATCAAATAAAACGGGCTGCTATTGCAACAGCAGTTGTCTTTAGCCTTGTTGCAGTATTTTTTGCCTATGATGCAGCGAACAAAGCACGGCTAAGGAGAAGTCTTGATGAGAGGATGACGGAAGAATCGAAAAATCTCTCAAAGCTCTCCGAAAAATCTCTGGCAGAGGGGGACCGGTTTGGGGCGATCAGGTATGCTCTGGATGCGCTTCCGGCAGATGATAAAGAAAGACCTGTTGTCGGCGACGCGGTTCTGGCAATGCAGAGGGCTGTTGGCGCATATGTTCCTGAAAACAGGGATGAATTGGTTCAGACTGGTGAATATATTGTTGACGGGCAGATTGATGAATGGGACTGCCTTGAGACAGAGAAGGGGAGTTACCTTGCAGTTCAGTACGGCGACGTCGGAAGATTTGACCTTGCTTTATGGAAGCTCGGAAGTCCTGACAGGATCATTGATACGCGCAGGGAGACTTTTCAGGAAACAGGTGCGGAGATAGGACAGATAGAAGACGGGAAAGAGAACAGAATCGATGATGCGGCTTTTCTTCAAAATGGAAACTTTTTGATGTGTCCTGATATGATTCTGTGGTCATCCGGAGGGTGTCTCTATGCGCTTGATATGGATAACGGGGATATCCTTTGGACTGAAATGGTGGAAGACGCGGAACAGATGACGCTGCTTGTGGAGAAGGGTGGGGTTTTCGCAGTTCATGTCTATGGATCTTCCGGGGCTGGATTTACTGAGGAGCTTCAGTTCAGAAAAAAGGAGGACGGAAAGCTTCTTGAAAAGGGAGTAGTTAAAACAGGATGGGAAGAGCAGGAAACCGGGCAGGAAGGATATATGGAAATCCCGGGGGCTGTTTTTTCAGATGATGGGAAAAGCCTCATTCTTGAGGAAAAAATCCGCTGTTATTCTGAAAGCAGCGGGGACTTTGACAGCCTCTATCTTGTGGAACTGTCGTCTATGCAGAAGAGACTGCTTTTGCGGGAACGGGAAATCCTGAATTTTCAGTTTCTGCAAGACGGTAAACTCGTTGTAGTTACAGGCGGCAGTGAACTGTCTATAAAGTCGGTCAGCATTCAGACAGGACAAATTGTCTGGGAAAATGATGGTCTCGGGAGTCCGGAGGACTATAAATGCCTTATCCAGGGGAAAGGACCTGTTCTGGTATCAGGGAACAAAGCCATAAGTTTCGAAAGAGCTACCGGAAGAGAACTGGCCTTTCAGGAATTCCCGGAAGCTGCTGTGACGGCTTTTATGGGAAAGGGTGCTGAGAAAGATCTGCTTTACGTGGTCTCTGAAAAAGGTAACAATTATACGTGGAATCTCTCGGACGGGGAAGCTTCGTCACAGACTTCCGCTTTTCCGGACATGGTTTGTGAAGCGTTACAGGCTTGCGGCTCAATCTTTATTTATTGTTCTGGAGAAAGTCTGCCCGCTTCTGAAGACAGAATCCTTTTATTTGGAAAAAATGCATGCGGCAGTGGACTTACGAAAGTATCCATTCCAAAAACTGACACTGTTCTTTCTTCGGATGTTGTCTCTGTAATAGAATTTGAAGGACAATTCATGTTGCTTACAGATCAGGGAAAAGTCTTCGGAATCGATGCCGGGTCCGGTGAGGTCCTTTGGTCATCTGATCCTGGTGAAGATGTAGATTCTTTCAGTTTCTCTGAGACGGAAGGAAAGTTAGCAGTGCGTGCCTGCCTGCGCAAAGATAATGCAGGGGACCGACCGGCGTGGGAATCCTGGACAATCCTTGATATTAAGAATGGAAAAACAGAGCGTGTGTCGATTCCGCCTGAAAAAGTAATTGAAGGTACAGGACAAATGTCCTGCCCGGTGTTTACGCTGGCGGGCAGCTATCTGGAATTTATTGCGCTTTTTCATCCTGAATCGAAGAATTCTGCTGACAAGGACAAAATCATCGCTGTAAGGTATTCTCTATCTGATAAAAGGCTTTCTCTGATAGATCTGACCGATTCTGTCGGGGATCCTTCAGGGCTTTTCTATCTTTACGGAAATGAAAAAGGGAAAAATGCCTTTTGTTTTTGCCAGCGAACGGATTCCGGAAGTGAGGATCAAATCATTCTTTTAAACTGGGAAACGGGGGCGGCGGAGCTCCTGGAAAACTATGATAATTCTTCCATGATTCATAATTCTTATTCAGGATGGAGCGGGGATGGACGGCATCTTGCTGTCATGGACGGAAAGAACCGGATCCATCTTTTAGGGACAGATGGTTCAAATAACATATGGGTGCCTGGAAAATCTAAAGAGAAATGGGATGAAGCCGGTCAGGAAGGAGATGATATCGAAAAGGAATCCGTGATCGTTGTAGGTCATGATTACCTGGATGACAGAATTGTAACAGTCGAAGTGGAAAAGAACCGGCTCTGGTTCCATGACGATAAAGCAGGAGTGCATATTGAACTGCCATGCAGTGAAGGAAACGCTATGGATCCACAGATGGCAGGGGAATTTATGGGTGAGACAGAGGTGTCAGCATTTCAGATTGGAAATGGAAAAATATTCCTGAAATACGGCGATGAGGGATTTGTGCTTGATGAGGAGGGCGGCTGTGTCGAAACCGCAATGAACGGACTGCTTGCTTACAGTCCCCAGGCAGATACCGTTTTCCTTGACTACGAAGGGGAACAGTACATTTCAAAAAGATTTGACTGGCAGGAACTTGTCCGGATGGGAAGGCAGATCCTTCATGGTTCGGGGCAGACTTCCCAATAAGAAAAAAGAGACGCCCGGGATCGGGAAAGAAGATTGCGTCTTTTCCCGGACCGGGCGTTTTTGGCTATTAGAGGGATTTGCATGACGGTGAACGGCGGTCTGAAAAAGTAAAGATGGCCGTCAAGCCCTCTTTGCTTTATCTGGCTTTGTTGAGCTGTTCCGTCTTGACGAATGCAAACCAGGTGCTGCCGGAGGTGTTGTACCGAATCTGGGTATATTTGCCGCTCGTACCGAGGATCGTGACCTTTGTTCCCCTGGAAACAGACCCGCAGGTCTTTCCGCCGGGACGACGGCAGGCTTTCAGCTTCTGCGACACCTTGAAGGATTCTCCGGAAGTTCCGCGCAGGATCGCACCAGTAGAAACGTATCCCGTCTTTTTCTTTTTATCGGAAGTCTTGTAAGAAATCTTGCAGGATTTCCTGGAAATGGACAGAATCGTAAGTTTATCGGATCCGGAGACGGTTCCGCACTTTCTGGTCAGGGAGGAGTTTCCATAGACGGTCGTTTTTCCTGACGAGATAGTATAGCAACAGCCTTTCGAAGCAGAAGCTGAAACAGACTCTGTAAACAAGCAGGCCGCCAGCAGGAGAGCGGGCAGAGTACAGACGGCTATCCTAAATGTTCTTTTCATCATGGCATTCTCCTTTCAATAGATGTCCCGCATCGTGACGGCGGGCATGGACGGTCGGCAGACGGTTGTGTTTTCCGAGTAAATTCCGTGCTGCCTTCTGTACCCATATTTCGACAGGAGAATGCTGTATTTAAGAGATGGTGTATTTTACATATTTAATTCATAAAAATTTCACTGGTTATGGAGTATTAATGTGGTCAGGTTGTGTTCTTGGTGTTTTTATTAATTATTCCGAAAACCGGCAATGGATTTGCCCCAAAGGGCGCAGATCCGGCCGGGAAGTCGGATGGCAGGCCGCCATTCGTTATCAAAAATATTTCGCAGTGCTCTGCGAAAAAAAGCTGTCCGGAATCAACGATCCGGACAGCTTTTTACTTGAGTGCAGGTTTTTTGAAATAATACTCAGATTATTTGTGGATTCATATATGTTGTCTCAAAAGAATCATCACACAGAATCAGAAGATTTGTAATTGCAATAATGCCTGTCGAGATATAAGCATTATTTGATGTCATATCCCAGGGAATTCCAGAAAGATGTAGGGTTGGGGTTGTCGAGTTTGCTGTCGTTGACGGATTTTGCAGCGTAGCCCTGCCAGCCATTACGTACTTCTACGTGGGTATGGGATGAAGAAGAACTGCTGACGCCCCTCCATGACTCAGTTGCAATTTTTTGACCCCTCTTAATGTTCTGGCCGGCTTTGACTCCGCTTGGAGCACAATGGAGATAGATGACTGTCTTGTTATTAGCCCTGTTGTAGATCGCAATCGTAGAAAGCCCTTTAGAACCGTTGTAACCGGCAGCGACTCTGACGACCTCTCCGTCAGCCAGTGCATAGACCGGAGCGCCGTTGTAGCAGCGCACATCAATGCCTTCGTGTCTGCCCTTTGTTGTCGTATAACCGTCGAACCGGCAGGAGATGTATGCGTTGTTATTTTTATACATACCGTAACTCAGAGGAGTCCGTTTGTTATTCTGGTTGTTGTTATTATCAGGCTTAATGTAGGAGTTGTAGTTACTGGTCGTGATGAAGGCATATTTATAACCGCCGGAAACAGGATATTTGACCTGTGTGTAATCCCCGTATGTGCCAAGGACGGTTACAGTATCGCCGTTTGCAATATAGCCATAAGAGGAACCCCACGGGCGGCGGTATGTTGTGATCTTTGCTCTGGATTTATAAGAGCTTCCACTTGTTCCGCGCAGGATGGCACTGGTGGGAATGTATCCTGTTTTGGTGCGTCCGCCGGAGATTGGGTAGTTGACCCTGCAATAGCGTCCGGTCACATCCAAAACAGTCAGCTCGTCGGAGCCATAGATCGTGCCATATCTTTTCGTCAAGGCCGTGTTGCTGTAGACAGTCGTGTTTCCGCTCGTGATGGTGTAGCATTTTCTCGTTGTCGCAGCAAATGCAGGCGTATAAAGTATGCATAGCATGGAAACGATGGCCAGCAGGATGACAGGCAGCTTGTTTTTTCTGTTTTTCATACTCATTCCCTTCCTTTCGAAAAAAGATGTTTCAATGGATACTCACATGAGAAAATATAGTTGGCAGTTTCTATAGATTGCAGCTATCGGCTGCTTTCCGGCATATTCATATACTGCATGGCTATCATTTTTACTTTTCAATCCGATAACCCATAGCCAACAATGTCTTGATTGTTTCAACGGCCATACTTCTGTCATAGTCCTTTTCGCTCTCGGGAAGATCACCGTATGGGACGAGACAGGGCGTTGTGCGTTTCAGGTCGTTCCTTTCTGGTCCCCAACTCCATCCCTCATCCATACGTTTTCGTGCCCAGACATCGTGAAGGTTTTCTGCGGTTTT
>DEPS01000023.1:2689-5794 GCA_002358875.1 Lachnospiraceae bacterium UBA3386 | reverse complement strand
TTTCAATTTTTCAGCAGACACTATGTAGTGGTTCTCATTATAATCTGAGTGCTATATCTATACACGTTTTATGGATTATCTTGTTTTACCGGAATTTTTTGGGTCGTAAATTGGTCAGTCTAGATGTCCCGCTATAATCATTCAGATCTTCAACTATGCCACGGTAATGCTCTAATGTCTTTAATATGTCAATCAATCACCTTATATTATTGCTGCTGGTGATAAGTGTTTCGCCATATAACACATTATTTTGTTCTCAACCCAAATTTTCACATATAATGATCTTGCCCCTACAGGTGGTGACAAGTTCTGAATAAGTATCTGCGGCTCTCCTCATAAAAGGCTGTATGGGCGACGTTTTCACGGTCCTGCAGCATAAGATAGTAATAGTCCTGATCCAGCGGCTGGCCCATAAAAGCTTTTTCTACACTGTCCATAAAAACTTTGAAGGATGTGCCGTCAAAGAGCGAGTGGTGGACATCGAAGAAGAAATACCCTGCCTTCTCTGTCTCGAAAATCCTGCATCGGAAGAGCCTGCCGCCTATAATCTTGAAGGGATAGACCAGAGTGTCCTTCACATATTTCAGTTCGAATTCCGTCAGATGCTCTACGTGAAGCTCTTCAAAGATCTCGGGAGAATACTTCTGCATCAGCACGCCGTCCTCATTCCAGTAATAGGTCGTCAGAAGGGCGGGGTGGGCCATGATGACTTCTTTCATAACCCGGCATGCCTGCTCCATATCATAGAGTTCTTTATCCATCTTCATCATGTTGAACAGGTTGTACATGGTGGAAAAGGGCGTATACAGCTGATAGTTCACCATATAGTTCTGCTCTGCGGTCAGGGGATGCGCCGAAGCGATCGATTCCGCATTCCTTTCCTCTGCGGTTTTCCCGCCGCTTTCCTCCAGCTTTTTTTCATAGAGCTCCGCGATCTTCTCAGGTGTCCTGCCCAGGAAAACTTCCGAGGAAGCGAGGCCGGCAAGTTCACACTCGGTGATCAGCGAAATGGCTGCCAGCGAATCTCCGCCCAGCTCATAAAAATCGTCATGGATGCCGACCTGTTCAAGACCAAGGGCCTTTTCGAAAGCTTCGCAGAGTTTTTTCTGCGTATCTGTCTCCGGAGGCGCGTAATCACTGTGGAAGCTTCCTGCTTCGGGGCGGGGAAGAGCATTCCGGTCCAGCTTGCCGCTGGACTTTAAAGGAATCTCGTCAATTTTCAAAAAATAGGCCGGGATCATATAGTAGGGGAGTCTCCTGCCCAGCTCACTGCGGACCTCGTCGGCGTCAAAGTCAACATCCTCCTTGTAATAAGCGCACAAAAAACTCTTGCCGCCCTCCTCCAGGCCCCTGACAGCAGCCCATTCCAGACCAAGCACCGATTTCAGAGCCGCCTCGATCTCTGCGGGCTCGATCCGGTTTCCGTTGATCTTGATCATGTCGTCTCTGCGCCCGAGGATGACATAATTGCCGGACTCATCCTTCCTGGCCAGGTCTCCCGAATGGAAATATCCGTCTACAAAGGATTCCTTTGTCTGTTCCGGCAGATTGATATACCCCCGTACATAGGGATCCTCAAAGCACATCTCTCCGATCTCACCAACTGCCGCTTCCTTTCCGTCTTCCCTGAGCAGCATAATATTAGTGTCCACCTGGGGACGTCCGACCGGGCAGGTGCTGTAAGATTTGTCGATCCTGAAAAAACCCACAGCAAAGCCGCTCTCGGAGCAGGCGTAGATGTTGACCAGCTCCAGCCCCTCTACGTATACATTGTTGGCCGGTTCGCTGCCCACAAAGAGCATGCGGAGGAAGGGTGTTTTTTTATTTCCCATCATGCGCACATAGGAGGGCGTAAGGAAGGTGATTGATATTCTTTTCGTTAAAAAAAGCCTGGCCAGAGCAGACGTGTTTTTAATAGTCTCGTAAGAGGCGATATAGTTTTTTGCCCGGAACACATTCAGAGCAGCCAGGATCACAATAACGGATGCCACAAAGTTCAGGGGGGAGAGCGTCGCGAGACTGTCTTTCTCCGAGAACAGTGCTCTGCCGTCTTCGCGGATCGAGAGGATGGCCCTGTCCAGATTTCCATACTCATGGAGAACGCCCTTGGGATTCCCTGTCGTACCGGAAGTATAGACTGCAAAAGCCGCGTCGTGAGGATCTGCCTGGACGTGGCCGGAGAGAGGCTCAAGACACATTACCTCCTGCCAGTTCGCCGAGTTGAGCTCATTCTTACATCCGCAGTCCTCCCGGATATAGCGGATCCTGTCTGCCGGATAGGTGTCCTCGACCAGGACCCATGCCGCGCCGGCTTTCCAGACCCCGACCATTGCAATGACCGGAAGGACACCGCGGGGCAGATTGAGCAGAACAAAATCCTCCTTCCCGATCCCTTCCTGTTTCAGCCATGCGTAGACCCTGCCCGACATCTCATCCAGCTGGTGATAGGTGATTCCCTTTGTATACGTCTCATCAAAAAGGATCGGGGCAAGAGGATCCCGACGGGCATACTCCTCCAACCGTTCAATTATTGTGGATGACATATGGTCTCTCCCTTCTTATCTACTCTCTTCCCGGTTCAGTTCCTCGGTCACCATCTGCGCTATCATGTCTTCGCCGACTTCCGATATGGAGTCGATCTGCCGCTGGTTCGTTTCCAGGGTCACTCTGGAAAGCACACTGCTCTGGTAGATATTCGCGCCGATAAAGACTGCTGCGACCAGAACCATGCAGGCGATCAGGAGTATGATCATCCTGTCCGCGATACTGCCGATATTACGCTTTTTACACTTTTTCATATTATCCCTAACCTCCCCGTCAAGGCTCGGCAGCTCGCTGCAAAACAATATGATAAATCCTCTGCGGTCTTTTCCTCTGTCATTCTGTGAAAGGCCGGTGCCGGAAAACATGTTAAAACAAGTTATGCTTACATAATAAACCCGACGGCACCGGATTTCCAGTGCCGCCGGAATAGTATGATGTTGAGGTCAAAAGGTGGCTAAGGGAACACCGTCTCGTCAAGTTGCACAAACGCCTTGGGCACGCTCTCGCTCTACCCTCGCTGGCAGCGGTACTAAGGCCGCTAAAAATCAGCGGCCAAGTACC
>DEPS01000023.1:0-2626 GCA_002358875.1 Lachnospiraceae bacterium UBA3386 | reverse complement strand
CCTTCGGCTGTTTGTGCAGCTTGACGAGACTCAGAGCCATTGGATACCTTTTGACCTTTACATCATAGTATTAGTTCTCCGGTATTGACAGGCTTTTCAGAAACTGGGATGGAGGCGCAGGAGCGCCATAGTCTGCTCGAGCAGCTCAGGGCTAAGACCGTTTGCCAAAACGGCTCTTTTTATGCCCGGTACCCGCTCCACCAGTTCTCTGTTGATCAGTTCCTCACTTGTCTGGTCGGCGGCGGCGCATCCCGCGCAGCGTCCCGTCAGGTGAAAGAATACGACGCCTCCTTCCACACCCGCCACTTCCAGATTCCCGCTGTGTGCGGCGAGGTAAGGGCGCACATATTGGTCCAGCACAGCTTCTACTTCAGCAGTGATATTTCTTTCGTCATTACCCATAGTTAACTCCTTTACCGATTATTATTCATCCATTATAGCAATTCCCGCTGTCAGAAACAGCATTTTGAATGAAAAAAACAGAAGCTGTATGACCACCCTGAACTCCAGTACACGAAGCCGTGATAAATAATATGTAACTATTCAGCTTCACCGGACTTTGTCTCAAAACCGGGTCGGGGAGCTTGCTTACCGGACAGGTTTGAGACAAAGTCCGGTTAAGGCCTGGGGCCGGAGCCCCCCCTACTTTCCACAGCGAGCAATGCCGTGCATTGCGAGCCGGGGGAAGCTGAATAGTTACAATAATATTTTCAAAAACGGGACTGCTGCATCCGCTGAATTTCTCAGCGGATGCAGCAGTCCCGTAATGTTTGTGAATCGATGAATCGATACCAGGATGTTTTCCTGATTAATGAGCAGGTCTAAAAGCCGGTCAATAAGCAGGTCTATGAGCCGGTCAATGAGCCAGCTTGCTCCTCAGGTCTTCGTTGGCTTTCTCGACATTGAGCCTGGTCAGGATCAGCGTGATCAGAAGGTTGAAGCACATGGGCATCCACAGATACATGATATGCAGCATGTTCATGGTGGATGCGGACTGGGTTGCGGCACCGCCCACATAGCCGCTGAATGCCAAAAGCCAGCCCGCCAGAGCGGTACCGATACCGCCGCCCAGCTTTGTGCCCAGGGATGTACAGGAATACATGGTTCCGTCAACGCGCTTACCGTGCGTCAGGTAGGTGTATTCCGAACAGGTCGCGATCAATGCGTTCATGTCGCCCTGCAGGGGGCTCATGCCCAGTGCCGCGACGGCAGTGCAGACCAGCATCAGAGGCACAGAGCCCATATAGCCTGCGATGACCACGCCCAGACGGCCCAGCGTGCCGATCACATAGCCCGTCAGATTCAGCCTGTACATGCCGCCGAACTTCATGACCAGTGCCGGTGTAAACAAAAGACCGACAATCATAGGTATATTGATAAACCACGAGAATACGCCCAGCAAATTGGCGTTTTTGAGGACATAGGTCATGTAGTAAATGCCCATGTTCAGTGTTGCGGAATAGATCTGCATCAGGATATAGGAGGCGCAGATCATCAGATAATACTTGTTGCGGATCAGGAGCTTGAAGGCATCAGCCAGGGAATATTTCTCTTCCTCTCCCTCAGCCAGCTTGACTTCCTCTCCCTCAGCCAGTTCTTCCGGAGAAAGTTCCCTGACAGACATAACGGACAAGGTGTTGGAAATCACGCCTACGATTGCGTAGATGATCGCCACGGTGCGCCATGCAGCAGCGCCGCCTCCGAAATGGGCGACAAGACCGACTGTAATAGTCTGGATCAGCATGCTGGTGCCGAAGGCAAACATGAAGCAGATAGAACCCATCTGCACACGTTCGTTGTTATTTTTTGTAATCAGAGCGGTCAGGGCCGAATAGGCAATGTTGTTGGCCGTATAAAAGCCCGCGTTCAGCAGGGTGTAGGCGATGAAGAACCATACATACTGTGCCTTGGGGCTCATATCCGCGGGAATGCAGAAAATCGCCACCAGGCAGACCGCGCATCCGAAATAGCCGTAAAGCATCCAGGGACGCGCCTTGCCCATCTTTGTATTGGTCTTGTCGATCATGGAACCGAAGAAAATATCGCTGACACCGTCGAAGAGCTTGGATACCGCGATCAACGTGCCGACAATACCCGCGTTCATGCCCACTGTATCTGTCAGGAAGATCATGACAAAAGCGGACAGCAGCGCATACACCACGTTGCCGGCTATGTCGCCTGATCCGTAGCCTATCTTGTTGGCCCATGTCAAATATGTTTTTTCTTTGTGGTCTTTCATTTGATTTTTCCCCTTTATACAATCAAATTTCTATGATAAACCGACATATCGGGCAGCCCGGAGGGCTGAATACATCCGCCCGACACCGTGTCACATCTCCTCCGGCTTCAGCATAAAGGAGAAGCGGAATGTATCGCCGGCGACTCTGTATTCGGGCAGAAGCTCCGGTCCGCAGCTGTGAGAGCCGATACCGGCCATGCGATGGTCGATGCAGAGGACAGTACTGCCGCAGGGCTCCAGCTCGTAATTGTGCCCTTTCTTCTCCAGTTCCTCCTGCGTGTAGACCGAGGCATTGAAGGAGAAGGTGCTGTCCGGATCCGTATCCGCAGAAGCCACTGTCAGGCGCAGCCCTTTTCCTTTTACCGTCACGAAGTCGCAGTCATAATG
>DEPS01000083.1:1990-3856 GCA_002358875.1 Lachnospiraceae bacterium UBA3386 | reverse complement strand
ATCGATGAGCTGGCACAGAATCTATTTGTTTCCCGGACACAGATCAAGACATGTTTCCAGAGAGTATACGGCATGCCTGTTTTCTCTTATACCCGCAGGAGGCGTATGGAAGCAGCATCAGCCATGCTGGCCGATACGGATAAATCGATACTGGAAATTGCAGGGCGGTTCGGCTATGAAAACGGCAGCAAATTTGCCTCTGCCTTCAAGAGCGAGATGGGCATCGCGCCTGCCTTCTACCGCAGACAGGTCCGAGGGGAAAAGGAGCATATCCAGTAAGCATCGCGTCCTCGTCAGCATTCTGCCGCAGACAGATCCGCCCGGAAAAGGAGGACTGAAATTATTTTCCAGGCAGTCACATCACATCCTTGAGCGCGTCTGTCATGGGGATGGCGCGGATCTTGCGAAGCTCAAAGAGGGCGACTGCAATATATGTCGCTGTCCCGATAAGAAACATCTTGATAAAGATGGAATCCGGTATGTCATAGGTGATCCATCCCGTCATGCGAGACGCGAGATAGTTCTGGAATATTGCATGCATAATTCTGTTGGAGACGGGAATGGTCACTGCGAGCAGCACCAGTGTTACGATACTTGTCGTGACGATATACAGACGGGCGATCTCCACGTCCGAATAGCCCAGGATCTTCGTCATGGAGATCGACTGGGCATTTTTTTCGATCACGATCTTCGACAGCAGATAGAGCAGGATCATGAAGAGGGCGACCGCAAAGCCGTCCACGAGGATCATCATGCTCCCCATTGAGACATCCAGCTGGCGGCTCACCTTGATCAGGGTGTCATAGTCCACGACAGACGCGACCAGATCCCGGCTGATGTCGGTGATCTCGCTGTTTGAGAAATACCCTGACAAAAACTCGTCAAAGAACCCGAATGTCCGGATCATGTCTTCTCGCTGCATAAACATGCACAGTCCGCCCATATAGTCATAGATCCCGCTCACGGTAAAGCGGTAATATTTCTCCTCATAAGGCTCTTTGAGCCGGATCGTGTCACCCACATGTATGCGGCATTTGTCCGCATATGCTGCCGAGATCCAGATCTCGCCCCGGGCGATCGGCACCCGTACATAGCGGCTGTCCTTTTTTACACCATACACTGTGATATTTTCGACGCGAAGCGCCTCCCCCTCCGGAATGGTCAGCGTACATGAGGAAAAAGCTTCCGCACTCTTATTGGTCGTCATTGCGGACAACCGCAGGAAGGTCGTGTACATCACCTTGTCAAATTCGTAATCCCGGTCCTTTTTATAGGCGGGAATGTTTAAAAAATACTGGTATTTGCACAGCATGTTATCCTTCATCGAAGCCTGGTAGCGATCCAGTACGGCAGGAAGAGCCATACCGAACAGAAGGAGCAGGTTCGCGAACAGGATCCCGATCAGCAGAATGACATAATTCCCGAAATTTTGAAAGAAAATCCGCAGCCGAAAGCGCATGAAAAAGGGAAGGCGCTCCGGCAGAGGCAGGCTCCTGCCTCCCCTGCGGTGAAAATTTTTTCGCAGAAACTGCAGCGGGGTCAGAGACAGGCTGTTCCACAGTGTAAAAAACGTCACAGCCAGCATAATCAGGAGCGGAACAACTGTCGTCAGAAGGAAAGCCTCTGTGTTCCAGACTGTCACATAGGTCGGCAGGCTGTAGCTCGCGTAATACATTCCTGCACAGACATCCTTCATCACTGAATAGCCCAGGACATTTCCCGTCAGCGCCGCTGCCAGAGTAACATAAAGCGGCAGCGCCATGTAATGGATCACCAGCTCCCCCTTCGTGAAGCCTAAGGCCCGCAGCGTCCCGATGACTGCTGCCTCCTGTATGATCGTGTCGCGGATCGTGATCACAAAGACAA
>DEPS01000083.1:0-1969 GCA_002358875.1 Lachnospiraceae bacterium UBA3386 | reverse complement strand
TCTTTTTGAACTGCATGAAAAACCAGTTCTTTTACCTCCCTGTTCAGGCGAGTGCTGCGCCAAGCGCCCTGCACTGCTGCTCACCCTCATCATCCGGAGCGCCGTTGATCATCAGACTATCCGCAGCCAAAACGGCCCCGGCAGATCTGGCTTCTTCCTCCCAGAGACGGAGCCACTCACCGTCTCCCCAGCCATAGGAACCGAACAGAACGATTTTTTTGCCGGCAAGAGAGTCTTTTACCTCATCCCACATGGGCTGGAAGACTTCTTCCTCAAGTGCTTCAGCACCCATGGCCGGGCACCCGAATGCGATACCGTCATATTCTCCAACAGCCATCGCGCCAAAATCCGCTGCTCCGATTACAGCAACATCCAAGCCTTTTTCCTGTGCGCCCGCCGCTACCGCATCTGCCATGGCCTCGGTATTGCCGGTTCCACTCCAGAATACTACTGCAACTTTACTCATTTGCTGTTCATCCTTTCTTGATATTATTTTTTTAATATTTCCTGCAGCCATCAGAAGAAACACAGACTCAGGGAAATACCAGCTGCCAAATGATAAGATGTCCGGTCCCCTGGCCATATCCAGATCATACAGCCACTGCCAGACGTACCAGAGGTACTCCGTCAGACCACTGCTTCCAATAGTTATCCGTACATTTTTTATACATGTCAAAAAGCTTCCGCGCCTTGTCCGGATCTCCGTAAACACGCCACGTGCCCACAAGCTTACATCCCACGGATCTGTCCTCGCTGTGCGCAATAAACCCACGCACATCTTCAGGCGGATAGCTCAGGAAAAGCCCTATCTCATGAGGAAACTCCGCCTCCAGATCATTGATCCTGTGTATAAGTTCGATCAGACACTGGTTGGCGCTTTTATGGCGGTATCCTGCCTTTTCCAGAAGCTCGACCGCTTCCTCCTTTGCCAGATCCCTTTCCAGACTCTTTGGCCTGTACAGGTATATAAGCACGCGTTCACTGGAATAGCGCAGCGGCAGGATCCGAAGTCCCTTCGGGACAAGCTTCCGGTTCAGCTTCCGCAGCTCTTCCATCGTCGTCTTCCTGTCTGTATAAGGACATGTGAACAGGTTTCCCGTCTTGATCCCCGCAAGAGTTGGAGACCCGCATTTCACCAGCATTTCATCTGACATAAAAGCTTCTCCCAATCATCCTCTCAGGCACTGATCTGCCCGGTATGCTTCTCCAGGATATTGCGCAGAGCCGCGATTGAAGCCGTCCTCGAGTGCTCTACCTTTGTGTCCATTCCCTTTATCTCGTTCTGTGCACACCGCAGTACCTTATGTGACAGCGCACCGGTAAAACAGATCATCAGATCGGGTCTGCCCAGCTTGTTTTTCAGGCTCCCGGAAGGTTTGATAAAAATTTTCGCACAGCATTTATAAGACCTGCAAAGGTCTTTATACTGGCGTTCCATACACTCATTCCCCCCTAGAATAACAACACTCATAAGAACCTCCTTTCAAGACGAGTTAATTATAACTAACTCACAGAGGCCTGACGACTCCAAAAAGCCTGATTGCTGAACTTTTCCGCCCACAAAAAAACAACCGCCACTCGGCCAAGTGACGGTTGTCTGTAAATAATTGTATTCGGACTTTTTTTCCGTAAACACCAGTAATTACATTGACTAAAAAGCATTTCCCGTGTTAGGATAGAAAAGCCCGAAAGGGTAAAGAGGAGCACTGCAAAAGCGCAGGCGGTTGGCCATCAAATCCGAAAGGAGGTGATGTGCATGCCTATTACACTGACCTTTCACGTGTTTGGTTTTACCATCACGATTCGTGTAAAAAGCGACAACCGCCACTCTGCCTAGTGACGGTCGTCTAAAAAGCAACTGTAATTAAGCTGAGGCCAACCGCTTGTCGCAGCGCTCCTCTTTTCAATATTATATCTGGAAGAACTGCGCCTGTCAATGTCCTGATTTTTTCCTCTCATATTTCAGGAA
>DEPS01000168.1:4978-11113 GCA_002358875.1 Lachnospiraceae bacterium UBA3386 | reverse complement strand
GAGAATCTGGGCCTTGAGATCGAGCATTTTGTCATAAATGAAAGCGGCGTTCAGATTACCTTTGATGAGATCTCTCCGCTTATTGAAAAGGTGGGAAAAGAGATCGGCGCGGATATCATATATGTGGACGGCTTTCCGGCAGGCTATTCAGCAGACAGATATACGATAACACTCGAGCCTGCCTGTCAGTTCGAAATAAGCATTAATCCATATTCGGACCTGTCCGATATTGAAAAGATATACACGGATTTTCTTTCTCTCTGGGAGCCTTTATTCGAAGAGAGAGGGTATCGCCTGATCACAAAGGGAAATCTCCCTCTTGTCGAATGCCAAATGATCACTCCCGATCAAATACCACTGACGCCCAAAAAAAGATATCAGTGTATGGATAACTATTTCAGGACCAGCGGTAAGTACGGCAAATACATGATGCGCGCATCTGCTTCGACCCAGGTCTCCATTGATTATCATTCCGAGGATGACCTGATCAGAAAATTAAGGGTTCTTCAGAAGATCTCTCCTGTCCTGATGATCATGATGGAGAGCAAAACGAGAGAAAATACGACGCTTCCGGGTGTCAATGACAGGCCTCATCTGCTTCGGATCCAGGAGTGGGATGACCTTGACCCCGACAGAACCGGTTTTTACCCCGGATCACTGGATCCGGATTTTGGTTATGACAAGATCGCTGATGTCGTTTACCACACTCCCCTTATTTTACTTACGGACAATGGGGTGACAACAGATGTCGGACACAGATGCGCAGAGGATCTTGTTCTGGAACAGATCCTTCCTGAAACAATAACAGACGATGAGAGGAAGACAAGGCTGGTCGAGCATTTCCTCTCCATGGGCTTTTTCCATTTCAGGATCAAAAAATATATCGAGATCAGGGTCGCGGACAGCGTCCCCATCAAAAAGGCACTGGGATATGCAGCACTGCTCAAGGGTATTGTCTATTCAGACCGCTGTCTGGATATTCTGGAGAATATGTTGTCTTCCATCGACAGCCTTGATAAAATACAGGAAGCCATTCTGAAAATACAGGCGGAGGGACTTGATGCGGTGATCTATGATAATAAAACAGCTGCCGAATGGATCTCCACCCTGATCGGACTGGCGGAAGAGAATCTTCCCGAACAGGAGAAGGAGTACTTGCTATATGTGCGAACTTTTAGGCCTGACATCAAAAAAGGCAATACAGATGAACGCTCTCTTCGGGGTGTTTTTCAGCCACAGTATGGAGCACCGCAACGGCTGGGGACTCGCTTTGCTGGACGATATTCCGGTCTCTATTGAAAAAGAACCTGTTAAAGCGCTTGACAGTGCAAAACTTAAAAAAAGACTGGAGACCGGCATCTGGACATCCGGCTGCATCGCCCACATCAGAAAAGCAACGATCGGAGAGATAAACCTTCACAATACTCATCCTTTTTCCAGATGCGATGAGTCCGGAAGAATGTGGGTACTGGCGCATAACGGTACCATATTTGATTCTGTGATTCTTGCGCCTTATCAGTATACCCAGGAGGGAACGACCGACAGCGAAAGGATCCTCCTCTACATTGTTGACGAAATGAACAGATTTCTTGAAAACAATCATATTCCGCCCGACGCGGACAGAAGGATCCATATTATAGATGATGTGATCAGAAGCATTACGCCCGGAAATAAAGTAAATCTGATGATTTATGACGGCGAATTCTTTTATGTTCATAAAAACGAGCCTGAGACACTGTACATGAAAACAAAGGATGACAGCGTTATTTTTTCAACACGGCCTCTGGATATGGACGGGTGGCAGGATGTCGCACAGAACAGGCTGCTGGTATATAAAAAAGGAGAACTGATCTATGCCGGGCCAAAGCACTACAACACCTACATCCATGACGAAAGAAAAATGAGACTTCTTTATTTCGACTATTCAGGACTGTAAACTGCAAATCGCTGAAGTTCACGAATATGCAGGTCTTCATAATCCCTGTGAGCAATATTTTTGAATAAGCTCTATAACAGAAAACGGCTGACTGTGTTTTTATCGCAACACAGTCAGCCTGTTTTTTATCTGATTTCGATATCCTGACCTGTCAAAGAAGGATCAGAATATTCTGTTCAGCCGGTTTTTGGCATCCATTCCTTTTTTAAGCAGTGAAAGAGCGTCGTAGCAAGATTTCCTTCAGAACTGCAGTTTTTTGCGAATGCGGGATATTGAGTTAGAGTGCCAAAGCGCTGCAACCGTACACTTAGATTATTTACACATCTCCGGCAGCCTCATAGTAATAGCAGATGGCTCTGGCAAGATTTTTCATTTCCACAGAGGAAGTGTCGCTTTCCAGTATTCCCCTGCAATAGCTGAGTACACTGAAATTAACCGACGCTGCGGGGTCGCTATCCTGCCCCTCTCCGGCTTTTCTTATGCTGAGTGTGAACATTTCGCCAAGCTCTGTAGGGGCGAAGTGTTCAATATCTGCATAATACATCTTCCGGTTCTCGTCATATCCCCGTGAAACCGCCTTCACATTCTTTCCTGCCATGGAGATGTCATAGGAATCGGCTGTCTTGTTTTTGCCGGGCACATAATAGAAGCGGATGGAGATATCCGTCCCCAGAAGCAGGACTGCATCCTCTATGTGTATGCCGTCCTCTTCGTCGTTGAGGTCGTACAAATACCCGAAGGCGGAAAGATCCGGCAAAGTTCCATAAAGAACAGGATCCTCCCCTTCCGCATAAAGGCCTGCCGCCGCAGGATTTTCGGTGTTATAGCCCGCATACAGCTGTGTGTAGTTCCCGTAATTGAGCATGGCACGGGCCATTGCCTTCTCTTTATCTGTAATGGAATTATTACTGGCCAGAACATCGTCCGCATAGCTGCGCACAGAATAAGGTAAAGATGTACCGGTCTTTCCTCCCACAGTCATAAAGAAGGTCACCTGGTCTGTCATCTGGCTGGCCGCAAGCTCCAGGGAGAAGACTGCTCTTCCGATCATATCCGTTTCTGCTTCCGAGACCTTCTGTGTGACAGTTCTTCCTGCACATGTAAATGTCATGAAGTCGTCCTGCGATACATAAGCCTGATTAAGCGCCACATGGATGTTCGTGCAGATTCTACCGTCCAAAGTCATACTGACTGACTCAATCTCAGCGACATCATCCACCGGCGGTACTGCAGGCGCCGATGACGGAACATAATCCTGAGCGGACAGCGTAAGCTCCTCATCTGTGAAAATCTCCAGAGTCTCTTTATCATAAGTATAGCTGATCTGCCCCGCAGGATATGAGTAAGTCCAGGTCCCGTCTTCCTCTTCAACTGTTATCTGATAGGCGTCCCATGAAAGGGTATAGCCGCCATTTGCGTTGCGCGCGATTCCCTTCAGGAAAAGCCTCCCGTCATTTCCGATGCTTCCTTCGTCTGAATTGGTGACATCAGCCATATAATTCAAGCCGTCGTCCATATGGACGATGTTCCACTTATGAGGTCCCGCTCCCGTCCCTCCTTCCATTGTTCCGGTCGGACTGTAGGCACAGACTTCATTGTTTATAAAAACTGACAGTTCACACAGATACTGAAAAGCTTCCGAATAGCCCTCGCAGACAACGTTTGTTGAAGGATCCCGATCAAAGACA
Source organism: Lachnospiraceae bacterium UBA3386 (assembly GCA_002358875.1). Taxonomy (GTDB): domain Bacteria; phylum Bacillota; class Clostridia; order Lachnospirales; family Lachnospiraceae; genus CAG-791. The sequence continues at coordinate 7,489 of DEPS01000168.1, read as the reverse complement.
TAGATCAGGGCCCAGGGTCCGCCGTCCGGATAATTATTCGAATTATTGGCAGCTTCAGTATTATAGACGACCTCCTCACAGATCCTGTCTTTGTAATATACGAGACGCTCATAATCGCTCTTTCCGGCTTTGTCCGCGTCAGCGACAATGGACTGGGCATATGCGACAGCAGCGGTGACCGCACCGGTTTTAGATGTATCGACATCATATATACCGCCGCCTTCTTTCCTGTATTTTTCTTCCAGACAGAAAGAAAAAACTATCGCGTTGTCCGATGGTTTTGCAAATCCGACCCAGCCATCTGCACCCCCGGAAGCCGTCATACTGCAGGCCAGACCTGTCGTATAACTTACTCCGCCTCTGTTCCAGTACATTTCATAAGGGCAGTCTGCCATCAGGTATTTGTAAATCTTTCCGGGATCATAGGTCAGCAGTCCGCTGATCGCATTTCCGGTCTCCGGATTCCATTCTCCCGTTCCGTCGACATTTCGATAAATGTATTCCAGGCCGAGTTCCTCTGCTGAGTACCAGTGATCCGGATTAATCCCCAGTTCGGTCAGCGGAATCTCCACCTGAGAGGAATCCCTACTGCCGGAAGCGATTTCCAGCGCCGCGGCCTTCAGTGCGTCATAAATCACCTTGTTCTGCCCGGTCAGCCTGTCTCCCCTGTTCTTTTTGCCGCTCTGCTGCTCACCCTCAGAGTCTCCTGCTGCCTGCTCAAAGGTCTGCTCCGCATATTCTTCGAAAAGAGCGTCATTATCTTCATGTTCCACGTCCGTCTCTTCGCGGATCTCTTCCACTTCTTCTGTGACAGTTTCCTGGTCTTCAGAAAATGATTCGGTCCCCTGTCCGACACCAGCTGCTGATAACTCCCCTTCTGCTTCTTCCTCGACATCCGCCGCAGCCGGCTCCGCAATGTTTTCTGACGATTCCGCTTCCGTATCTTCTGTCAGTTTCTCCTCGGCATCTCCGGCGGATTCCTGTGCCTGATCCTCCGCAGTGTCTTCAGCAAGTCCCGGAGCGGAGTCTTCTTCTGTTAAATTTTCTTCATCCTCTTCTACAGATTCCTGTTCGGATTCTTCCGCCGCAATTCCGCTGTCCGTCTGTACATCATTTTTGTCAGAATAATCTGTGCTTTCTGTCTCCGATATGGCATCCTCCACATCCAATTCAACCTCCGGCATTTCGATTCCGGAAGCTTCTTTATGTTTTTCGTTCAATACCGTTTCCCGGGCTGACGGTTCTACAGCAAACGCTGTTACGGAAAGAGCCGAAAAAAGGATAAAAGCAGAAAGCAGAACAGCCTGTATCCTGTTATATTTTTTGCACATGATCTTCCTCCATTTTTTTACGATCCGGCTTTTGCAATACAAAAGCAGTAATGAAAAACACCTTTCCCTTATGTCACCTGACTGTGACAATGCAGGTCACTGTTTTTCCGCTTCCGTCCTGAGCAGCCGCCTTGATCGTCGCTTTTCCTTTTCCGACTCCTTTTACGACACCTTTGGAAGTAACGGTCGCAACCTTTCTGTTACTGGTCGTCCACTTGATGGATTTGTTATTAGCTGTTGAAGGTAAAACTGTCACTTTAAGCGCAGCAGTCTTTTTTAATTTTAATGTCAGCTTGCTTTTGTTGATCGTGAGCTTCGTTACAGGCTGTTTGACTGTGACTTTGCAGGATGCCTTCTTCCCGCTGCCGTCAGTCGCCGCTGCAGTGATCGTTACTGTCCCCTTGTTGATACCCTTGACAACGCCTTTTGAGGAAACAGTCGCAATCTTCGCGTTGCTGGTCGTCCATTTTATTTTCTTATTATCAGCTGTTGCAGGAGTGACAGTCGCTTTAAGTGTACCACTCTTTCCTTTGTTCAGGGTCAGGCTGGTCTTATTGAGAGTAATCTTTGTCACCGGCTGTTTTACAGTTACGATGCAGGTGGCCGTGAGCCCGCTTCCGTCAGCCGCCCTGGCGGTGATCACTGCTGTGCCTTTTGCGACAGCTTTTACACTTCCTTTTGCGTCCACTGTCGCGACCTTGACATTGCTTGTCGACCAGATAACGGACCTGTCATCCGCGTCCGAAGGCAGCACTGCAGCTGACAGCGCCGCCGTTTTTCCCTTTTTCAGGGAAAGCGTGGTCTTGCTCAGACTGATACTCGTCACCGGCTGTTTTACAGTCACGATGCAGGTGGCTGTGAGCCCGCTTCCGTCCGCCGCAGTTACAGTGATCACTGCTGTGCCTTTTGCGACAGCTTTTACACTTCCTTTTGCGTCCACTGTCGCGACCTTGACATTGCTTGTCGACCAGGTCACGGACTTATTGTCTGCATCCGAAGGCAGCACTGTTGCTGACAACGCCTCCGTTTTTCCTTTTTCGAGGGAAAGAGTGGTCTTGTTCAGGCTGATACTCGTCACCGCCTGTTTTACAGTCACGATGCAGGTGGCTGTGAGCCCGCTTCCATCAGCCGCTCTGGCGGTGATCACAGCCGTGCCCTTGCCGACAGCGGTCACGGTTCC
>DEPS01000168.1:4678-4799 GCA_002358875.1 Lachnospiraceae bacterium UBA3386 | reverse complement strand
TGATACTCGTCACCAGCTGCGTAAAGGTGACGGTCACATCGCAGGATGCTGAAATCTCGCTTCCGTCAGCCGCTGTGGCGGTGATCACTGCTGTGCCCTTGCCGACAGCAGTCACGGTTCC
>DEPS01000168.1:4430-4584 GCA_002358875.1 Lachnospiraceae bacterium UBA3386 | reverse complement strand
TGGACCAGGTCACGGACTTGTTGTCCGCGTCCGAAGGCTCCACTGAGGCTGACAGCTCTGCCGTTTCCCCTTTCTCAAGGGAAAGGGTTGTCTCATTCAGGGTAATGCCCGTCACCAACTGCGTAAAGGTGACGGTCACATCGCAGGATGCCGA
>DEPS01000168.1:0-4249 GCA_002358875.1 Lachnospiraceae bacterium UBA3386 | reverse complement strand
AGGCTCCACTGTAGCTGACAGCGTTGCCGTTTCCCCTTTTTCAAGGGAAAGCGTTGTCTCATTTAAGGTGATACTCGTAACCGGCTGTTTTACTGTCACATCGCAGGCTGCCGAAATCCCGCTTCCGTCAGCCGCCGTGGCGGTGATCACTGCCGTGCCCTTGCCGACAGCGGTCACGGTTCCGTCCGTGGAAACTGTCGCAACTGCAGCGTTACTGCTGGACCAGGTCACAGACTTGTCGTCAGCGTCCGAAGGCAGCACTGTAGTTGTCAGAGCGACGAAATCCCCCGGATTCATGGACAGGCTGGAATTACTGAGACTAATAGATGTAACCTTTTTAATTACTCTCCAGACCGCATACAGCGTGCAGTCCTGTGTCGGCGTAAAGCTCGTACTGTCAGGAAGAATATCTCCGTTCCTGGTAAGGCTCCAGCCGACAAACCCCCGGGTACTATCCTGATAAGAAATCCTGACAACATCAAAAGTAAGGGATTCCCCCTTCGTTACCTTCCAGACAAATAAGGCAGGGGAAGTAAGGTCCTGACCTGTCGCTTCATCATGAACGGAGCCAAGATAAGCGCCTCCATCCATATCGATCGTGACGCTATACGTTTTTACTTCCGGCTGCAGTTTTAAGGGTTCCGTTTGCGTAACCTTTGTCGGATCCACAGTTCCTGTTTCTGCTGCAGCTCCCACAGCGCCTGACTGCCCTGCCGCTGCAGCAAAAACAGGTCCCTGCAAAGAACCTGTGGCAAGAATCAGCGCGAGCAGTACTGCCAGACAGCTTTTCATTCTGTTCATTTTCCGCCCTCCTTTTAATACTTTCCGGACCGCCAAATACCCGGCAGCCATTGTTCCCTGCAATGTTTGTGCCTTCAGATCCATAAATCTTTATTTCAAAACGATCCCTGTCAGCGTCTGCTTTTCAGGCGGGACCCTCCCGTCCCTTCTGTACGACGCGTAATCTCTGTTTTCAAAAGAGCAGATGCCGGTATCGAAAATATTTCCAGCGGCGATTCCGGCTTTTTTCAGATCCGCAATAACCGCCTTCCTGATATCCAGGCTGTACTTATTCTGACCTGATCCGGCCGGATCTGATTTTTCTTTACCCGACAGATTCCGGGAGGTTTCATCCGGATCCGGCCTGCCCGAAAGGTTTTCCCCGGAAACAGTTTTTCCGCTGATTCTTTTTGTAAAGAATCCATCTAATTCTTCCTGCCCGAACCGGCCTTTGAAATGATCGAGAAGCTCTTCGCCGACTTCATAACAGTTTCCGCAGATGCAGGGCCCTATTGCAGCAATGATATTCTCAGGATCGGTCCCGAAGTTCTTCTTCATAACATCTACTGTGTTTACTGCGATTCCGCTGCAGACGCCGCGCCAGCCGTTGTGTGCCATCGCTGCGACGTGATTCTTCCTATCGTATAAAAAAAGCGGCAGACAGTCTGCTGTCCTCAGGCAGATTAAAATGCCGGGATCAGCCGTCACTACAGCGTCATATCCGCCAGGTCCCTTTACTGAATATCTTTCATCAATATGTACGAGCTTTTCGAAGGGATCCTCCCGGCTGATGATACAGATGCTTCCTGAATGGGTCTCTTTCGCATAGACGACCCTTTCCAGGGGCAGTTTCAGATATTCCTCCAGAACAGACACCCTCGATGCATCATCGCACCATCCCGCATTTCTTATCCAGTCTTCCTGTTCGGAAATAACGGTTTTTACCGGGAATCTGCTGTCATAAAAATCAATCGATCTCATTTACTTTTCCTCATTTAACTGCGGTCTGTTTCCGGTCCGGCAGATCTGATCAGCCGATATGATCAATGTTGAAGAGTTACTCTTGAAAACAGTTTCCGGCACGCCGGAAGGGAAAGAGAAATGGAAATCCTGACCCTTTTTTCAAGATAGGAATACAAATATACAGCAGCTGTTGTAGCTGCAAACGGAACCAGCACAATTGCCGGAAAGCTTATCTGCTCCTGCAGCAGGATCTGCGTCACAAAATCGTAAAATCCATAGATCACCAGCCGGTGGATCAAAAACGCGTAAGTACTGATATCAGCCAGCCAGAACATGACTTTTCCCGAGACAAGCTTCGAAAAAAGGCCTCTGTTTAAAGCAAAAACATATATTAGAAACAGATTTGCGGGCATAAACAGGCAGGTATATTTCATCCAGACAAGGTTTTGGGGAAGCATTGTATAGAATATACAGCAAAAGACGCACAGCGAGGCAGCTGCAGCTTCCATGACTGATCCTGCTAATGCCGGCGCAAAGCCCGATGCGGCTCCGGAGCCTTTCATTTCCGCATTGTCCCTGTATGCAGGCTCCCGGTGCTTCATAAAAACGGAAGCCAACAGCCCGCCGGCGGCAAAATCCCCCAGGCGGAAGAGGGGGTGGCAGTAGGTCACCCACTTGATATCTGCCTCAGTATATTTGTACAAAAGATACCCTGCCGTCATTTGTGCCGCGAAAACACCTGCGATCTTCAGGAATGCTTTTCCCTCATTCTCATTTTTCATAAATGAATATGCAAAAGGAAAAACGAAATAAAGAAACAGGCTCACAGACAGGTACCAGGCCACGGAATTGACCGCCTTGTATCCGATCGGAAACCAGGTCTGAATAAGAGGCACCGTGATCAGCAGCCTCCTCAGTATCATCTTCTGTCCTTTTTTTCTCAGAAGAAGCCTGACTGCCCCCACCGCAAGCATACAGAGATGGAGCGGATACAGCCGCTTTATTTTCTTTACTGCAAATACTGCGCTGTCTCTGAGTGAGGCTGCGGGCTTCCTGTTCCAGTAGGAATATGTCATCACAAATCCAGACAGAATAAAGAAAACAGAGACCCCCCAGGGCCCGAGTGCATATGAGAGGACTTTGTATGTCCTTCCTTTTCCCGGAAACGTTCTTACGGCGTGAAACACGAAGACGCAGAGAAACGCGATCGCTCTGATCCCCTGAAGAGAATACAGCTTCGGCAGACCTGCTGCCGTGCGGACATTACTGTTACAATTTTTCGCCGGATCAATAGAGCGGCAGAGAGATGTTATCGTAGACATAAACTTTACCATCATGTTTGGTGCAGGCTTCGACCAGGCGGTCCTGGGATACAATAAAAGCAGCACTTTCTTCAACAGCGCTGCAGAAGCGGTATGCCGCTCTGTGGCGCATCCCGTTATCCTTAAACTGTCTGGATGTGTCTTCTGTATCGTCATACTGTATAAAACACATATCCGGGTGCTTGCTTCCCATCTCGTCCACAAGCGTCTCTGCCCCAAATCCTATAAGGTCGAAATTCTTTGTGAGGATGACGGAACCGTCAACGGATGTGAGCTTTGCAACAAAATCCGCGTATGTGACGAGGTCTTTATTGCGGGCTTTTGAAACAGGTAAACCGGATTCATAACCATTTCCGAACAGATAATCGCTGGACATTGAATATTTCAGATCAACATACTTCCTGCAGGACTCCTCATCGGGGACGATCAGGACCGCCGCGCCATGGCCATAATTTATCACCCGCCAGAGGATCATATTCAGGATCTGATATCGTTCCCTGTCAGACACCAACGTATCTCTTTTGAGTTTTTCCGCCACCAGTGTCGAACTAAAAGATTCCATGCGAAAAAAGACGCAGCTTCCTGCAGTATAGTTTACAATGGGTGATTCTCCAAAGCAGGCATCCAGTTCTCCCGGTCCCTTCACAAGAATATTCGGAATACAGGGCATCCGGTTACCTTTTTCCCTCTCTCCTGTTCTGATCTTTTCCCAGTCTGTATAGGACGCCATCACTCCGACCGCCTTGAAAGGCTTTTCGGTAATGTCCACGATCAGATAATTTCTGAAAGGATTCAGCGCCGGGGCAAGTTTATGGATCTTCCTGGTATTAAACTCCAGAGGTGTTTTAAAAAGAAGAATATGGGAATAGATATATGCTCTCAGAAAATCCGAATCCGGTCTGATAAAACATACCCTGAAAGAAGGAAATCTCCCCTCCTCCTGCAGACAGCTGATATTAAGAAGGATCTGGCACACTTCCCTCATAGTATGAGCCCCGTTTTCAGGAAGAAACTGATCCTCTTCAAATTCACGGATCAGTTTCTCCTTTCTCTCGCACTCATACATTGCATCAACAAATGCTGCCAGTCCATCCATTGTATCAACCTCCAAAAGCGCTTCTTAATGTATACAGAGAAATTATATCAGACTCATGCCATGTACTCTACATAAAATTTCTACATTA
>DEPS01000019.1:99691-143620 GCA_002358875.1 Lachnospiraceae bacterium UBA3386 | reverse complement strand
ATTAATGTCTGTTATTATCACTAAGACAGCATTATCAGGCGGGGTTTCTTCGTGCCAGAACTCCGGGAAGATCCTCCCTGAATTTTAGTGCGACAGCCTCCTTTTCCTCAGGATCAGTGATAATGCGTCCCTGTTCTCCAGCGGCATTTTCCAACGTACCGCTGATGATTCTGTGGATAGATCCTGCACACGCATCCGCGTCATCATTGATGACCAGATATGGATATTCGCGTATGAATTCTGTTTCTTCGACTGCACGTCGAAGCCTTTTTGTGATCTTGTCCTCAGTCTCTGTTCCGCGTCCAACGAGCCTTTTTTCCAGCTCCGCAGCATCGGGCGGCGCCACAAAGATCAGAACAGCCTGGGGCAGTTTTTGGATGATCTGCATGGCGCCCTGCACCTCTATCTCGAGCAGGACACTCTTTCCTGCTTTGAGGCTGTCTTCAACAAACTTAGCCGGTGTCCCGTAATAGCAGTCGGTAAAACCTGCATGTTCCAGAAGTCCATCCCGGCGGATCATATCTTCAAACAGCTCGTTGGTAACAAAATGATACTCTCTGCCGTCCTTTTCGCCCTCCCTGGGCTTTCTTGTCGTCATGGAGACAGAGAGCGCATATTCCTCATGCGCAGCCATCAGCTTCTTTACCACGGTTCCCTTTCCGGCCCCGCTGAAGCCTGAAATCACCGCCACTTTACCTTCCATAATCCCGCTTCCTTTTTATATTTTATGTAAAATCATAATTACGGTAAAAAGAGAAATTTACTCCTCATCGTCCGGTTCGTCCTCCTGTGACATGGCCCGCCCCCGTATCGTTTCCGGAAGCAGGGCTGAAAGGACAATCCGGTCGTTTTCCATGACGATCACCGACTTCGTCTTACGCCCCTGCGTGGCGTCGATCGTCCGCCCGTCATCTCTGGCCTGCGAGACCAGACGCCTCACCGGTGCGGAGTCGGGACTGACGATCGCTATGATCTTTCCCGCGTTTACAATATTACCGAAACCCACATGTATCAGCCTGCCATAAGCCATATGCCCACCCTGAACTATGTACCTATTCGATATTCTGTACCTGCTCTCGGATCTTTTCCACCGACGTTTTAAGTTCGATCGCATGTTCCGAGACCTCAAGGTCGTCGGATTTTGAGAGGATGGTATTTGATTCCCTGTTCATCTCCTGGGCGATGAAGTCGAGCTTCCTTCCGATGCTGCCCTCCTTTGCGAGCTCCCTCCGGGTCGCTTTGATATGACTTCCAAGGCGAACGAGCTCTTCATCCACGCAGACCTTGTCCGCATAAACAGTAACCTCCTGAACGATCCGGGATTCGTCTATATTAGAAGCATCCAGAAGCTCTTCCACCTTCTGCCTAAGAGACGAGCGGTATTCATCCACCAGACCGGGTGCCTTCCCGCTGATAAAGGCCACATGATCTTCCATTTCATCCAGTTTTAAAAGGAGATCCTTTTTCAGGAATTCTCCCTCCCTGATCCTGGCTTCATCAAACATCCGGGCCGCCTCGTCAAGTGCTCCGCACAGATTTTCCCAGATCCCTTCAGGATCGACGGGTTCCTCTTCCATAACGAGCACATCGGGAAAACGTGAAAGTGACGAGACGCGCACGTCATTTTCTATCCCGAATTCATCTGCCATCTGCTGAAGATATTTCCAGTATTCCCGGGCAATGCGGTCGTTGTACTTGACAGCCATATTGGACTCTGTCAGATCCTCATAGGAAATGAAGACATCCACCTTTCCACGCAGCATATACTGCCTGAGCTGGCCGCGGATCTTTGATTCGAGCTGATTGAGCTGCCTGGGCATCTTGATATTGATATCCAGATAGCGGTTGTTTACCGATTTGATCTCCACCGTAACCTTAAAGGATTCGCCTGAGATCTCGCTCCTGCCATATCCTGTCATGCTTCTGATCATGATATTTTCCTCCCTGAGGGTATAATCAGTTGATATTATATCATTATTCTTTTTGGCGTCAAGGAAGAACTCTTAATACAAAATTGTCACTGTACCAGAATCTTCCGGCATGATATAATTTTTCGAATCAAAAGAGTATTAATTATTCACATGAGAGGTACTGCATCATGGCATTTGACGGCTTTACCGTCGCGGGACTCTGCAGGGAGCTTGAGGAGTCTCTTACCGGCGGACGGATTTATAAAATCGCCCAGACTGATAAAAATGAACTTGTTCTCACCATCCGCCCTTCTCAGGAAAGGGGCGGCGGCCAGCTTCGTCTGTATCTGTGCGCAGATCCATCCCTTCCCCTGGCCTATCTGACAAAGACAAGCCGCAGTGCGCCCCTCACTGCTCCGGCTTTCTGCATGCTTTTAAGAAAGCATCTGCAGAACGGCCGCATCCTGTCTGTCACCCAGCCGGGCCTGGAGAGGATCATCCGCCTTTCAGTAGAGCACCGAAACGAAATGGGGGACCTGTGCACCCACACCCTTCTCATCGAGATCATGGGAAAGCACAGCAATATCATCTTCCTGGATGATCAGGAGGCGATCGTCGACAGTATCCGGCATGTTTCGTCACTCGTCAGCTCCGTCAGAGAGGTCCTGCCGGGCAGACCCTATTTTGTCCCGGATACACAGTCAAAACGGGATCCTCTTAAGGAGACACGGGAGGGCTTTTTTGCTGTGCTTGAGGGAGGGTACATGGACGCCGCAAAGCTCCTTGTCCGCTCCTACACCGGTTTCTCCCCCGTAGCGGCCCAGGAGGCCGTATACCGGGCCGGGCTGTCGCAGGACCGCAGCGCAGCTCTTCTGACCGGCGAAGACAAAGAATCTCTCTGGGCCGCATTTTCTTCGATCATTCAGGACGCCCGGGATGGTAAATTTTATCCTGTCATGTACTGCCGTCCGGGAGACGGAGATTCGGCTGGTGCCCCTGTGGAATTTTCCATGATAAAGCTGACCCATTATTCCGACTGTACCGGGATCCTCTATGAATCTGCCTCCGAACTTCTGGAAGATTATTACGCACGAAGGAACCTTTATACACGTATCCGCCAGCGGTCCGCCGATCTTAGGCATATCGTCCAGACTATTCTGGAAAGAGACGTGCACAAATATGACCTGCAGTGCCGCCAGATCAAAGACACCGAAAAAAGGGAAAAATACCGGATCTACGGGGAGCTTCTGAACGCCTACGGTTACAGTGTTCCTTCCGGTGCCAAAAAGTGCGAGCTGGATAACTATTATACGGGTGAAAAAATCACTGTTCCGCTCGACGAGACCCTGAACGCGCAGCAAAACGCACAGAAATATTTTGACCGCTACGCCCGTATGAAGCGTACCTACGAGGCTCTGACCCGCCTCACGGTCGAGGTGAAGGCTGAGATCGATCATCTGGAAAGTATAAAAAGCTCCCTGGAATTCTCCACTACAGACTCAGACCTGGCCCAGATCCGGCGCGAAATGGAGGAAAGCGGATTTCTGCACCGTAAAAACGTGGGTCAAAAAAGCAAAGGCCGCAGGGAAGATACGAAAAAAGGGCGCCAGCGGCTTTTACAGTCAAAACCGCTTCACTACATCAGCAGCGACGGGTTCGACATTTATGTGGGCAAAAACAACACACAGAACGATGAGATCACCTTTCGGATCGCCGACGGCCGTGATATCTGGTTTCATGCCAACGACATGCCCGGCTCCCATGTACTTCTTCGCGCGGGCGGCCGGCCGATGAATGAGATTCCCGACCGCGCCTTCGAAGAAGCTGCTTCTCTTGCCGCCTACTACTCCTCGGGGCGCAGCCAGGGCAAGGTGGAAATCGATTATCTGGAACGCCGCAACGTTAAAAAGCCCTCCGGCGCAGCTCCCGGCTTTGTCGTCTATTACACCAACTATTCTATTCTCGCAAGGACTGACATCAGCGGGCTGAAGGAGGCTGAGGATTAGAACGTTACAAGTCACACAACCGTCCTGCACTTGCCAGGCTCATGAACCCGGTTACAGTAACTCCTGATCCTTTAAAGCTTTCCTTCATTGACAGCTTTAACAGATATTTTCTATAATAAATGTGAATATTAAGCTTTAATAAATATTTGGCAAAGTCAAAAAGAAAGAACCTGATCATCTCACAGATTGAAAAATCTGTGCAGCAAAGGAAACCCAGTCATCTATTTAATGCCGATTCGCGTAAAGAAAGGAAGGTATCATGAAGGTTATTGTTTTGAACGGGAGCCCCCACAAGAACGGAAATACAGCAGCGCTCGTCGATGCATTTATTAAAGGCGCAGAAGCTGCAGGGCACGAAGTGACCGTATGTCCTGTCGGTACAATGAACATCAAGGGATGTCTTGGCTGCGAATACTGCCATACGAAAGGTGAGGGCGCCTGTATCCAGAAAGATGACATGCAGAAGGTTTACCCGGAATTGAACAGTGCTGATGCAGTCATCCTCGCCTCGGCTGTACACTATTTTGGTTTTACCGGCCAGCTTCAGTGTGCTCTTTCCCGCTTCTATGCAGGAATGAAGCCGGCAAAGGCTTCGAAATACGGTCTGATCCTCAGCTCCGGTTCCCCGAACGTCTACTCAGCAATTGAAATGCAGTATCAGATGGTCGCCAGTCTCTGCGGCGGCGAGTATGCGGGCATGGTCGCTGTTTCCGGTGAGGATAACAAGAGCGCCGAGGCGCTTGCAAAGGCAGAAGAATTTGGCAGATCCCTTTAAAAATGTTTTCTGCACTGTCCGTGATGCTATCAAGAAAGGAATGAAAGAAATATGATCATTAAAGCCGTAAAGACATTTGAAAACGGATTTATGACCCAGCCGTTCGCCTTCGGAGGAGAGGACGGACCGGATAAGTTCGATCCCACCGTGAAGTACCGTTCAAGCATCCAGAATTACCTGATCGACACGGGCAGCGAAGTGATCCTGGTGGACACCTGCGTCCCTGCGGAAATGCCGGAGCAGGTTCCGGACGAAAAGACATTTATTTACATGGGAACATGGATCTCTTCCTATATGGATGCTCTTAAAGAGCTCGGTTATAAGCCGGAAGAGGTAACTAAAATCCTGATCACCCATAAGCATTCAGACCACACCGGAGAACTCCGCAATTTCCCCAAAGCAAAAATTTATGCTTCCGCCGAAGAGGCTAAATCGCAGGAGCTTTCGCTGTACCCGAACGTAATTCCGGTCGAATTTAAACACGGGCCTTATTACAACTTTGAAGCCAGCGAAAAGATTGCCGAAGGAGTCACCTTTATCCCCGCAAAAGGCCATACGACCGGAAACAGCATCGTAATCGTCGAGGACGACGGCCTCTTTTATATAATCCACGGCGATGTTACTTATACGGACGAAGCACTGTATGCGGACAAGCTTTCTATTGTCTTTGAAGATCCCGCTGCCGCCAGGGACACACTTAACCGGGTCCGGGAATTCATCCGGAACCATCCTTCTGTCTATCTGTCCACTCACACACCTCTCGGATATGAGAATCTGGAAGCTAAAAAGATAGTGGACCTTGATAATCCTCCTGAAAGCATTCCGCCCGCAGAGACGGTCATAAAAACAGCGACAGGAAAATATGTCTGCTCCGTCTGCGGATATGTCTATGATCCTGCAGCCGGTGATCCAGAACACGGAATCCCCGCGGGGACAAAATTTGAAGATCTGCCTGCCGACTGGCACTGTCCCAGATGCAGACAGGGGAAAGAAAAATTCAACAGGGCATAAACTCTTGGGCCTGTACGGCTGCAGTCATCAAAACATTTCCAGCCGCACAGTTATATACAGAGAATAAATCAGAAGCTTTTAAAGGGCAGGGATCCGGAGAATAATCCGGCTTCCTGCCCTTTTTTATCCATTCTAAAGTCTCTTTACATTGGTCTTTTCCCAAGTCAGACTATACATTTATTTCTTTACGTTTATCCCCTTTTCATTTATTCCCTTTGCTTTAATCCCTTAACGTTTGCCTTTAAAGCCACCGCAGCTTTTTTAAGACCTTCGCCAGGGCCGTACCCTTGGGCAGACCCAGTATGTCATCCCCTGTGAGGCCTCCAAGACGGATGATCACAAAGAAATATACGGGAATCGCTGCAAGAATGGCGGGGATGACAGCCGCAAAATTGGAAAAGTATTCTCCTCTGAACCGGATAAACACAAAGAAAAGTCCCCTGTATACGCCATAGGCGGCTGCCCCCATGACCAATGCGCTAAGAACCGGCTTTCCGTAAACTTTAACGCCGTCCATCTCAAGACCCAGATATCGGCGGAGAAACAGTTCATTGAGAGCAAAAATCACCGCTGCGTAAAGGACACTGACAAAGACCATGCTGTAGATCCCCCAGTCCGTAAACTGCAAAAAAGCAGCAAGTGCCACAGTCTGAATAATAAGAGAGACACCTGCGCTTATGATCGGCATGCTCATCCTGCCAATGGCCTGTAGTACGGCATTGGTGATTGTTCCCACAGACAAAAAGATTACTGTAACAGCCTGAAGAGCCAGAAGTACGGAAGCCATTTCCAGTGTATCCCACTGCGGGAACATGAGCATGGTTACCGGTCTTGCCAGAACCATAAGTCCGACAGCACAGGGAACCGAGATGAGCAGAGCCATTCGGGAAGCGTTTTCCGCCCTCCTTCTTGTCTCCTCAAGATCACCGGAGGCGTAGGCGGTCGCAATATTGGGGATGATCGCGGCAGAGACCGCTGTCGCCACGGAGATCGGAATATTGGTGATTACCACTGCTTTATTGGAAAAAAGGCCGTAAACTGTCGTTACCGCCGCTTCTGACAGATGTCTTCCGTCAATCAGCATGTTTAAAAAGATAACCTGATCCAGCGTAGTCGTCAGATTCAGAATAAAGCTGCTGGCAATGAAGGGGGTGATCACCAGGATCGTGCTCTTCATGATCCCTGCATAGGATTCTGCCTTCCCTGCATCCGTCCGTATCCGTTCCATGAAAGCGCCCCGGTGTCTGAGATATGCGATCATCATAAACAAAAGCGCTGTCGCAACACCGCTGCCGGTCCCCATTGCACTGCCCATGGCACCCCGGACTGCAAGCTGCGTCTTAGAGGAGTGCGCAGCCGCCGTCCGGATCAGGAATGTCGCAGCCCCGATGCTGATGGAAGCGTTGGCGATCTGCTCCAGGATCTGTGAGACCGAAGTCTGTGTCATGGACTGGTTCGCCTGAAAATATCCCCTGACAGCTCCCAGGATTCCAAACAGGAAGATAGTCGGGGCGAATACCCTCAGGACCGGCACCGCATTTGGCTTTACCAAAAGGCCTGCACCAAAATACAACAGTATGCTTCCCGCTGCACCGACAAAGAGCGAATACAATATGGCGCAGTGAAAAGCGCGCTGGGCATTTTTGTATTCTCCCACCGCGATCTTTGTGGACATCTGTCTGGATATGGCCGCGGGAAGAGAATTCGAGGACAGAATCAGAATGATCATATATATATTGTAAGCGGCCCCGTAATAACCGTTCCCCTCGTCACCGATGATCGCAGTCAGGGGCGCTCTGTACAAAAGGCCGATGATACGAACGATAATCGTTGCCGCGGCAAGGATCCCTGCCTGTGCGGCAATGCTCCCGCCTTTAAGAGGTGCCCCTTTTTTTTCTGTCTTTTTTCCCTTCTCCTTTTCCAGGCCCTGCTCCATTTTACTTTTCTCCGTTCATTTGTCATTAAGGCAGCTTTACTGTAAATGAATGATCAGCAAACTTTTTCTAATCGTAAAAAGCGGCGGGACTTTTTTGTCCCGCCGCACAGTATACCAGATAATGCCCCGATAATAAAGTTTTTATAAGGCACCCATCAGAAACATAAAGATTATCCGATCATCCAGTCGTACATTTCCTGATACTTGGCAGCAGACTGCGACCAGGAGAAGTCCGCTCTCATCGCGCGCTCTACCATCTTGTTCCATTCAAGGCGCTTATCATAATAGATCTGCTCCGCATAACGGATTGCGTGCATCATCTCATGCGCGTTATAGTTCGCGAATGTGAAGCCCGTGCCGGTTCCTTCGAACTCATTGTAAGGCTCGACAGTATCCTTGAGACCGCCTGTCTCACGGACGATGGGAAGCGTGCCGTAGCGCAGGGACATCAGCTGGGAAAGTCCGCAGGGCTCGAAGAGCGAGGGCATCAGGAAGGCATCGGAGGAAGCGTAAATCTTGTGGGACAGCTCATCCGAATAGTAGATGTTCGCGGAGATCTTGTCGTTGTACTTCCAGTCAAAGTAACGGAACATATTCTCGTAACGTTCCTCGCCGGTTCCCAGAACGACCATCTGAATGGCATCGAGGGAAAGGATCTCCTCCAGCACATAGGCGATAAGATCGAAGCCCTTCTGGTCGGTCAGCCTGGATACGATACCGATCATAAAACATTTCTCGTCGACCTTAAGTCCAAGCTCCTTCTGGAGGGCGACCTTGTTCTTGACTTTGAGCTTACGGAAATTATCAGCTGTGTAAGCCTGAGGAATCTTCTTATCATTGTCGGGGGAGAAATCTGTGTAGTCAATACCGTTAATGATGCCGCGAAGGTCATGCGATCTCGCTATCATAAGACCGTCGAGACCCTCGCCATAAAACTGGGTCTTGATCTCTTCCGCGTAAGTCGGGGAAACGGTCGTGATGGCGTCTGCATAGACCAGACCGCCCTTTAAGAGGTTTGCATCCTTATAGGCTTCCAGCTTGTCCGGGGTGAAATAGTAGCCGGAAAGGCCGGTGATATCTTCGACATCGCGGACATTCCACTTGCCCTGGAACTTCAGGTTGTGGATCGTCATGACAGACTTGATCCCCTGGAAGAAATCGCTGCCCGCAAACCTTTCCTTAAGGTAAACCGGCACAAGGCCTGTCTGCCAGTCATGGCAGTGAATGAGGTCAGGCCTGAAATCAATGGTAGGAAGTGCAGACAGGACAGCCTTGGAGAAGAAAGCAAATCGTGTGATCTCAAACAGAGGATCGTCGGTATAAGGCTTATCGCTGGTAAAGAACCCCTCGTTGTCGATGAAATAGAACTTGATTCCTTCAACTTCTGCCTGCAGTACGCCGACATACTCACTCTTCCAGTGGAAGTCCATGTAGAAGTGCGTGACATACTCCATCTTGTCCTTCATCTCCTGCTTCATGCAGGAATATTTGGGCATAATTACCCTGACATCATAATACTCCTTGTCGAGTTCCTTCGGGAGGGAACCAACAACATCCGCCAGTCCGCCGGTCTTGATAAAAGGAACGCCTTCCGATGCCACAAAAAGAATCTTCTTCATATTAATTGACCCCCTGTAACAAAATAAGAATAAATATGTAAGCAATTCCACCGCGCCGCGGCCCGGGAAGAATCCGGAAAGCTCTTACAGGCACGGCAAGATGAATAATCTTTATCTATTATACCTTATTTTTCGGGATTTTGCTTTATAAATTTGTGAATATTACCTTGTTTTTCTCATTTTTTTCCGTTTTGACAAAAAAGCTGCAGGAGCTTTTAGGCTCTCTGCAGCTTTTTTTAAATAATTCTTGAAATCTGATAAAAACTGAGATTAAAACAGTGTGTAAAAACAACCGTTTAAGCTATATATACAATCTTAATATTATTTTTCTATATTACTTTGCGTAATCCGTAACTCTGGACTCACGGATCACATTGACTTTGATCTGGCCTGGATATTCCATATCGGATTCGATCTTCTTCGAAATATCTCTTGCCAGGATCACCATATCAGCATCGCTGATCTGCTCAGGAACTACCATTACGCGAACTTCTCTGCCTGCCTGGATGGCATAAGAATTACTGACCCCTTTAAAACTGTTGGTGATTTCTTCTAACTGTTTCAGCCTCGTGGTATAGGCTTCAAGTGTCTCGCGCCTTGCCCCGGGACGGGCGGCGGAGATTGTATCTGCGGCCTGAACAATACACGCGATCAGACTTGCAGGTTCCACATCCCCGTGGTGCGACTCCACGGAATTAATAACTGTTTGAGATTCTTTATATTTTCTACAGAGCTCTGCGCCAAGCTGAACATGAGATCCTTCCATCTCATGGTCTACAGCTTTGCCGATATCATGCAGAAGACCCGCACGCTTTGCGATCCGGACATCAAGTCCAAGCTCACTCGCTAAAAGACCTGACAACTGAGCGACCTCAATCGAGTGCTTGAGGGCGTTTTGTCCATAGCTGGTGCGGAAACGCATCTTGCCCAAAAGACGTACCAGCGCCGGATGGATGCCGTGAACACCGACCTCGAGGGTGGCTGCTTCGCCTTCCTCCTTGATCCTGGCTTCCACTTCACGCTGTGCTTTTGCAACCATCTCCTCGATCCTGGCAGGATGGATCCTGCCGTCGACGATCAGTTTCTCAAGCGCTACCCGCGCAACTTCCCTGCGGATCGGATCAAAGGCGGAGATCACGACAGCTTCCGGTGTATCATCGACGATCAGGTCGACACCTGTCATCGTCTCAAGCGTCCGGATGTTACGCCCTTCACGGCCTATGATCCTGCCCTTCATTTCATCTCCGGGCAGCTGTACGACAGAGATTGTAGCTTCGGAAACGTGGTCTGCCGCACAGCGCTGAATAGCGCCCACCACAAACTCCTTGGCCCTTTTGTCTGCCTCTTCTCTGGCCTCCGCCTCGATCTCTTTGATCTTTCTGGCGCAGTCCAGTCTTACTTCATCTTCAACAATTTTTAAAAGGTGTTCTTTTGCCTGTTCGGAGGTAAGGCCTGAAATTCGCTCAAGTTCCTGTATGCGCTGCTCATTCAGAGTCGAAACTTCTTTCTGAAGCTTCTGCAGATCCTCTTCCCTGGCAGCAAGCCCCTGTTCCCTGCGCTCCATCTGCTCGACTTTGTTGTCGATCTGCTCTTCTTTCTGCTGGATCCTGCGCTCGCTCTTTTGAATCTCATTCCGCCTTGACTGGATCTCTTTGTCAAGTTCGCTCTTGGATTTGAACGCCTCTTCCCGGATCTCCAGCATGGCTTCGCGCTTTTTCTCTTCAGCCTTCTGAAGTGCATCGTCTATGATCGACCTCGCACGTGCTTCCGCGCTGTCCACCTTGATCTCATCCTGCTTCCTGTGATAATTGGAAGTGATGTACCAGGTGATGGGAACTGCTGCTGCCATTGTAAGAATCACTGCAATAATGATTCCCAAATGCATGCAGGAGCACCTCCTTATTAAATTTGGATAACTGTAACACCGCAGTCCGTTATTTAGATGTTCAATCCAATACCGGAACAGCTGTAATTGGATAAACGCCGTCTCGCCCGCACCGGACGGACAGCCCGTCAGCATTTATTGTATAGAACACATATGTCTTTCTTCCCAGACAAACAAGACAAAATTAAGTATTCTAACGAACAAATCCAAAACAGTCCACAACAGATTCCATATTAAACGTAAAAAGTGCGCCTGTCAAGCCATTCTCTACTGTATTTTCGGGTAAGAAAGTTACCGTTATTCTTCACGCCCTATCGAGGACGTGAACATGTAACTCCTGTCTGCGTGTGACCGGCAGCCGGCGGTCACACCCCCGGGAAAACTGTCATACCGGCAGCATACAAACAGTAAATAAAGTATTTTTATCCTTCTATGGCCCTGCGGATCAGACGGTTCGGAAACCCCTTTCTCTGGAGAAAAGCCATGGTTTTCTGCTTTTCTTCAAAGGAAAACAAATCCGGATCATAACCTCTTTTTTCCAGGAGGCGGCGGATCTGATCATATTGAGCGCTCTGTATTTCTTCTTCAGTAAACTCCCCGAAGGCTTCACTGATCATTTCGTCGGCAATCCCCCTGTCGATCAGGTCCTTTATGATCCGAAGGCGGCTTTTGTCTGACAGGTGGCTGCGGATAAACTGCTCCGCATATCGCCTGTCATTAAGATATCCGGCGTCCTTTAGTCTCTCCAGGGAATCTTCGACAATGGTATCATCAAATCCGGCCTTCAGAAGCTTTTCCCTGAGGCGGGAGACTGAATAATCACGGCTTCCAAGAAGAAGACCGCATCTGCGCATGCATGCGGACCTGAGCTTTTTCAACTGTTCTCCGTCTTCAGGCTGTCTATCAGCTTCGGACTGTTCCCTGTCTTTGAGTTGTATGTCAGCTTCGGACTGTTTCCCGTCTTTTGTCTTTTTATAAGCTTCGGACTGCTCCCGGTCTTTTTTCAGGTCCTCCCTTACGCCCGTCGGCATTTTATATCTACCCATAATCCATCCACAGATTCAAAATTTTTTAGACGCCGACTCAGGGCTTTTCTGTATCGGACGCCGGCTCAGCAGGTGTCTTCCCGTCTGCTGCAGGTGCTTCAAAGGCTCCTTCAGGATCCAGATTGTAGTGGGCCCTGACTTTTTTATCTATTTCCGAAAGCAGTTCAGGATGATCGGTCAGAAACTGCTTGGAATTCTCGCGTCCCTGCCCGATCCGTCTTCCCTCGTAGTTATACCATGCGCCGCTTTTGTTGATAATATCGCAGCCGGCCGCCAGATCAAGCACATCTCCGACATAGGAGATGCCCTTTCCGTACATGATATCGAATTCCGCCTCACGGAACGGCGGGGCAATTTTGTTTTTTACCACCTTGACTCTTGTCCGGTTGCCGATGCTCTCTCCGCCCTGCTTTAAGGTCTCGATACGGCGCACATCCATGCGGACGGAGGAATAGAATTTCAGGGCCCGCCCGCCCGTGGTCACCTCCGGATTTCCGAACATCACTCCGACTTTTTCCCTGAGCTGATTGATAAACACAACGGCGCAATTGGATTTGCTGATCACAGCTGTGAGCTTGCGGAGCGCCTGGGACATCAGACGGGCGTGGAGACCTACATGTGAATCGCCCATATCGCCGTCGATTTCCGCCTTGGGAACAAGCGCGGCAACAGAGTCCACGACTACTATATCGATCGCACCGGAGCGGACCATGGTTTCCGCGATCTCCAGAGCCTGCTCACCGCTGTCAGGCTGGGAGATATACAGATTGTCTATATCCACACCGATATTCTTTGCATATACCGGATCAAGCGCATGCTCTGCGTCTATAAAACCGGCAATACCTCCACGGCGCTGTACCTCAGCGATCATATGGAGGGTCACAGTCGTCTTGCCCGAAGACTCAGGTCCGTATATTTCAATGATTCTGCCACGCGGGATCCCTCCCAGTCCCAGCGCAATATCAAGGCTCAGGGATCCCGTCGGGATCGTCTCCACATTCATCTGTGCAGACGGATCTCCCAACTTCATGACTGCTCCCTTTCCGAACTGCTTTTCAATATGCGCCAGCGCAGCATCAAGCGCTTTCTGTCTGTCTTCTGTAGAAAATCCCATTTTTCCTCCTCTTTTCAGATGCAGCCTGTTCATCCTGCAGGGCTGCATCATCTTTATTATTGACAACCGTATACGGAACATTACCGTATCCGGATTATGAACATCTGTTCGCGTCCAAGTATATCATCTGTTTCTGTCATCTGCAAGAGCTTTTTAAAGCATTTTGAAAAGTGTCTCAGTTAATGAAAAATTTATTTTATATCAAATATACATCCGCTTCTGACAGGGAGCATAAAAAAGCGGCACACCAGGCCAGTCAGACGTTTCAGAGCATAAAAATAAGAAAACTCATTCTATGCATCTTCGTCTGTCAGGACAGATCTGCCGGTTATTTTTTCGCAAGGAAAAAAATCCCCCGGTGAAGATAATCTCCACCCCTGCATGTTTATTGTTTCGTAATGATGATCCGAATAATTGATGATCTTAAAGCAAAAGAATCATATAAAGTATAAAGATTTCCAGAAACAAAGTCAACGTTTTTTCTGATTATACACCAAAAGACGCAACGACCGTTCATGTCGGGTTTTTGCGCTGAGCAAACGCAACAGGTGGTGTGCATATGTGAAAACACCTCGAATTCAGTGCATAGCGAGCTGTTACCTTTGGCCCTTACAGCCTTACCTTCATCCCTGCAGATCTTCGATCCTGTCCCCGGTCAGCCTTTTAGCCTCCATGATCTGTTCCATGGTCACCTCCCCTTCACGGGCAAGTTCATGTGCAGTTACTTTTCTGCCCAGAGTCTGAGCGAGCTCCTTTGCTTTTCCGGCGACAAGATTGGTCAGATCTTCAATTTCCCTGTCCCTGGCGTGGTCATCAAGCATCATGGAGATCATATCCTCCATGCTGTCCATGATCCTGCGCCCCAGCTCTCCTTCCACCTCCTGCGGGCTTTCAAGATGATCCAGCATGGTAACGCCCAGAGCGAGCGCTTCATTTCCGGCGCCGATCAGATCCTCGATCCCTACGCCCTGACCGACATACAGGCGGGCAATGTCCACGACGCTTCCCATCATCTGCTCAGCCAGCTCCTTCTGCGCGGAGGGCTCGCCGGCCATGGCGGAAAGCCGGACCGCATCCATGACTGAATCCGAAAGCCTGGGAATGTCCTCGAGCATGGCCTGATAAGAGATGAGAAATTCTCTCTCCTCCTGCTGCAGAGCGTCAGGGTCCTGTCCCGCCGCGCCCACGCTGATCCTGTGCGCCTTCAGATAAGCCTCGACCTGAGTGATCTGCTCTTCATCCAGTGAAAAAGATCCGAAGATCTCACCGATCTCTCCGCGGCTTATTTTTCCACCGTTCCTCCTGGCCTGTTTCAAAGTTTCCTGCAAAAGCTTCAGAAATTCCTGTTCTGTGTTCATTACTGCCTCCTGATTCCGTTTGAAACGGACGAAGCCTTCTAATTTTAAATAACGCGGCCTGCAGCTGCGGATTTTTACACTTTAATATCTGCCTTATACTCTATGCCGCACACCAGTGCGTGCATCCGGCAAATGCTCCGCATTTGTCGTAGAAAGCCCGGAACGGGTTTCTCCGATGGGATCAGTCAAAATTCAGGCCGGTTGTTTATCTGCCGACATGTACATGTGAAAAGAGATGGTCCTGACAGTATTCCCGCCCTCCGGCGCATTTACTGCAATAACGAAATTCCAGATCATCACCGTCTTTTTCCGTGCGGCCGCAGACGGCACAGCGGTGCAGGGCTCCGGTGCTGCGCATGGTGCTGCTCCTGCCTGTGGAAGCCATTTTTTTAAACTGCTGTCTCCGGCGCATCTGCATCGGAGACCAGACAATTCTGCCTCGGCTTCGCATATAAAGCAGGATTACGTTCAAAAGCGCTGCGGCGATGACGAAACGCTGCGCGCTGTTGCCGGTAATCATGCTAAGGACCAGGAAGCCGACATCGATCCAGCCCAGATACTTGACCTTGATCGGCAGTACAAAGAACAGATACACCTGCGCCTCGGGAAAAGTCATGGCAAAGGCCAGTAAAATTGACATATTAATATAATAAGTACTGAAATACGGTGCTCCGTATTGACCGGCCATCATGAGGACTGTGCCTGTGAGACCGGTTGCCCTAAGGAAGAGCAGCCACAAAAAAGCACTGATCACAGTCAGGATGATACCAAGAAAAATGTAGACATTATATTTGAAATCCCCCCAAACTCTTTCAAGGGCGGATCCGATATTGTAATAAAAATACAACATAATAGCGACAAAAAACAGATTGGAGCCGCCGTCCGGAGGTACAAGAAGCCATGTGAAGATCCGCCAGATCTGACCTTTCAGGACAGCTGTCACATTCAGCGTAAGAAGTGAAAATATTTCAGGGCGGATATAATAAAGCACATATCCGATGACATAAAGCACGATCAGCTTCATGGACAGATTGCTTATGGCATATTTTCTGAATTTTTTTTCAAAGCGATCCATCATCTATTTTCCTTTCAATTATCAGGAGAGCAAACGAAAAATCAAAGAATATTTTGTCGTTTACCATAGTCTGCATTACAGTATCCGAACAGCTGCCTTGATTCTGTCACCGGAAATTCCTGCCGGAAATTCTTGCAGGAATTTCCTGTCGGAATGGCAGAAAATCAAAAAAGGCAGAAATTATTGTAGCATTCCAAAGCCTTATTTGTAAACTGCCTGGGCATCCCCAAAATCATATGATTTGCTTTTTTTTGGTTATTCAAGTATAATCTCTTATCTATGGAAAAAAGCATTTGAAAGGAGATTGTCCCTGTGATTTCTAAAGATTATACGCTGGGCATCGATATCGGATCCACTACTGTCAAGATCGCTGTTCTGGATCCTTCCTATAAAATTATGTTCGCTGATTACCGCCGCCACCATGCAGATATCCGCGGGACGCTCCGCAGTCTTGTCGAGGATGCGTATGCTAAGCTGGGAGACGTAACAGTGCATCCGGTGATCACCGGTTCCGGCGGACTTACTCTGGCGGCTCATCTGAAGGTTCCCTTTGTCCAGGAGGTCGTCTCCGTCTCCTCCGCGCTTGAAAAACTCGCGCCCAAAACGGATGTTGCGATCGAGCTTGGCGGCGAGGATGCAAAGATCATATATTTTGAAAACGGAAGCATCGAACAGCGCATGAACGGCATCTGTGCCGGCGGAACGGGCTCCTTCATCGACCAGATGGCCAGTCTTCTGCAGACAGACGCCGCCGGGCTTAACCGCTATGCCCGCGGATACCGCTCCCTGTACACGATCGCTGCCCGCTGCGGTGTCTTCGCAAAATCCGACATACAGCCCCTTATCAATGAAGGCGCCACAAAAGAGGATCTGGCTGCCTCCATTTTTCAGGCTGTCGTCAATCAGACCATCAGCGGCCTGGCATGCGGAAAACCCATCCGGGGCCACGTTGCCTTTCTTGGCGGTCCCCTTCACTTTCTGTCCGAGCTGAGGGCTTCCTTCGTGCGCACTCTAAAGCTTGACGATGAGCATACGATCCTTCTGGAAAATTCCCATCTCTTTGCTGCCATGGGAAGCGCCATGAACGCACAGGAACAGACCCATGTCCTTCTCTCGGAAATGGCGCAGAGGCTTTCTGAAGAATTCCACATGGAATTTGAGATCGGCCGTATGGATCCTTTGTTTTCTTCACAGGAAGAATACGATGAATTCTGCGAAAGACACGAAAAAGCAAAAGTAAAGCGTGCAAGTCTGTCCGATTATCACGGCAAATGTTTCCTAGGTATCGACGCGGGCTCCACGACCACGAAGCTTGCCCTCGTCAGCGAGGATGGCACTCTGCTTTACTCTTTTTACAGCAATAACAACGGCAGCCCTGTGCGGACAGCGATCGAATCCATTTCCGAGATTCGCCGTATCATTCCCCCGGACGCCAGGATCGTCCGCAGCTGTTCTACCGGTTACGGCGAAGCCCTTCTGAAAGCGGCCTTCCTTCTGGACGAAGGTGAAGTGGAGACCATCGCCCATTATTACGCCGCCGCCTTCTTTGACCCCGAGGTGGACTGTATCCTTGATATCGGCGGACAGGACATGAAGTGCATCCGCATCAAAAACCATGCCGTCGACAACGTCCTTCTCAATGAGGCATGTTCCTCCGGCTGCGGCTCCTTTATCGAAACCTTCGCCAAGTCCCTGAATTTCTCCGTGCAGGATTTTGCAAAGGCTGCGCTCTTTGCAAAACATCCCATTGATCTGGGGACGCGCTGCACTGTCTTTATGAATTCACGCGTCAAGCAGGCACAGAAGGAAGGGGCCGACGTCTCCGATATTTCTGCAGGCCTGGCCTATTCCGTAATTAAAAACGCGCTCTTCAAGGTCATCAAGGTGTCCGATGCCTCCCAGCTGGGCAAAAATATCGTAGTCCAGGGCGGTACATTCTACAACGATGCCGTCCTTCGCAGCGTAGAGACCATTTCAGGCGGGCAGGTCACCCGTCCTGATATTGCCGGCATCATGGGAGCCTTCGGGGCGGCCCTGATCGCCCGCGAGCGCTACGACGGCAGGCAGAAAACGACCATGCTGTCCTTCGACGAGATTGAAAATCTCCAGTACGAGACCACACTGACGAACTGCGGGCGCTGTACCAACAACTGCCGCCTGACCATCAACCACTTCCTGCGCGGTTCCCGGTCAACCGCATCCGACAGGACAAATGCGCAGCGTGCTTCGGTATTTGAAGAAACTGTCCCTGTCACCGGAGAGGGCCTTGCTGCCTCCGGCAAAAAGAGCAGCGCTTCACGCGCCGCAGCCCTGGCCCTTGAAACAGCCGAAAAAGCAAGAGACTCTGCTTTTGAGACTGCCGGAAAGGCCCGCGAATCCGCTTTTGAAACAGCAGGACGGGCCAGGGAATCCGCTTTTGAGACTGCAGAAAAGGCAGCAAAATTCCTGGGCGAGAGCCCCCTTGGCGGCGCTGCGGGCAAAGTTCGTGAAACAGCCATGGAAACAGCGGGAAGGGCGGCGAAAGCAATCGAAGGCTCCCCCGTAGGCGGCGCGGCCGGAAAGGTGCGCGACACCGCACTTGAGACAGTGGAAAAAGCACGTGAATCCGCACTGGAAACGACGGAAAAAGCCGCGAAGGCGATCGAAGGATCTCCTGTAGGCGGGGCTGCCGAAAAAGTCCGCGAGACGGCGGAGAAAGCCCGTGAATCCGCCCTGGAGACTGTCGGAAAAGTACGTGAAACAGCAAAAGAGACTGCTGACAGAGCCCGAGAAGCCGCCATGGAGACTGCAGGAAAGGCTCGCGGAGCCGCCCTGGAAAGAACCGGAAAATCCTCCAAAGCCCTTCGTGCGGACACCGGCGATCTTTCTACTGATGCTGCAGGAGACAGCTCCGCTTCCGAGCGTCTCTTTATTTCCGGAAACCGCTGCGAGAGAGGTCTCGGAAAAGAGGCCGTGCGGAATAACCTTCCCAATATGTACAAATACAAGCTGGGCAGGATCTTCGGCTACCGTCCTCTTCCCCCCAGCCAGGCTCCCCGCGGGACAGTCGGCATTCCCCGTGTTCTCAACATGTATGAAGACTATCCCTTCTGGGCAGTCTTTTTCACAAAACTCGGATACCGGGTAGTGCTGTCCCCTCTCTCGACCCACCAGATCTACGAGATGGGTATCGAATCCATTCCAAGCGAGTCCGCCTGCTATCCGGCAAAGATCGCCCACGGGCATGTCATGTGGCTCATCAATAAGGGGGTGGATTTTATCTTCTACCCTTCCCTTTTCTATGAGAGGTCGGAATTTGCATCCTCGGACAACCACTACAACTGCCCGATCGTCACCTCCTATCCGGAGAACATCCGCAATAACGTGGAGGAGATCACGGAAGGAAAAATCGCTTTCCGCAACCCTTTCATGGCCTTTACAAGCCTTCGCACCATCACTGACGCCCTGCTCAGGGAGTTTGGCAGTGAGATCCCGGCGGATGAGATCCGCGAGGCCTGCGCTGCGGGCTGGGAGGAGCTCGAGCAGTCCCGTGTCGATATCCGCAGAAAGGGCGAGGAGATTCTCCGCTACATGGAGGAAAACCATGTAAAGGGCATCGTCCTGGCAGGCCGTCCCTACCACATTGACCCGGAGATCAATCACGGGATCCCGGAGATGATCACCTCCTACGGCATCTGTGTTCTCTCCGAGGACTCCATCTCCCACCTTTCCACACCGGACCGGCCAATCACCGTCCTGGACCAGTGGATGTACCACTCCCGTCTCTATGCAGCCGCAAATTACGTGCGCCTGCGCGACGATCTGGAGATGATCCAGCTCAATTCCTTTGGCTGCGGTATAGATGCCGTCACGACAGATCAGGTAAACGACATCCTTGCAGGCTCTGACAAGATCTATACCTGCCTGAAGATCGATGAGGTCAACAACCTGGGCAGCGCCCGGATCCGCGTCCGTTCGCTGATCGCCGCCATCCGGATCCGCGACGCGAAAAACACAAAGCGTACGGTCCGCTCGACAGCGGTCGAAAAAGTCGCATTCACGGAAAACATGCGCAAAAATTACACGATCCTGTGCCCTCAGATGTCTCCCATACACTTCGACATGCTTGAGCCGGCAGTTCGTGCCTGTGGATACAACCTGGTCGTTCTTCCAAACGACAATCGCCGGGCGGTCGATTTCGGCCTCAAATATGTCAACAACGATGCCTGTTATCCCTCCCTCTTTGTGGTCGGCCAGATCATGGAGGCCCTGGACTCAGGCCAGTATGATGTCAACAGTACAGCAGTCCTGATGACCCAGACCGGGGGCGGCTGCCGCGCCTCCAACTATGTGGGCTTTATCCGGCGTGCCCTGGCAAAAGCCGGAATGGGCCAGATTCCCGTGGTCTCCGTCAACATGTCCGGACTCGAAAACAACCCCGGATTCAAGCTCGACCTAAAGCTCATCACCCGGGCTGCCTACGCTATCGTCTTCGGCGATGTCATGATGCGCTGCATCTACCGCATGAGGCCCTACGAGCTCAAAAAGGGCATGGTCGAAGCCAAACACAAGAAATGGCTGCAGATCTGCACCGATTTCCTGACAAAGACCAACGGCCTGAACCTTCCAAAGGTACAGCGTCTGGCCAGGCAGATGATCCGCGATTTCGACTCCATCCCCATCCGTGAGGAGCGCCGCCCCCGTGTGGGCATCGTCGGTGAGATCCTGGTAAAATACGCGCCCGCCGCGAATAATTACCTGGTCGACCTCCTAGAACAGGAAGGCGCAGAGGCTTCTGTCCCTGATCTTATGGGATTTATGCTCTACTGCTTCTACAACCAGGTCTATAAGGCTGAAAACCTGGGTACCAGTAAAAAAACAGCCATGAAGAGCACGCTGGGAATCCGTGCCATCGAGGCTGCCCTTAGACCCATCTACCGTGAATATGAAAAGAGCAGACACTTTGAAGCGCCTGCAAGCATTTACAGCCTTGTGAAATTTGCCGAGCCCATAGTATCTATCGGCAACGAGACCGGAGAGGGCTGGTTTCTTACCGGCGAAATGGTTGAACTTATACAGGACGGCGTGGAAAACATCGTCTGCATCCAGCCCTTCGGCTGCCTTCCCAACCACGTCGTCGGCAAGGGCGTCATAAAGGCTATACGCAGGGAATACCCCCTGGCCAACATTGCCGCCATCGACTATGATCCAGGAGCCAGCGAAGTAAATCAGTTAAACCGCATCAAACTCATGCTCGCCACCGCCCAGAAGAACCTGGAAAAGAAAAAACGGGGCGAATATCCCGGCAGCACCACCGGAGGGGAAGAAAAGACCGGATCCTCATCAGAAAGCATCACAGGATCCGGAATGACAGACTCCCCTGCTTCCCTGGCAGCCGGACCGGAAATCGACAGCGACCACGCCTCCATCGGCTGCGTTCCTCCTGTTGAAGAACCTTCTTCAGATACGGCTCCAGGCAGAAAAGCTGCTTTTGGAAGAACATTTTTCGGAAAACCGCTTTTCAGGAAGAAATCTTCCGGAAAATAATCCTGCAAAACCTTTTAATCATAAGTTCTGCTGTCCGATAATATGATACTAAAACCGGCAGCAGGATCAGATAAAAGTATACAAAAGAAAAAGGGCTGCTCTTTCCTCTCCTCACCGGACCGGGAAAGTGCAGCTTTTTTCACTCGATATCAGCAAAAAAAGGCACAGCAAAAGGAAGAGTATTCATCTGCCGTCTTTTCCAACGGTCTTACTTCGACGAATACTCTTCCCTAGCTAACACCATCCAATGGACTTGCCCTCCTTATTGTCTGGCTCTCCGCTCTCTTTCCCTTTTTCTTTTGTACTGATTGTACTGTGATGTCCGATCAGAACCTGCTGCACTCTCCGGTGCTTTCTCCGAACCTGCAGTCCTTACAAAAAATGCAACTCCTTTCGAAACTTACCTTTTAAAAATCCTTCCTCTACTATTTGATCGATGCGATAATCCGAAAATGAACTGTTCCATTCAAATTCCCATCCTGCATCTTTCCGGTTTCCGATTCAGGCTTTATCAGGTTTTTATTCGTCCGGTCCATTAATTGATCGGTACTGCGATCCTTCAAAATGTCCGATGCGAGAAATCATCACTTCTCTTATTTCGTACTCAATTGCGGATCATATTCAATTGTAACTGTGAGATGTTGTCTAACGCTTCCGGTGAAGTGTACCTTCCTTTCTTCTTTTCATCTTTCACAATATAGTTCGTGCCAGGAAAACGGATCATTATGGGAGAAATCAGGAAAACAAGGTTTTCTTTGATTATCCTCCTGCGGAACTGTTCTTTGAAACAGCTCCCATATGAACAGCTCTGTGGAACTGAACGTCTATCCGTTTCTGCCTGATCAGGAGGCATTGTGTAGATAAAAGAATGATTGGTGAACTTCTCGTCACCTTTTCTTGAAGTACTTTATGTGTATATTATAGATATAATTTACTTAATTGTCAATCATTAATTTTGTTTAAATCTATATTTTCTCTATTTTCAGACATATTAGAACAATTTCAGGCTGGTCCGCCAAATTGATCTACTTCTCTCATGATGCTCCCATCTTCCCGGATCCTTCAATCCTGAAAACAAAAATCCCCCCTGAAGGAAATACCTCCAAGGGGGTGATGCTTCTATTTCAAAACGCAGCAGGCAAGAAGAAGGATCTGCCGTGTTACGGAAATAAAGCGGCGTTTTCGCTTTTATGCGGTTCAGGAAAGAGGGTATTTCGCAGTGATCTTTGCGATGATCTCTTTAGCGGGCTCGATCCCTTCCTCCTTTTTCTTGATGACGAGGGCAATCGCTTCGGCAACCTGGTCCATATCTTCCTCGACAAGTCCGCGCGTAGTAGCTGCGGGGGAGCCGAGACGGATACCGCTGGTCACGAAGGGCGAGCGCTGCTCATTGGGGATGGTGTTCTTGTTGGCAGTGATATGCGCGTCGTCAAGCCACTTTTCGACTTCCTTGCCGGTCAGACCCTCTTTGGTCAGATCCACGAGCATCAGATGATTGTCCGTGCCGCCGGATACGATGTCTACATCTCTCTTTTTGAGGCCCTCACTGAGAGCTGTCGCGTTCTTTGCAACCTGCTGCATATATGTCCTGAAAGAGGGCTGCAGCGCCTCCTGGAAGCAGACAGCCTTCGCTGCGATCACGTGCTCAAGAGGACCACCCTGTGTTCCCGGGAAGACCGCCTTGTTAAAGTTGTACTTCTTCGCTGTCTCCTCCATGGCAAGAATCAGGCCGCCGCGGGGACCGCGCAGGGTCTTGTGAGTCGTCGTCGTGACAACATCTGCATAAGGGAAGGGGCTGGGATGGATGCCCGCTGCAACAAGGCCCGCAATGTGGGCAATATCCGCCATCAGCACTGCGCCGCAGGCGTCAGCAGCTTCACGGAATTTTTTGAAATCGATCGTCCTGCAGTATGCAGAAGCGCCCGCGATGATCATTTTGGGCTTTTTCTCGATGGCGATGCGCTTTAATTCGTCATAATCGATAAAGCCGTTTTCGTCTACGCCATAGGGAACGACATTATAATATGTACCGGAAATATTTGCAGGACTTCCGTGTGTGAGGTGACCGCCCTGGTTGAGGTTCATCCCCATGAGGGTATCGCCGGGCTTTAAGATGGCAAACTCCACAGCAAGATTTGCGGAAGCGCCGGAGTGCGGCTGAACGTTCGCGTAGGTACAGCCGAAAAGCTTCTTGGCGCGTTCGATCGCGATCGTCTCTACAACGTCGATCACCTGGCATCCGCCATAATAGCGCTTTCCTGAATAACCTTCCGCGTACTTGTTGGTAAGAGGACTTCCCATAGCGGCCATGACTGCTTTGCTGGTCCAGTTCTCTGAGGCGATCAGTTCAATATGGTCATTCTGACGCTGAACCTCCTGCTCGATCGCAGCGGCGATTTCCGGATCAACCTTCCTGACTTCTTCAATAGAATACATTTAGACCTCCCGAGTTTTCAATGATCTGGTTTGACTTTCTGTATTAATCACGATCCAAATTGCATATAAAAGCAATAAATGACATGTAAGCATACGCAGCAGACAGTATACGAAAGCCGCAAATTGCATATGTTAACGTCACGATTTTGAAGTATAGCAAGAAGAATCTCTTTTCGCAAGTATAAATGTTGTAGTTTTTATATTAAAAGTGTGTTTTTATTGATATTCACATATTATTTTGCCCGTATTTCGATGCTTAATCTAAATACTTTGTGAATTTTGAAGAAATCTCTTGCCTTTTTTCCTATTAAGAGGTAACATTCCAATGGTTTTGAAGGTTTTCATTACCGTTTAACAAGCTGCCTGTAACGGATATTTTCTATCATTTTCGTTTGGAGGTACAAAATATGGTATCTTTTCTTGATCCTCATAAGAATGATGCCGGCATGTTTGGAAAAAAAGTAACACTTGGAAAACCGCAGATAAATGATCTGAGAAAATCGCAGACAGAGACGAAGTTAGATAATTACGGTATAACAGGGTTAAAAAAGCAGAATAATAATAAAAAAGAAGCAAAGAAAAACGGGCAGGGTTTCCGGCTGTTTTCAAATCATATTATTCCGGAATGGCTCCTTCCCGAGGAAAAATTCAGGACTCTGACTCCGATGCTTGCCTACATGGCCGCCTACCTGATTTCCTTTGTCCTGATTGAGCAGTGGAACCGCCTTCATTATACGGTCATACACACAGCCGTTGATGACAGGATCCCTTTCATTCCGGTTTTTGTTATCCCTTACCTGCTGTGGTTCCCTTATGTATCCGGCTTCGCTTTCTTTCTCCTTCATATGCATGAGGAGTCATATCACAGGCTGTGTTCCTGCCTTGTGATCGGCATGACGATCTTTATCGCTGTATCCATAGTTTTTCCGAATATCCACATGCTGCGCCCCGAGACAATGCCCGCTGACAACGTTTTTACGCGTGCGGTCAGCATGCTTTACCTTGCGGATACGCCAACCAACCTGACCCCGAGCATCCATGTTTTCAACAGCCTGGCAGTTATTGCCGCCGCCTTGAACTGGGATTGGAGGACAGATAAAGGTTATTCCTTCAGTGCTCCGGTCATCTTTTTCTGGCGTACAGCCATTACTGTTCAGGGATTTCTGATCATCCTTTCGACCATGTTGATCAAACAGCATTCCTTTTCGGATGTTGTGATCGCCGGCGGCCTGTTTATTATCATCTGGGCACTGGTTTACAGATTTGATTTTGTTTTCATCGGCGTAGACCGCAGAAACAGACGTCCTGTCGCAGCCCCGCTCAGATCCTTCGTAAGGTAGTCGGTTGAATAAACCTCTCATAGCAAAAAAACAAAAAATACAAAAAGCCTGCGCATTGAATGCGCAGGCTTTTTTGTGTCATTGGGATGCTTTCCTATAAGCCCTGATATTATGGTCTTTCGTCCAGAATGATATTCATTCTTGCGGTATTTTTCTTCAGACTGTATTCATTCGGCCACGTTACGGACAGCTTTCCTCCTGAGGAGTAAGTATACTCCAGGCCTGAAGGGCCGCTCTCCGCCGCCTGACGAAGGATCAGCCAGTCCGTCCCTTCCGAAAGCTGCTGGCTGATCAGCTCGGCGATCTTGGTCTCGGGAAGATCCGTCTGGAAAGAGCCCTTCATGCTGTCGATCAGGGCACTGGCATTTACAATGAGGGAAGGGGACATGACTTTTTCTATAATGGCCTTCAGGACAGCCTCCTGATCCTTACCTCTTTGATTATCTCCGTCGGGGAAGGTAAAGCGCTCGCGGCAGAAGGCAAGAGCCTGTCTTCCGTTCAGGTGGTTCCATCCCTTGCTGATGTGGACCTTTGAATCAGTGTAGGCGTCATAGTCATAATCCGACCACACATCCACGCCGTCGATGGCATCCACAATGTCGATCAGTGTCGTGAAGTTTACTCTCACATAATAGGTGATGTCGATGCCGTACAGCTGCTCAAGAGTGCGGATGGATGCATCCTCCCCGTATATGCCGGCATGCGTGAGCTTGTCCCGCTGATCTCCTGAAACACCGGGAATATATACATAAAAATCCCTGGGCGTTGTCGTCATAAGAATCTTTTTCGTCTTTGGATTGATCGTTACGATGATATTGACGTCGCTGCGGCTTGCCTGGGTGATATCTCCCTTCACATCTATACCGCTGATCAGCAGATGAAAAGGCTCGCCGGGTTCAACCGTCTCATACTGCATCAGAGTACGGATCTCATATGTATCGACCACGCGTGTTCCTGTGGCGTAGGAATCCATGACCTCTTCGAGCACAGGAGCGTAGGCATCACGAAAGACTGCTACATCCACATCACCGTTCAGAAGCGCCCTGACCGCTTCAACCGCTGTAGTATAGGACTGATAGGTAATCTCCTGTCCCGTCCTCCGTTTCATGGTCTCAAGAAGGGTATTCTTTTCATCCGAAGCCAGATCATCCACAATACCGAATCTATATCCTGCAATCTGCTTCATTTCAGTCGCAGGATCATCATTTCTGACCACAAAATCAAGATAATCTGTTTTATAGGAGCTCTCCGCATTCCTGAG
Source organism: Lachnospiraceae bacterium UBA3386 (assembly GCA_002358875.1). Taxonomy (GTDB): domain Bacteria; phylum Bacillota; class Clostridia; order Lachnospirales; family Lachnospiraceae; genus CAG-791. The sequence goes on along the minus strand of DEPS01000019.1, from coordinate 117,322 downwards.
CATATTCATAGTGCGGTACAGATAGCTGCTTCCTATAAGCTGAACAATGATCATGAGCACACTTAAGACAACAGCTGCGATCCTTGTCTTTTTATTTCGGATATTTACAAGAATGATAACAAGAAGAAGGGCGGCAGAAAGAACAGCAAATGCCGTCATAATATAATTCCACGGAATCATTCCCGTCCCGTTCAGCAGATAAATAAACAGAGCCGCTGTACCTGCCTGCACGAGTGAAAGTATTGCGCCTGCTGCCTGGAGTCTTCTCAGGAGAACAGACTTCTTGATATGTTTTCTCTTTCCGACATTTACTGACATGGCACTCTCTTCCTCATCCCTGATGCATTTTCGGGCACATCATTGCCCGACGCTCCTCCGTAAATCCGGCATGAAAAACTTTTCCCGGATTCAGTCTTTTCATACATCCATCCTGGTCATCTGTGTTCGAATTTTACTCCGGACGGAACCGAAGTTACTACAAATGTCCCGTCCTCCGACAGGACCATCCCTGTAAGTCTGTTTCCGAATACACAGCCGGTATCAAGGGCGATCATACCCGTTTCCGGCAGCATTGTTCTGACGTCTTCCTGAATCTTTCCATAACGCTCCCCCTGGAAATAGATAGGAGACCGGTAGGGAGTATGACCTGTCATGACGATCTTTCCGCTGTAATCAGTATCTCTCCCCCATATCAATGTATTGGCATCGTTTACAACCGGATCCGGATCAGACAGGGAAGCGTGGACACAGCTGTAATCTTTCGCAGCGTAATACAGAGGCATATCCTCAAACCAGTCGAGGAATTCCTGATACCTGTGTTTATGATTAATGAAAGAAAATACAGTCTTTTCTCCACTGTTATAATACCACAGATCTTTATTTCTGCCTCCCTTTGCAGCGGCATCCAGAAGCATCTGCTCATGATTTCCGCGGATCAGGATACAGCGCTCTTTCATCCTGTCCTTAAGTCCCCGCAGAAACTCAAAGGTCTCATAGATCTTAGGGCCCCTGTCGACCAGATCTCCAAGATTGATCAGCGTGTCCTGTTCCTCATCAAACTGCATTTTTTCCAGAAGCTTGCGGCACTCATCATAGCAGCCGTGAATGTCTGTGATAATCAGGGTTCTTTTGCTCATAGCCCGATATACCCTTCTGAATAATCAAATATCATTATTTTTCCAGATAACCCTATTTCATTACTCTTCAAAAATAATACTGAGGCCCGGATTGTCTTTTTCCGCGTCCGCAAGAACACGCACGAGCCCTTTCATATATGATGTAAGATGCCTGGCAGCTTTCTCCCGGGCTGAAAAATGTATACGGGCCGGGACAGGCATTTCTGTCAGCGCATCATATAGAGCATCCAGATTGTTTCCATACCAGGACGGCAGGGGGAGTCCCTCCCTGAGTCTCTGGTGCAGTGAAGCCTTATCCGATACTCCCGTAAGATCAACAAAGAAATCTTTTATTTCCAAGGCTGTTCCTCCTTCTTCGGAGTTATTATTCTCCGGCTGCGACAATTATATCCTTTTTCAGAATTTTGTCATCTATGTCCGGAACTATTCCTTTCCGTATAACAAAGTAAAAGTTTCATAATGATCGTCAGTATAATAGATCCGTCCGTCATCAGAATAAATCAGCCGCTCCGCACCTCTTTTTGATTTTCCAAGAGTATTGATGTCACACTCATGATAATTTCCATCCGGAAGATTTCCCTCATAATTTCCGAACCTGTCACCTCCGATGCACATACCCGGAGCATACTTTTCCAGGGAGCCGCCTGACCAGCCAAGAGCACGGGCTTCCTTCTTTGTCATGAAATTATCCGGAAGCCTTCCGTAAACATGCAGAAACAGAGCAACATCCTGTTTTGTGGTATAAGTGCCTTTTTCATCAGGAAGATTTCCCTGATCCGGCTTTTCAGTTTTTTCCTCCGGGTCATCCTTCTGGTCTTCGTCGTCATATTTCTGAGGATCATTTTCGTCCGCGTCGACATTTCCCTGAGGATCCTTCTGGTCTTCGTCGTCATACTCCTGATCTTTATCACCGCCGGTATCGTTATATTCCCGGGTCCCGTCCGAGACAGCGTCATCGGCTGCCCCTTGATTCTGTTCATCCAGCACTGTCAGGGAAGAATCGTTTTTTTGCGCATCTCTCCCGGTATTTGTTCCGCACGCTCCTGCTATCATTACCAAAAGGCACAGCAGCGGAATCAGCAGAAATCTCTTTACCTTAAACAAATTCAGCATATTCAAATTCTCCACATACCGTTTTAGTTTACATCCTGCCATGAGCCAGAAGGACTGGAGTGAGAGTCCTGATCACCTTGTCAATCTCGATCGGCTTTGGAATAAACTCATCCATCCCGGCTTCCAGGCATCTTCGCATGTCTTCTTCAAAAACGTTTGCAGTCATCGCTATGATCGGGATACCTGCATGCCCGGGATCCGACATGCTTCTGATCTTTGTCGTAGCCTCATAACCGTCCATCACCGGCATCTGAATATCCATCAGGATCGCGTCGTAATAACCACTGTCCGAAACAGCGACCTTCCGGACGGCTTCACTGCCGTTCACAGCACACTCCGTGATAAATCCTTCATCTTCCAGAAGCTCACGGGCGATTTCCATATTCATTTCATTATCTTCTACTATGAGAAGGCGTTTTCCTCTTGGATCCAGCTCGACAAACAGTTCTGTATCTCCTGTCCCGTCTGTTTCCTTTTCTGCCGCTTCCTTCTCTCCTTTTTCAGCTTCTTTAAAATCAATGGAGATTTCTGTTCCGGACGCGTCTTGTGAGGCCACTGACTCTTTGCTCTGAAATTGAGCATCAAAATTCCCTCCAGAAATCTCTGCATACGTATTGTCCAGGAGCTCTGCATCTTTTTTGTCGAATTCATCCCCAAACGAACCGTCACCTGTATCAGAGATATCCGTCTTCTTAATGTCATCCTGATTGGGAAGTCGCAATGAAAGCTGCAACAGGACTTCTGTTCCCACTCCCTGCCGGGTATGGACCTCGATGGTCCCTCCCATTGTCTCCACGATTCCCTTGCAGATCGAAAGCCCCAGACCATTTCCGGGGATACGGCTTACTGTGGTCGTGTATTCACGTTCAAACGGCTCGAAAATGCGCTTCACAAACTCCTGGCTCATTCCGATCCCGTTATCCTTCACGCTTATCTTAAGGGATTCGTATCCTTTCGGGGCAGGAATCTTCTTCTCCACCCTCAGAGTAATGACTCCGCCCTTATTTGTAAATTTTACTGCATTATTGCAGAGATTGAGCAGAAGCTGACGCATGACAAGCTGGTCAAAGCAGTAAACATCCTTCACACTGGATGAATAATCAACATAAAAAGTCTGATCCTTGTCACGGATCATTGGCATAAGAGAGTCTTCCACAAAGGAGATCGTCTCCCTCAGGGAGCATTCCTCTTCATGCAGCTCCATCCGCCCGCTCTCTATGCGGCTCATATCCATTACATTGTTTATCAGCCCCATCAGATGATCGCCGGAATGAAGGATCTTTTCGAGACAATCCTCAACCCTGTCTTTTTCATGAAGATGTCCCAGAGCGATCCTTGTGAATCCGAGAATCGCATTCATGGGCGTCCTGATATCATGAGACATGTTGGTAAGGAACAGACTCTTCGCGCGATCGGCATTTCTCGCGCTTTTCAGGGCATTTTCCAGAAGCCGTCTCTGCTGGTCTCCGCCGCGCTGCTCCTCAGTGATATCGGCAAAGCCGATAATCAGTTCTGACAGCGGTTTATCATGGCTGCCGATACGTACGATCTTGGCGCGGTGTATGACAGACCCTCCACCTCTCTGAGCACGGAAGGTAAAGGAATACAGATACTTGTCTTCAAGATTTTTTTTCAGAACGTCAGGGGAGAGCTGGTGAAGAAATCTCTCTCTGTCCTGCCGAAAAACGCCCATCTCCGCGAATATTTCCACCGTCTCCTTAAAGGAGGAGACCAGACAGCGGGAAAACTGGGTCGTCACCTCGTCATTGGTCCGGTAGATTTCGTAACTGTCTGTTTCCAGGCTGACAAAGAATACCGTAGTGTAATCAATAGAGAGCGCCGCGATCATACGCATCCTTCGGCTGTTCTCCTCTTCCACGAGCTTCTGGGCTGTTACGTCCCGCAGCACAAAAAGTCCGATCAGATCTCCTGATCCGCCATCCTCCGCAAGAAGGATACTCTGTCTCAGGTAAACAGTATCACCATATCTGTCCTGCACTCTATAGGAAAAATCAAGCTCAGACCTGCCCTCGGCGAAGCTTTTAAGGAGGGATTCCCTATTTACCAGCTTGTCGAAAAGCTCTCTGTCGCGGACATCGATGATGCGCTCACGCCAGGTATCCATATGTACATCATAGGGGCCCGGAACATTCAGACCATGGACATAATAAAACACGTCCGGAGCATCTGAAGTTCCATAGATCATCAGGTTCTTTGTGATGTTGACCTCAAATACGCCGGAGGCATCATAAGTCACAGCCCCCCTGTAAGGCGACTGCCAGGCGAGCTGACTGCGGAGCGTATCGACATAAGATTCCAGCCCCTTCTCATAAATATGGTCCGAAGGAACCCCCAATGTCTCCTCATCTGTATCTTTTTCAGGACCCGGACGGCCAATCAGTGCAAAAACCGGGATACCTTCCCGTTTCAGCACAAGGCGCACCTCCAGTTTTCTCCAGCTGTCCGTTTTCCTCTGAGGAAAAACAAAACTGAAAGAATTCTGTCGCTGCAGAGCCATCCGAATATGCTGCAGACTCCCTTCTGTCTCCCTCCAGGAAATGTAAGCCGGATCCGTATCCTCCTGGCTGAGAAGGTGATTAAATTCATTATAACTGTCCGTCTTCCCGATCACGTTACGGATATCAGGATCCTCTTCTGACTCATATATAAGAGAGTAGGCATCATTTTCAAGATCGATCAGAAAGACCCGGATATAATCCGATAAAAAAGAGCTTAAAAGCAGATCTTCGGACAGAAATAAGCAGGATTTCTTTTTTATACTATCCATTTTTTAAACTCATAAGGGTAAAGAATTTCCACTGATAATATTATGGAAAAACCGCGTGTTATGATTCCCTTACGGGATCCCTCTTAGCCGTTTTTCCAAACTTATTCCTCCTGAAGTTTCCTGATCAATGCAAGGATCGCATCTACAGAATTGAAATTCTCCGGCATAAGATCATTAACATTGATGCTTATATCAAAGGTGTCATTGATTTCGCTTACAATTGAAATAATGTCGAAGGAATCTAGCAGCTGATCGTCGATCAGAGCTGTCTCATGCTCAAAATCGATTTCAGGTCTTGTGTCTTCAAGTATTTCCATCAATTCCTGTCTGTTTTCATCCATCTTTCGTCCGTAACCTCCTGGTCGTAAAAATGTTTGTGGCAGATCCCGTTTTCTACAGCTTTTTTTCTCTTCCTGACGGCTTCCTCACGCGCTTTTATGCTGTCTGAGAACTTCAACCCGTCAGCGGGCGGCTTCGACTTTCATCTGCATAAGCTTCTTTCTGTCGATCTTTCCGTTTGCATTGTGAGGCATGCTGTCCAGCCTGATATACTTCGACGGAAACATATATTTGGGAAGCTTTTCCCTGACCTGTTTGCCGATCTCCTTTTTCAGATCCCTGTCTGCTGTATAGAAAAGGAAAATCTTCTTTCTCCCGCTTTCATAAGTGCAGCAGCATTCTCTGATTTCCTGCACAGCCCCTATAACAGTCTCGATCTCACTAAGCTCGATCCGATACCCCATATGCTTAATCTGAAAATCCCGTCTCGATGTCCAGACAAAATTGCCGTCTCTGTCGATCACTGCCAGATCGCCTGTCCGATACATGATCTCCCGGTAGGAAGTCTGCGGATTCTGGACAAAGACAAGGTCTGTCATTTCCTTATTTTCGTAGTATCCAAGTGAAAGGGTATCACTTACGACACAGATCTCACCCTCCGTATCCTCTTTGTCAATGATACTTCCATCTCCGGCAACAAGAAAAACCCTTGTATTCGGGAAGGGTTTTCCCGTGGGCAGCCTTTGAGCATCATCAAGTATTTTATCATATTTATAATAAAGAAAATTACCTGCTGCCTCAGTGGAACCGTAAAGATTTATAAATTCTGTCTGAGGCATATGTATTTTCCAATAATTAAGCTGCCTGACAGGCATTTGTTCCCCTACAAAAAACACCTTCTTCACCTGGTCCGGTACTCCGACCTTTTCGAAGCCATCACCGTTTGCGACAAGCGTGAGGGCGGAAGGGACCCATATAATCGTCGAGATCCGGTTATCGATCAGATAACGTATAAGGTACTGAGGGAAGGAAAAGAACTTCTTGGGGATAATATGTACTGTAAGCCCGCATTTTAAGCAGCAGAACAGATCTTTTGTTGAAGCATCAAAATAAAACGGGAACTGGTTGCCGAAAACCTCTCCCTCCCCGATATCAAACATTCGTACAAACTCTTCAATGAAACAGATCATCGCCGCATGGCTTTTGACGACCAGCTTCGGGACCCCTGTTGTCCCGGATGTAAAAACTCCGTACAGGGGATCAAAGGAGCAGCTCTCTTCAATAATTTTTTGAATGGCACCTTCCATTTCCTGGTCCGAAACATGATCCGGATACATTTGAGAAATGAAATTCGAACCATTCTCCCAACCTTTTTCATCATAAACGTCAGAAAACAACAGACCCGGAACACTGAAAGTCCTGCCGCTGCAGCTGATCGACCCAAGAAAATTCAGCGATCCCAGCATCGAAAGGATCCTCTCCTCAGGCAGAGACGCGTCGACCAGGACATAGAAATTTCCGCTGTAAAGACAGGCCAGCATACAGACCAATGCATCGATTTCTCTTTCTCCGATTACACAGACAGGGCGGTTTCTCATCCCCCCGGATAGGGCAGACAGGCGTCTGCCGTATAAAAAAGCCTTCCTCCTTAGCTCTGAAAAGGTGATCCTAACCCCGTCACAGACAAATGCATCTTTGTCCGGAAGTCTTCTGAAAGTCTCTTCCAGATACTCCAGAATATTTCTCATATACTGCGGCTCCTTATTCATCGTGCAACAATAAAAGAAGTGAACACTTTCTTGTAAGCGCGTTAAAACTGAGCATAGATGAAGCTCGACATATCAAACCCGGGTCCGTACATGCCAAAGACCGCGATGGCCGCAATTGCGGCAAGATAAACCGCCCAGCGAAAGGGAAACTGCTGGCGGGCAACAACTCCTCTGATCGTTGTCCCCCTCTCATTGACGACATCCACTACTCCCATAAGAATGACCAGAAGGACCATAAGGTGAAAATTTGCTTCGTTGAGTCCATGTTCATACAGGCTTCCGTCAAAAAAGATCCAGGGATTGAATTTTAAGAATACACAGCGGATGACTCTGATCACATCTTCCATATCAGGAACCACATCGACGAAACGTCCAAAGGACAAAATCGTCAGAGTGCGGACCATCTGGAAAAGCTTCCATCCGGCAGCTTCCTCTTTCACGCGAAAAAGTCTTCTCAGATCCGCGTAAGGTTTTTCAAACAAGGTCTCAGTGGACACAAAAGTCGCCTGATAAATTCCATAAAACACGAACTTCCAATTAGCTCCGTGCCATATACCGACGAGAATGAAGACCATAAAAGAGGCTAAAAAGGATGGAAATACCTTCCCGAAATAGGGATTCACCTTTTTCTTCAGCGATTTCTGCATTTTCGCAAAAGGCCTGGAAAGAGCGATCGGATAGAAAACATAGTCCTTCATCCAGCTTCCCAGGGACATATGCCATCTCTGCCAGAACTCGGAGATGCTTCGCGACATATAAGGCTGGCGGAAGTTTTCTCTCAGGCGGACTCCGAACATTTCAGAAGCGCCGAAAATGATGTCCATGCCGCCGGCAAAGTCTGCGTAAAGCTGAACACCATATAACAGAACACCGAAAATCAGGGTAAAACCCGCATACCGGTTTTGTACATATTTATCGAAAATCTCGTTGACGATCACAGCCGCCCGCTCTGCGATCAGGAGCTTTTTGAAAAAGCCCCAGAGCATGCGCAAGGCGCCCTCCCGAAACCGCATGTCGTCAAAAGTATGGGGCTCATAGAGCTGTGAAGCCAGATCATCATAGCGGTTGATCGGACCCTGGAGAATAGATGGGAAATAGGATGTAAAAAGAGCCAGCCTGAAGATATTCCTCTCGGCCTTGTTTTTTCCCCTGTAGACATCAATCAGGTATCCCATCGTCTGAAAGGTATAAAAGGACAATCCAAGAGGAAGGAGAAAGTCCGGCTCAGGGAGCCTTCCCGACACCTGCAGCCCGGATAAAAAATCATTTACGTTTACCGCAAAAAAATTTCCGTATTTCAAGACGATCAATATACCGAAATTGATCACGAGGACCAGAACCATGATCCTTCCCTTTTCCTTCTGCCCCTGCGCCTTGATCTGCTTTTTCTCTTCCCTCGAAAGTCTGGCTCCTCCTGCATTGCCGACGCGGGAACCCCTGCCCCTGAGCTCTTCATCGACCCGCTGCCGGATCATGTCCATTGCATAGGCCCCGCCAAAGGTAGTGATGATCGTGACGATCAGGTAGATACAGGTACGCAGTCCGCCTCCACAGACATAATACCAGGTACTGGACATAAGAAGTACGATCCACTGGAATTTTCCCGGTACAAGATAATAAATGACCAGCGAGCAGGCCAAAAATATAAAAAACTGCCATGAAAAAAACGCCATGTATTCCTCCTGCCGCGTCAGTGATTATCATGTATGCAGTCCAGGGCTCTGCTGTGGATATTGATCATGCTTTCATCCAGCAGTTTACCTGTTGCTTTGTCAAACACGGCAAAATGCAGCCCTCTTTCTTCCGATGCATATTCAAGTCCGTTCACAATGATGGAAGCATATGTCCGGATCTGTCCTGTCTCCTCATCCATTCTGCCGCTCTTTAATGAATAATCCAGTCTGCCCGCCGTTCCGCTGTATTCGTCCGCAAAATCCTCCTGCGAGAGAGGGCTTTCGTAGACCACCTTTCCGCCGTCGATCACAGCAATATAGGCATGAAAGTCCCACTCGTTCAGATTCTGCCTGATCCCGCAGCCCTGCAGGAGCGCCGCGTCCTCCGCTGTCAGGATCCCTTTATCAACGATTCCCCTCAGGACGACCAGGACCAGAGCATCCTGAACAGGCTGCCCGTCATCGCCTCCCATATCACTTCTAAGCGTCGCAGCGTAATCTCTTAAAAATAATGACCTGTTCAGGGAGTCCTTCATACGGGTCACAGGATACTTACCGGCGTCCCGGTCTATCTCCTCATAGACTCCACCCGTCCCCCGCCTGTCCGGAAGCTCGTAGTTTTCCTTGATATAGCTTCCTATTGCAGAGGTGAGCTTTGCTGCACCCCACCGATTAAAATGCTCGCCGTCGTAAGTATCTGTCTTCACGTCGAGCCCGAGCGATGCTCCTTTTGCAAAATAGTTCAGACAGGGCACTCCCTTTTCCCTGGCGAAATTCTCCACCTCTCTTGCGGCTGTCCAGCGACGGTTAAACCCGCTCTGTTCAAAAAACTTGTTTTTTCCAATAACAGGTATGCTGACCAGCAGGATCTGGGTCCCGGTCTCCTTGCACAGATCGATCGTTTTTTCAAGGTATTTACGGGAGATTTCCGGAAGCTGCATGTCCACCGGTTCCGGATCCGCAAATGGCTCTGCAAAATCCACTCTGCCTGTCACCTTTGACCCGTATTCCATCTCCTTGGCCTGAGGGAGCGCGTCTTCATAATCTATTTCCTCCCACCTGCTGTGGAAGGCAACCAGAGGAAAACAGAGAGGGAGCAGCCCCTCTCCTTCTTCCGAAAGATTACGGATCATATCCAGCCTGTTGCGCGACAGATAGGGCATCGTGTCCGTAATATAATGGATATATTGAGACTCGAGCGTTTCTTCACCCTCCCAGGCCATATTGGTATCAAGAACGATCAGTGAAGGATGATCCTTCTCGATGGATTCCTTTGCCAGATAATAAGAAGCTTCTATTGTCTGATTTCCCGTCGAAAGATTATAGGAAGCGATTCCATAATCCCGGTAGAGCTCCATCGGGTAAATTCCGTACATCACAAAAGAAGCTCCCAGGAATGTGACATCAAAAGTATCCTTCGGGAACTTATAGTAACGGGCGCAAAGATTATCCTCCTGAATCAGTTTTAACGCGCTGTCAAGGCGCAGAATCATTAACAACAGTAATATTACAAAAGCACATCCGCTGACAACCCGCAGAAATACTTTCTTCCATTTTCCCATCTATCCTCCTGTTATATGGAGCACCGTCTCAGCTTTTTTCATTTAAATCCGGTTTTAAGTTTATGATTTCTCATTTATACCATCAGTCAATAGCCTTTCTCAAAAGTTTACAACTTCATAGGTTTCTTTTCAATGCTTTTTCACTCCCTTTTCTCTGCAGGTACAAAAACATATTAAGGTTCAGGCACCGCTGTCACGCACTTTACAGGGCGTGACAGCAATGAAAGCATAAAAAAGCCATGCCTCGCACATAGGCGGATGCGGCATGGCAAAGAAATTACATTTTCCCGACAGGCACAGATCATCTTAAATGCCTGCGATCTCAAAATGCTCTTATTTACTTTATTGGGATCTTTGACGGGAGAGATCACTCCACATATCCGTCCGGATTGCCGGACTGCCAGCGCCAGGCATCCCGGCACATATCCTCGAGATTTAACTGAGCGGTCCAGCCAAGGATGTCCCTTGCTTTTGCGGGATCGGAATAGCAGGTCGCAATATCTCCGGGGCGTCTGTCGTCAATGACATAGGGAAGTTCTTTGCCGCAGGCAGCGGAGAAGGCCCTGATAATGTCGAGGACGCTGTAGCCGATACCGGTGCCCAGATTGAAAACATTGACGCCAGGCAGCTTTTCCATTCCCTCAATGGCCTTTACATGGCCTTTCGCCAGGTCTACAACGTGGATATAGTCGCGGACGCCGGTCCCGTCAGGCGTATCATAATCGTTTCCGAAGACATGGATCTTTTCGAGTTTCCCGGTCGCTACCTGCGCCACATAGGGAAGAAGGTTGTTGGGGATGCCCTTGGGATCCTCGCCGATCAGGCCGCTCTTGTGGGCGCCAATGGGATTGAAATAACGAAGCAGCATCACGCGCCACTCTTCGTCCGCGCGCCAGATATCAGTCAGGATACGCTCCTGCATGGATTTGGTCTCCCCGTAGGGGTTCGTCGTAATGCCCTTGGGGCACTCTTCGGTGATAGGCACAAAAGCAGGATCACCGTAAACGGTAGCGGAAGAAGAAAAGACGATCTTTTTGCAGCCGTGCTTTCTCATCACATCGCACAGCGTCAACGTCGATCCAATGTTGTTGCGGTAGTATTCGATAGGCATTCTGGTGGACTCGCCTACCGCCTTGAAGCCTGCAAAATGGATAACTGCGTCAATCTTTTCCTTTTCAAAGATCTCCTCGAGGCCTTCCCTCTCACAGACATCCTGCTTATAGAATTTCGGACGCTTTCCCGTGATCTTCTCGATCCGGTCAAGCACCATCTCTTTCGCGTTATAGAGATTGTCCACTACAACGACCTCATATCCCGCGTCCAGAAGCTCCACGACTGTGTGGCTTCCGATAAATCCTGCTCCGCCTGTCACTAAAATTGCCATATTCAAACACCTGGACGCCGCAAAGGCGCCTCTCTCCTTTCCTGAAATCCTTACTGAACTGTTCCGGCCAATGTTATTTTGAGCTCTTCCCTTAAGTTAAGCTTTCCTTAGTCATTGTGTTTTCATTATACAGATGCAGTAAAATGTTCGAATTGTTCACGACCTTCCTTCGTGTCCGCAAAAACGGCACAGTGCTCAAGCACCTTTGCAAAGACAAGACCGATTTCTTCCTCAATGATCCGGTCAAGTTTTTCCCTGAGTGCCGCCCGCTCCGCTTCGTCACAGGATGCCGCCGGTTTTTCTCCCGTAAATTCTGGGTATTTTTTCAGAAATTCACATGCCCATTCTGCATGAGCGGCTGTCTGTTCATTTTTCCTGAGGTCCTCCCCCTTCATGACTGCCTCCGCGAGTGCATCCATTTCTCCGAGAAGGCGGGCAGGCAGCACTGCAAGACCCATGACCTCGATCAGACCGATGTTTTCCTTTTTAATATGATGGAGCTCCTGATGAGGGTGGAATATCCCCAGGGGATACTGGGCGGAGGTGCGGTTATTGCGAAGAACCAGGTCGAGCTCGAAAAGGCCGTCCCTCATCCTTGCGATCGGCGTGATCGTATTGTGCGGTTCCCCGTCGGAAAACGCAAGGACACCAGCCGACTCGTCTGTGTAGCCGCGCCAGGCAGTGAGGATGCGGTCCGCAAGATCCACGATTTTGTCAGGATCTTTTCCGTCCAGCCGGATGACTGACATGGGCCAGTCAACGATCCCTGCCTCAATGTCCGGATAGTCCTTAAAGCTCACCTTCTCACGGCATGGGGCTTTTGCCATTGCAAAGGTGTAGCAGCCGCCCTGATAATGCTCGTGTGTGAGGATCGAACCGCCAACAATCGGAAGATCCGCGTTGGAACCGATCGTATAGTGAGGGAACTTCTGTATAAACTGGAACAGACGTGCAAAGGTCGCCCTTTCGATCTTCATCGGACGGTGCTCGCCGGAAAGAACGATGCAGTGCTCATTATAATACACATAAGGAGAATACTGCATATACCACTGCTCTCCCTCCAGAGAAAGAGGGATCAGGCGGATATTCTGCCGCGCCGGATGGTCCAGCCTCCCCGCATAGCCCACATTCTGGCTGCACAGAAGGCATTTAGGATATTTGTCCCCCTGCTTTGCCGTGAGCGCCGCGGCAATGGCCTTGGGATCCTTCTCGGGTTTGGAGAGGTTGATGGTAATATCAAGATCTCCGTAGCGTGTCGGAGCGATCCATTTCCTGTCTTTTGCGATCCGGTACCTGCGGATATAATCGCAGTCCTGACTGAGCCTGTAGAAAAAGTCAGTCGCTTTCCCGGGCGATATGCGGTACTTTCCCACAAAACGGCGTACCACTTCGGAAGGACGCGGCGTAAGACACCCCATGATCTTCGTATCGAAAAGATCCCTGCTCGCAATCCCCCCGTCGATGATCCCCTGCTCCACAGCATAGTCTAACAGGACTGCCAGGATCTGTTCAAGATCATACTCCGGCCCGCAGCCACTGTCTTTTGAGACCGGCTCCATGTTATCCTTGTCACAGGCTCCAGCCTGGCCATAACATGTAAAATCCGCGGGAGCATTCTGATCCACGGGGGCATAATCTCCCGCAGGATCTGTTCTCAGCAGGTCAAAAATGCTGTTTGCGGCATAGAACGCATCATCCTCTGCAATCAGTTCTTTTTCAAGGCCATACCTCACCAGAGAAGTTACAGCGTCCTGTACCCGTTTCGTGTCATCAGTCATCACAAAAGCCCTCCTTCCGAAGCAATATGTGTCCTTTTCCATTCACTGTATATATTTTACTTCAAGTCCAGTCCGATCTCCGGAAGTAATCCTGTCCGATCCATGGAAAAACCTGCCGGATCACTGGAAGCAATCCTGTTCCTGCAGCATTGCCCGACCCTGTCTTAGTCCCTTCTGCTGACTGATATCGCCTACCAGGATATTTTATCAGAAAAAGCGTCAGAAAGGGTACTGTTTTTAATCTAAAGATTACTGTTTTATTTTGTACGAAAACAAAAAAAATGACAATAAACAAAAGTCCGGTAAATATGGAAAATTGGGGTCAGAATTAACTTTCCGAATCCTTCTCCCCGGCTTTGTATATGTACCCGTATAAATACAATCAAAAAATCCTGAAACTGCTTGACAAAATGCCATCCTGCATAAATAATGGCATTACCATGACAGGTGACAAGACAGCTTTATATACAAAGAAAAGAGGTAAGAATGGAAGATAATAAGAAAAAAGGGTTTCTGGCACGAAAAAATATTGTGATCTCTGCGCGGCGCTACGGAATCGATGCGCTCGGCGCAATGGCACAGGGACTTTTCGCCTCTCTCCTGATTGGAACGATCTTAAATACACTGGGTGCACAGCTCGGTATTGAGGCACTTACCACAGTTGGCGGCTATGCATCCTCGATGAGCGGCCCTGCAATGGCGATCGCAATCGGCTATGCCCTGCAGGCTCCTCCTCTGGTTCTCTTCTCTCTCGCCACAGTCGGTTCATCGGCAAACCAGCTTGGCGGAGCAGGCGGTCCGCTTTCCGTACTTTTTATCGCTATCATCGCATCGGAGCTGGGCAAGGCGGTCTCTAAAGAGACACGAGTTGATATTCTTGTTACGCCTCTTGTGACTATTCTTTCCGGCGTCGGCCTCTCCACACTGATCGCGCCAGCTATCGGCAAAGCAGCTTCCAGCGTCGGAAATATCATCATGTGGGCTACGAATCAGCAGCCCTTCCTGATGGGTATCTGTGTTTCCGTCGTAGTCGGCATAGCGCTGACACTTCCTATTTCTTCTGCAGCCATATGTGCAGCCCTGGGCCTTACAGGCCTTGCCGGCGGAGCTGCCGTCGCGGGCTGCTGCGCCCAGATGATCGGCTTTGCCTTTATGTCCTTCAAGGAAAACAAATGGGGCGGTCTCGTATCCCAGGGAATCGGCACATCCATGCTTCAGATGGGAAATATCGTTAAAAATCCCTTTATCTGGATCCCTCCGATCCTGACTTCTGCTGTGACAGGCCCCCTTGCCACCTGCCTTTTCAAGATGCAGATGAACGGCTCCCCTGTCGCCTCCGGTATGGGAACCTGCGGCCTTGTCGGACAGATCGGCGTTTACACCGGCTGGATCAACGATATAACCGCCGGCACAAAAGCTTCTATCACCGGTATGGACTGGATCGGTCTGGTACTCATCTGTTTTGTCCTTCCCGCAGTACTCACCCCCCTCTTTTCCATCCCGTTTAAGTCCATGGGGCTTATCAGGGAAGGAGACATGAAACTCGATTGCTGAATCTGCCCGCACGCCTGTGCGGCATCCTGGAAAATCTTCACATTTAATAATTTCTATTTTCAAAAAAACGCCTCCACCGATGTGGAGGCATTTTTTTGAAGCTTTATTAATTTTTTGAAGCTTTATTAATTTTCGAAGCTTTATTAATTTTCAGGGAAGGGTCATTCCAGCGCCCGCATCAGGGCTGCAGTCTCCTCGAGAGACTGACCGAAACGTCCGTACTGCTGAACAAGCTCCTGCATTGAGCTGCGGACCTTCACAGCAGCCTGCGTGCGCGCACTCTCCTGTTCCTGCATAAGGGCCAGCTCCTCCTGCACCTGCACAAGCTCTTCCTTTGCCTGCTCAGTCTTTTTGCGGAATTGATCGGTATCAGCTGCCAGCTTCTCCGCAAATGTCTTTTCAAGCCCGGCGAGCTTCTTCTGGGCATTTTCCCCGTTCAGACGTGCGATATCCAGCTGGGAACGAAGCTTTCTGATCTCCTCGTTCGCCTTTTCAAGGGCATTTCCTCGCTCTGCGGACTCAGCCTTTGCAGTCTGAAGCTGACGTGTGAGGCTCTCACGTGTCTCTGAAAGGGCCTTCTGCAGAGAATCCTCCCGATCCTTTAGCGTTTTTTTACTCTGCGCGTCCTTCTGAAGCAGTTCCTTCTCATGCTGAGCCCGAAGTGTCTGTATTTCCTTCTGGCGCTTTGTGATCAGATCCTGGACTTCTTTTTCACGAAGACTCTGGACATCTCTTACTTCCTTTTGTCCTTTGTCTTTCAGCTCCCGGGTTTCTTTTTCCCGAATCTGCTCAAGCTCCTGAATTTCCTTTTTTCTCTGTGCCTCCGACGCTGCAAGCTTCTGCTCAAGGTCTTTTTTTGTCCTGGACAGTTCGCCCTGAAGACTGTCACGGGTTTCGGACAGCTCCTGGCGCAGCCTCTGAACTGCCTTGTCCGCTTCCGACTTACTTTTTCTCAGGGCATCCATCTCCTCGGTGAGCTTATCAGCCCGGCTCTTTTCAGCGCCGAACCGCTTGGCGGCAGAATTTTCCGCGGCTGACGCTCTGTTCGCCCGGTCCCTGAGTCCTGCCGCATCGGCCTCGAGTTCACTGATCCGGGACGCGTCCTGCGCTGCCCTGGCCGCCATTTCGTCAATCTTCTTTTCCGATTGTTCACGAAGTCCTGAAAGTTCGCGGATCTGCTCCTCGAAGGCTGCCGCGCGGCTGCGCTCTTTGAAATAATCATCCGCAAGATTCAGCTGCAGCATCACGCCTCTCATGTCATTTGGCAGCCTCCAGTAGGCTGCGTCATCTGAAAACTCCCTGATCTTGCCGTTCAGATAGGATGCAACCTCTCGAAGATATTCCTCACTCTCCACGCCGCTGAGCGTGAACGTTTTTCCGCCGATCACAATGTCAATGTCATTCTTTGCCGCCATGCCGCTCCTTTCGGTAAAAAACCGCCAAAAACTATGATAACGCCCGCGCAACAATCTGATTGTATCATATGAATACAGCTTTTGTCATCCGTCCTGAAAAAACTGTTTTTTAATCAGCATATGCCCTGTAACATTTTAACAAAAAGCCTGTGTCATTTTTGTATATTAATTTTGTAAAAAACTCTTGCATTACGCATTAATAGTTAGTATGCTAATTATTAGCAAGGATAACAATGCCGGCTGTCAGAAAACACGCAGCTCCCTCAATATCTGTGCCTTTGTGTTTTGTGCGGCTTTTTCGCGCAAAATCCCGAGCTGATTCTGCGCTTCTTCCCATACAAGTCCGGCAGCCACTTCATTTTAAGGAGGCTATTATGGTAAGCTTTAATTTAACTGAAGACCAGCTGGAAATGCAGCAGCTTTTCCGCAAATTCGCCCAGGAAAAGATCGCGCCTATCGCTGAGGAAATGGACGAAAAAGAAGAAATGAACATGGATATGATCCAGGAGATGAAGGAGCTTGGTTTCTTCGGCGTTCCTTTCAGCGAGGAAGTCGGCGGAACAGGCATGGATTATCTGACCTATGTTCTTGAGATGGAAGAGATCTCCAAGGTCTGCGGAAGCACCGGTGTTACCGTCTCCGTACACACCTCTCTGTGCGCTTCGATCGTCGAGCAGTACGCGACTCCCGAGCAGAAAGAAAAATGGCTTCGTCCCCTCGTTGACGGAACCAAGATCGGCTGCTTTGGCCTGACAGAGCCCAATGCAGGTTCTGACGTCGCCGGCGCAAAAACATTTGCCGAGAAGGATGGCGACTACTATGTCATCAACGGCGCAAAGATCTTCACCACCAACTCCGGTTTTGCCGACACCTTCCTGGTATTTGCCCTGACTGACAAGTCTGTTCCCGCCCACAAGGGAATGTCCGCTTTCCTTGTTGATAAGAACACTCCCGGTCTGGAAGTACAGCCTGACATCAAGCGCATGGGTATCCGCGCTGCCTCCAATGCGGAAGTATACTACAACAATGTCCGTGTCCACAAGGACGATATGCTCGGCAAGGAAGGCCAGGGCTTCAAGATCGCCATGCAGGCCCTCGACGGCGGCCGCATCGGCATCGCCGCGCAGGCAGTCGGCCTTGCGCAGGGCGCCCTTGACGCAGCCATCAAGTACTGCAAAGA
>DEPS01000019.1:95814-99630 GCA_002358875.1 Lachnospiraceae bacterium UBA3386 | reverse complement strand
TTCCGTATGGCTGAGGATCAGGCCAACATCAATGCCGCCCGCCTCCTTGTCTGGCAGGCAGCTGTCGCCAAGGACAACCATGAGCCTTACGGCTTCTTTGCCGCGCAGGCCAAGCTCTTCGCGACCACGATCGCTAACGACGTCTGCCGCCATGCAGTCCAGTACATGGGCGGCTACGGCTACTGCCGCGAGTACGGCGTAGAGCGCCTGCTCCGCGACGTCAAGATCACCGAGATCTACGAAGGCACCTCCGAAGTCCAGAAGATGGTCATGTCCGGCGCAATGCTCCGCTGATCCCCTGAACCGACTGCAAGACAACCTTTCCTCTGAAAAAAGCCTTCCCTGCAAAGGGAAGGCTTTTTTATGTCGTAGAGTATTGAACGTTTTCAATCACTTATTTGAATGCATTTGAAAACATCCTTTGCATTTTACGCCGTCCCGGCCCTGCCGGAAACCCGCGCCTCATACATCGCCTCAAATTCCTTCAGCTTCGCCGCCTCAGCTGGTGTCAGATCCTTGGGTACCTGCACCTGCACCGCGACGTAGAGGTCGCCCGCCGGCGCGCTGCTCTTTTCCGCTTTGATTCCCTTCCCGCGGAGCCGGATCTTTTTCCCCGAATCCGTGCCGGCCGGCACCTTGCAGAGGATGCTCTTCCCGCTTAGCAGCCCGACCCTCGCCTCTCCGCCGAAAACAGCCGTCGAAAACGGCACGTTTACCGTCGTGTAAAGATCCGCGCCCTTGCGGGAATACTCCTTGTCTTCTTCTACGGAGACCTTCAAGAGCAGGTCTCCCTTCCTGCTGCCGTCCGCCGAAACATGGCCCTTGCCCCGAAGCCGCACGGACTTTCCGTCGTCGATCCCGGCGGGGATGTGGACGCGAAGCGTCTGCGTCCCTCCGCCTTCTTTCGTCAGGCGGATATCCCGGTCGCAGCCAAGGACCGCCTCCCGGAAGGAAATACGCACATCCGTCTGCGCGTCCAGGCTCTCCGGCGCGTCCCAGGCATCGCCGTACGTTCCAAAACCGCTGCTGTAAGCACCGGTACTGCCGCTCTGTCCGTAGCCTCCGCGCCCCCCGGCGCTCCCGCCCCTGAAGAAACGGGTGTAATCGTCAAAACCTGCTCCCGAGCCTGTATATCCGCCACTCCTGGAACCTGTCCGGGACTTCCCTGCATTTTTGAAGAGATTACTGAAGAGGTCGCTGTAATCTCCTCCGTCTCCGCCCTCAAAGTGAAAGCTTGTATAGCTGCCGTCATCGTTCTGGTAAAAGCCCGATTTTCCGGCTCCGCCGCTTCCGCCAAAGCCTCCGAACCCGCCAAAACCGCTTCCGCTTCCAAATCCTCCGAAGCCTCCTGCTCCGCCGAATCCGGCCGCCTTCGCCTCGCGCATCCTCTTGGCGTATTCCTTGGGATCCATGCCGCTCTCAAAAGCCGCATAACCGTATTCGTCGTATATCTTCCTCTTCTCCTCATCCCCCAGGATCGCGTTGGCCTCGGAGACATCCTTGAACATCTTCTCCGCCTGCGCGTTTCCCGCGTTGGAATCCGGATGATACTTTTTCGCCAGTTTTCTATATGCTTTTTTGATCTGTGCCGCATCCGCATCCCGGCTTACGCCCAGCACCGCGTACAGATCCTTGTTTTTCGTTTTTTTATATGCCGCTGCCATCCTGATCACCTCCCTTCTGCTGCATTGAGGACAGGATTCTACTTAATATATTTATCAGAAACCACACTGTTATATATATTATATAACATATATGTCTAAATAGGTCAAGAGAAATCTGATTATTTTTCAATTGCAGTTCTATTACAGCCGGACACCAGAGGCAGGTTTGAAATTCTGCCCTTTTCATGTTAAAATGTTTTGATTCAAAGATTTTTACTGTTTACACAAACTATTTTTGCACAAGAAAATCAATGTAATCGATACAGGAGGGATATTTGTGAATTTCGACAAATACATTGATGCTGATATTCTTGAGAAATTTGAATTCTATAATTACGGGCATGCCTTGGAGATCCTCCACGAATCCTTTCCGGAAGAATGGGATGAACTTCAGGATTGCCTTCGCAGGTTAAAACTGACAATTGCTGATCTTATAAAAGCTGGTGGCAATGAATCTCCAATCCCCAAGAAATTTGATGACGTTCTATATCCCTATGGATGGAGAGAAATCAGAATTTCAGGAGATCTTATTGTAAAAAAATATCCCCGCCAGACAGTACAACGCAGGGGAAGATTTGCAAAAGATCCTTATGAAATTGAAACAATTGAGGGATACATAGATGGGCACAATATTGACTTTTTAAAGAACAGGGTTGCATTTGATCTGGAATGGAACAGTAAAGATCAGACATTTGACAGAGATTTGCTTGCAATGCGAACATACTTTGACTGCGGTCTGATTGATGTCGGGGTGATCGTTACGAGATCTGAAGAATTAAATGAGGTGTTTAAAGAACTACGTGACCGTTCAGGACAAATCCTAATGAAAAAGTACGGTGCCAGCACAACATGGATAGGCAAGCTAACCTATAGGCTTGATTCAAGAAGAAACGGAGGCTGCCCTGTTTTGGCGATTGGAATAAGAAAGGAATGCATTGATGGCTACGGAAGACTTGATGAATACAATAACAGATTTACGGAACTTCACAAAGGGCAGGAAGTATAACACTATTTACGCAGATCCCCCGTGGCAGTTCCAAAACAGGACAGGAAAAGTGGCTCCGGAACATAAACGGCTGACACGCTACGTGACAATGACGATCAAAGACATCAAGGAACTGCCGGTCGCAGAGCTTGCTGATGAAAAGGCTCATTTGTATCTTTGGGTTCCAAATGCCCTGCTTCCGGATGGCCTGGCCGTTATGGACGCCTGGGGATTCGAATATAAAGCAAACTTCATCTGGGAAAAAGTCAGAAAAGACGGAGAACCAGACGGACGTGGTGTAGGATTTTATTTTCGTAATGTCACAGAAATGATCCTGTTCGGGATCAAAAAAAAGAGCTCTCCAAACCGGACGCTTGCGCCTGCAAGATCTCAGGTAAATCTAATCCGAACCATGAAAAGGGAACACAGCCGGAAGCCGGATGAGATCATCCCGATTATCGAGGCTTGCAGCCAGGGTCCCAGGATCGAATTGTTTGCCCGCGGCGACCGTGACGGCTGGGACATGTGGGGAGACCAGGCGGATGCCTCCTATGAGCCAACCTGGAGCACATACAAGAATCATACTATTGCCGCTCCTGCCACGTAAATCATTATGCTGAACCTTCGAAGATGAAACAAGCTGCCGGATCCAGCCCGAATCCGGCAGCTTGTTTCACTCCCCTTACAGGCACGTTTTTTGCATGTAAACCGACATAGCGTGTCGCCGCAGGATGCGGCGGAGCACACTTGTCTCCCCTCCTAGACGCGTGTTTATTTCAGCGTCTAAACCGACATACCGGCCAGCCTGCGGCTGGTCACACTTGTCTCCCCAAAGTCTTCCGCCAGCAGCTCCCGCTCCTCCTTTGTCAGCTCGTGCGCTTCGAACAGGTCGGGGCGCAATTTTTTCGTCCGCAGGAGGGACTGCTTCAGCCGCCATCGACGGATTCGCTCATGGTCTCCGCTGCGCAGCACCTCCGGGACGGCTTCGCCCTCATAGACGGCGGGCTGAGTGTACTGGGGATACTCCAAAAGGCCGTTCTCGAAGGACTCTTCCCTCGTGCTTTCGTCATTGAGGCTTCCCGGAAGGAGGCGGGCGACGGAGTCGATGATGACCTGCGCGGCCAGCTCCCCGCCGGTCAGCACATAGTCCCCGATGGAAACCAGCTC
>DEPS01000019.1:85023-95785 GCA_002358875.1 Lachnospiraceae bacterium UBA3386 | reverse complement strand
GGCTCGATGCGGGCATCCATGCCCTCGTAGTGCCCGCACAAAAGGATGAGATGGGAAAGCGTTGAAAATGCACGGGCCTTTGCCTGTGTGAAGGGGGCTCCCGCAGGGCTCAGGAGGACAGTGCGGCTGGATGGCATGATGTCCTGCTCCTTCTCACTGCAGGCGCGCAGGGCGACCGGCTCATTGAAAGCTGCATCCTTTTGCGAAAACAGTTCCCTCTCCCTGCAGGCTCGCAGGGCGTCCAGAACGGGCTGGCAGCGCATGACCATCCCGGCTCCGCCCCCGAAGGGGGAGTCGTCGATATGGCGGAAGCTCCCGGGAGCATAATCCCGTATGTCGATGATTTCCACCTCCAGCGCGCCGTTTTTCATGCTGCGGGCGATGACCGGGGCCTGTAAAAAGCTCCCGAACAGCTCGGGCATGATGGTAAGGACTGAAATTTTCAAGGTTTTCTCCATTGCTGCTGTACCCATAACAGTGGACAAAGATCCCTTATAAGAAGGCATTATAGTATTTCCTGAGGGTTTCTGACGTCGTCCCCCAAATGTTCTCGCCGATAAAATAATCTGCCAGCTCATCGATACACAGGTTAAGTTCATTTTTACCGGCTTCATTCTTGGGATCCCGTATGGAAAGACAGAGGAAACTGATCGCCGTATCGTAATAGGAGCGCATCCGTTCCATATTTCCTTTTTGCTTCCACCGATCCGCCCGCAGAACCTCGCTGCCGATGTTGGAGATCTGTTCCTGAATCGTCATGGAATTCCATCTCCCGATCACCTCCGGATTCTTTGTCAGTGTAACCATTTTTCCACCAGCTCCTCTATTTTCTTTCTTGCTGCCGGATCCGCAACACCGCGGCCGTCCCTCGGGTATCCTGCTGCCCTGTTCCGGGGAGCATTGATCAATGAATCATATTCTATCTCAAAAGGGTCAAACCATATATTGAATCCATACAATGACTCCTGTAATGACCCATTATCCAATAGAAGCTGTTCAAGTTCAAAATGCATGGCTGCATTTACAGCCAGCAGCCCCTTATCGATATCAGCCACACATTTGATCCAGTCATCGAAAAACATGACCTGTTCTATTTTGGCCAGTTCCTGCTTCGTGACCGGTGATGTCAGAATAACCATCTTTTCCTCCTATGCCGCAGCGCGTCAGCGCAAAGGCACCAATGGGATCATGCAATTTGGGCCGCACAGCGGCACAAATGCGTTACCTCCTATGTGCACACCAGCGTAACAACAAAAGACCTTACAGCAGCTCGTCCAGGGTGCTTCCGTAGGCTGGCAGAAAATCCGCGCAGAAGTCCCGGACCTCGGGCATTTCGACGGCCATGCCGTCCACCGCCTCCTGAATCGTGCGCTTCGCCGTCCGAAATTCCCCGTTGCCGGCATTTTCCTCCTCGATGCATTTAATCAGGGCGGAAAGCTTGTCGGCCGCCTTTACGAGGCGCCGCATATATGCTCCTTCAGCTTCTTCCCAAGCCGTCCTTTCATTGCTTTCCGGAAGAAGGATGTCCCTGTAGGCCTCCCTCAGATCCTCCGGGAGAAGGATCAGAAGCCGCTTCGCGGCGGCCTCCTCCACCACCTGGTAGGCATCGCGTATGTCGCGGCTGTGGTATTTGACGGGCGTCGGCATGTCGCCGGTGATGATCTCGGCAGCATCGTGATAGAGACCCAGCATCGCGGCCCTGTCTGCGTCCAGCTGCCTGCCATAGCGCACATTCCCGATCGTGCACAGCGCATGGGCGATCGTCGCCACCTCCAGGGCGTGCTCGGAGAGGTTCTCCGGCCTGGAGCTTCGCATCAGCGCCCAGCGCTCGATATATTTCATCCTTGAAATCGCTGCAAAAAAGCTGTACATCCCGCACCTTCTTTAATCAGCTGTATTATTTCGTATCTCCGGGTCTGGTCAGGAGGGTCATCCTCCCGCCTTTTTCCAGGACGTCCCGGACAAGAAGGGTCCTGTCCACATAGTACAGATCCTGGTCGATGAGATGGCTCTGCCGGTTTTCCTGACATATCATAGCCGAAGGATCGTGATTATTCAAGCCTTGCCGGGAAAACGCATCGGCTTTTCTTTCGAGTACAGGGAAAAAGCCTCGGCATGGGCATCGCCGAGGCGTCAGCTTTGCGTGAGCAAAGATGATTTTGACAGCAGCAATCGGAAGAAAGGACATGCAGATTTTCCTAAGTCATTATGATACGGGCTATGTAACTGAATTTTGCCCTGTGAGATCGGAGAAAAAGACACGCCAGATGTAGCATTTATTTGCGTTGCAATCCTTAGTAGTCCTTGTATTCCTTCCACTGCAGGGGAGCGTGATACAGGGTATTTTCGCCGTCGCCGCTCAGGAGTTCCGGATACAAAATGCATCCCATCTGAATTGCCTTTTTGTGAGCTTTTCTGCACTTGCGGAAAGAGTCCGTCTCGTCCACGCTGTCTACCTGAAGAATGTGATTCACACCGAAAAGATAGAAAGGCAGGGCAGGCATGGAAATATAATCCTTAACGGGTTCCAGGTTCTCCGGCGACCGGGTCAGGCTCCGCAATACCTTGCCGCGCTCAATGTAGGCGGCGCGCTGATCATACCAGATCTTTAGCGTATTCGGGTCACGCCTGTGGACGCAGGCAAACTGTTCGATCTGAAAACGCGCCTGTAATTTCGTGATAATTTTCAGATAAATATCCGCAATCCGGTCCAGGATCCCGTCAAACTCTTCCAAAGCACGTATCCGGACATCCTCGGAAACAGTTTCCAGCGCATAGAGCAGATATTTCCGATAAGACATATCCGGTATAGGAACCACCAGGGGACCGCCAAGGGCGGCGGCAATCTCGAAGGGATAGACCAGGCCAAGATATTCCTGCGGCGTCAGCTGCCATTTATTCTGTCGGAAGGCAATCTCCGTGACACGTTCCCCCATCAAACGCAGGTACTCCGCCAATCCGCCTGTTTCATCAAAGCCCGTCCCGCCCAGATAGGCCTTTCCGTTGGCATAGTCAAACAGGTGCGTCTCCCCGCTGTCCAGCTGCACGGACACCGCCACCTCGTATTCTCCGAACAGGCAGGGCCCGCCCTCCACGGCAATCCTTTCTCCCCGCTCACGCGCAGCCAAAAGCCCGTCCAAATTGTCCGTAAAATAAGGAAATATCCCGCGGCTTTTGTACTGGATTTCTCTAAAAGGCGGGAAGAATTCTGTCGTCTGTTCAAAATCCATGACATCCGCGCATTCTTTAAAACGCAGCTTCCCGCCGTTCCAGTCATAGAAGTCGCCGGAGAACAGGTCAAAATCCAGCATCTCCTGATTGGATCGGGCGTAATCCGTATCTTCCAGTTTCCGCCCCTTTCGGGCTATCATATCTCTAATGGTATATTTCAAAGTGAACCGCCTTTATCTTCTTTTCAAGTCTTCTTTTCAAGTCCTCTTTTCAAGTCTTCTTTTCACATTGCATGATGTTACAGTAAACGCGATTGTTAATTACGTTTACTGCAGAATGATTGATTTAGGATAGCCGCACAAATAAATGAGTCAACTGGCGCAGGATTCTTCTTCGAGACCCCCGGGCGGGATGAAGGCGCATAGCGGGCTATGTAACGAAAAACCTACCCCACGAGATTGGGGAAAAGACACGCCGGATGGAGCATTTATTTGCGTGGCGATCCTTACCCCAGAATCTTAGTTTTCACCGATGACGATCAGCTTGTCTTCCGGATTGAGGGTCAGGCTGTCGCCAAGGCAAAGATCAAAGGAACACTTGAATGACTCGGCCCTCATGATTCCAATCATCACATAGCGCTGGGGGATCAGACGCCTACGCAGTTCCAAAACAGTCCTCGTCCCCGCGCAGTTCAGTTCTTCTGCTGTTTTCAGGTAAACCTCGTTTCCTTCATTGGTCAGCAGCTCGTTAAACACCCTGATCAGTTCCGAACTTTCTGACAGCTGCGCCAGGAACAGGGAGGACATATTGGACGACACAAGGAATTCCGTCTCATTGTCAGGAATCAGGAGATTTTGGTTAGCCTCACGACGCATTTCCGCAGTGATGTTGAAATGCAGGCCCAGGCGTTCCCGCACGTCCCGCAGATTCAAAACAGTGAAGATATGCTGCATATCCGACTCATTCTCTCCATTTTCATGGTCGGAGAGGACGACGACATGATCCGCGTCTTTGATCAGTTCCTCCAGGGCAGACAGTTCGGCCGTATCTTTTTCAAAGAACGAAACGGATAGCGGCGTCTCCCGCCGGGCAGCCGCTTTCAGGGCCTCATCGCGATAAGCCGGCTCCACATCCGCCAGCGTGACGGAAGGAACGTTTTCGGGAAGCTCATACAAAATGGTGGGCAGAAACTCGTTGCAGCCGATGAGGATAACCCGTCCGGCGTCCTGCGGGCTGCCAGAGGGCGGGAGTTCCCCCATTGGAGGAAGCTCCGAGGCAGGCAGGAGCTTTGCGCTTTCGCTTTCCTCGCAGAAGACAAGGAGCCTGTCGCCTGCTTCCATCTTCATGCCTGGCTCGGGGTTCAGGTGAATCTCTTTTCCCCTGCAGATGCCGATCGGGAAGGCCTTGTCAACCCGGCAGAGCAATTCTTCGAAGCTGAGCCCTTCCGCTCCGGGCAGGGAAATGGTGTGCATCTCCGATCCGTCAAAGTGGAACATTTCCATCATGGTCTGCGAAAGCCCGGGCTGCGTGCAGGCATGCGCCATGATGCGGGCAATTGTCCCCTCGCTGTGAAGGAGCAGGATGTTGTTTTTTTCAAGCACAGCCTCAGGTATCCGATAGTCGTTTTCTGACAGGACCGCGATCGTTTTTACCTTGTTGCCCGGTACATCGTGGAGTATCCTTGTTACCGCCAGAAGGGTGCGGACCGTCCGGTCGACGTCCGTCGGGCTGATGAGCACCGTCCTGGCTTCGGCGAGCGAAAGCCGCTCCAGGGTGCCCGGGTCAAACAGATTGATGGTCCGGCACAGGATACGGACATTTTTGGGGCACTTGACATTCTGCCGGATGCTGTCTTCCATTTCCTCGCGGTCAGTCTCGCCTGCCACCACAATGCAGCACCGGCGTCTGTCCGCGCCATGGACCAGTTCCTGGATCAGGGAATACTCGCCGGCCTCAAAGCCCAGCACGACAAGATGGTTTTCTTCCAATATGGTGGCGCTGCCTTTTTTGAGGCTGTTGATTTTCTCGTCAAGCCCGGTCGAAATAATACCGATCAGGATGCTGGAGACAAAAATCCCGTAAACTGCGGCGATCATGATCATCGTGCGGTATTGCACATCGCCATCACTGTAAAAGGGCAAAAAGCCGGTGATTGCCGCAGCAAAGCTCGCATAGAGCCTGGCGCCGAAGGTATTGTACTCGTAGAGGATCGTAGTTCTCAGAGCTTGCATGATGAGCGCCATGACCAATACAAAAATAACCGTCACAACAACCAGCAGCTTGAGCAGGCCCATGCTGCCCTGAGACATTTTGCCGTCAAACCAGTACTTTAAACGGTCTTTCCAGGTAATCTTCTTTTTCATGTAGAATCCCTTTCCGCCGCTTCCTTCCGAAGCAGGCATTGTGTTTTTGAGTTTTCTCATTCCGCCGCGATCACGATCAGGCTGTCCGTGTCCTCAAACACGATTTCCTGGGCTTTGGGCGGATTGTTGACGATCTCCATCTCGCCGGTGTCCCTGTTGCGCCTGCGGTAGCCGATCAGGGTCTCCCGATGCCGGGCGGCGGCCTCGCAGGCTGTGTAAATGTTTGTTTTCTGCCCAAGCTTCAGGTAGTTCTTCGCCGGTCGGACGTAAATTTCCGACCCGTCCTCCCGCAAAAGCTCCTCGAAGATCAGCTTGAGCTCGCGGCTCTGGCAGATCTGCGTGACGATCAGGCTGGTGATATTGCTGCTGACCACGAAGTCGTTGACGCTGGCAAACTGCGCCAGCTCCTGGTTCTCCACGCGGAGCATCTCGCTGGTGACATTCAGCCTGTACCCCTTCTTTTCGGACAGGTACCTGAGCTGGAGCAGGATCATGAGGATTTTCGCGTCCTTTGCCTCAATGGCCTTCTCGTCGTCATCCTCGTCGTCCTCTGCCAGCACAAGGACGGACAGGCCAGGCTTTACCAAAGCCTCCAGCTGGCTGCGGTCATAAAAATCGCACTCCATGACCTGGACCTGGATGTTTTTCAGCTCCAGATTGGATAATTCATCCCTTCGGGCGTACTGCTGCTCCGACAGCGCGATCATCACCCCGGAGCCCCCGGCGACATAGCGGTCCTCCTCCCGCAGGATGCGGGGCAGCTTGCTGTTGCAGCCGATGATCAGCATATCTGATCGCTCCGGGGGCTCTTTTTTGTAATCCTTCAGGATAAGGTCCTCCATGACCGGGGCCATTTCGGCATCCATGTGGCTGTCTCCGTCGTCCTCCGCGAAGAGGATCAGCCGGTCGCCCTCCTTCACTACGCAGTCCGGCTCGGGGTTTATCAGGATCCCGCCGTCCGCCCGGACGAAGCCGCACACTATGGACACGGGGAAAAAGCGGTTCAGCTCGGCAAGAGTCTTCCCCGCCGCCCCGGGGTGGTCCTCAATGTAAAATTCGCTGCCGTCCATGTCAAACAGATCGGTGTAGACATGGGACAGGCCCGCAAAACGCCCTGAATGTGCAATGATGCGGGAGATCACATCCTGAAAACTCAGGACCTCCACATAGCCCTCGCCCGCCAACTCCGCGGCATCCTTGTTCTGCTCGTCCCGTATCACGGCTGTGATAAATGCCTTTTCGTTCCCCGACTCCTTGAGCAGCCTTGTGACCGCAAGGATGCATTTGAGCGTGGCGGCGTCGGACTCGGCGTTAACGATGACGCTCATACAGGTGTCAAAGGAGCAGATCCGCAGGTCGGTGACATCTGTAATGCAGCCGCTGCGGCAGACGATCTGGGTGGTCTTTGTATCCGGAAAGCGCTCGTGGATCTTGTCCTCCATCTCGTCCTTGTCGTACTTGTCGTCCATAATGACAAGCGCCTCCCTGGGGTGGTTGGAATTGGCCTCGATCAACTCGGAAATGATGGTATACAGGCCTCCTGCCGTACCCAGAATGATCACATGCCCTTCCTCCACGACTATGCTGCGGCCCCGGCGCAGGCTCTGCATCTTCTCGTCGATCACGTTGCAGATGATGCCGGTCAGGGTACTTATGACCGTCAGTCCGATGATCGTGATAAAGAGCATCACAAGCGTGAACGGGATCCCCCGGTCTATGTCGTCAACGAAGGTGCCGGAGTCCAGCATGCGCGTAAGGCTCAGCCAGATGCCGCCGCCGAAGCCCTCCTCGGGCCACAGCAGGACGATCATCAATGCCAGTGCCAGGATTATTATCCCCATGATGACCAGCAGCACTCGGATCAGCGCTATGGTGCCGTCCGCCATCAGGTTGTCGAACCAATATCTGAATTTATTTTTCTTTTGTCCTTTCATGCTTTACCTCTTTCGCTGCCCGCAGGGGCGGCTGTTAATATACTCAGCGGAACAATTCTCTGGACTGGCATGGGCCGCATCGCGGCATAAAGCCGCGATGCACAGACCTGTTCATTCCACGTAATTGAAACGTTGAGTATATTTGTGTATCGTCACAGTTTTCATATCCATCTCCGGTTGAGATTGGACAGATTATTCGTTTTCTGCCTGGAAGGTGATTTCAAATGTCTGATTGCAGCCGCTGCAGGTGTAGCGGATAATTGTATTCCCGCTGCTGTCCGTGGTCATCTGCGGATCCCCAAACGAATGGCCCAAAGCGGGCAGGGTCACGGCCTTCGTATCCGTATAGACCCGGCCATTGTGTTCTGCCCTTGCCGTGTAGGTCCGTTTTCCCGGTTTCGTACACCGGGCAGGACTGTCTTTATAGGTGACCCTTGCCCGAAGGGTGCCGACACCGTCCAACTTAACCTTTGCGGTCGGAGGGTCTGTATCCATGTCCCAGGTCCAGAGGGGGGCTTTTACAGGCACCGCAGTGGGCTGTGCCGCCGCTTCCTCCGCAGGGCTTTCTGCGGCCTGCTCCGTAGGCGCTGCCCGGGTGTTTTCAGCAGGTTGTTCCGTCGGTGTCTCCGCAGGGCTTTCGGTCCGCCCCTGCGCAGATCCTTCCTCCGGACTCTCTGCGGGATGGTCTGTCGCTGCTTCCGGGGCCGTCTCCGCAGTGCTGTCGGCAGTACCTTCTGCCGGGGACTCCCCTTCCTCGCGCTTTTGTTCCCCGTCTGCCGGCGAGATCATGTCCGTATGCTCTGCCACCTCAACAGGAAGCGCCTGGACAGCGGACTGCTTTGCCTCTCTGGCTTCTCCTTTCGTCATGGCGCTGCCCAGCAGCAGGATCACGCCCACAAGCATGGCGCAGGCCCTCCGGTAGCTGCGCTTCATCTCTTCCCGGCGCTCGTCTCTTCTCTGTTTTTGATCCAGGGAGCGCTCCCTTGCCAGCCTCATCCGGCCGTTTCTGGAACGACTGACGGCCGCCCTGCCTGCGCCGCCCCTAAAGCCGCTGCTTCCGCCGCTTCGGGTACTGCCGCCTGCTCCGCTTCCCGCGCTGCCGCTTCCGCCGCCCCGGGTGCGGTCGCTTCCGCCGCTTCGGGTACTGCCGCCAGCTCCCCCTCTCCGGGAATTGCTGCTGTTCTGCAGCCTGGCTGAACGGCTGCCCGCTGAATAGAGCGCTGATGCAGAGACCATCATCTCTGCGAGCAGCTTTCGCTGCCTGGATTTTTTGCCTGAATACTGCGGGGAGGGCAGATGCCGCTGTTCCTTGAAATCGACGTTAAACTCGTTGGCCGGCCTGTCGCCCCTGCCGATCAGATTCTTTGGCCTGCGCCTGTTAAACTGTCCTGCGCGCATGTCACATCCCTCCCTCCTGCAGCGCGATATTTGCTGCAAAGGCCTGACTCACCGGCTTCCTGCCGGGCGCCATGACTCCCCGCAGCCTGATTATTGCCGCAAAGGCATGACTTGACTGCTCCCTGCCGGGCGCCATGGCTCCCCGCAGCTCAGCCTTCGTCATCCGATTCTTCGCCGAGCTTAATATTGTTGCGCTCGAAGAGGAGCTTTAATTCACGGTTGATCAGGCGCTGAATCCAATATTTGGAATCCTCGTTACAGACTGCCACAAAAGTGATGATCTGCAGGCCGCTCTCGCTGATTTCGGACAGCCCCAGATAAAAGGGCCCTTTTTCGATCTCAGGATACTGTTCGCTCAGCTTTTCCAGATGCGCGTTGTGAATGACCTCCTCCACATGCTCGAAGGGCTCTGAGGCCGCCACGGGGATGTCGCAGATGGCATAGGAGGCCCGGTTCGTCATGTTGATGAGGGACTCGATATTGGAGTTGCGCAGAATCAGGATGTCGCCGCCGTCGTCCTCAATCTGGGTGGACCGGATGCCGATGGACACGATGGTGCCCCGGAAATCATCTACGACGACAATATCGCCCACGTCATAGAGCCGCTCCGCGATGATGAAGATCCCCGCCACGATGTCCTCGATCAGGCTGGTAACGCCAAGGCCGAGGACCAGGCTGAGAATGCCCAGGCCGGCCAAAAGCTCCGTGGTGTTCACGCCCAGTGCGCTGAGAATCAGGAAGATCATCACAATAAAGGAAACGTACTTCACAAAATTCGCAAACAGCGCGACCATAGCCCTGCCGGTGCGCTTCGTGACGGCGCTGTTTTCCGCCATCCTGCCAATGAAAAAGCGGAGAACGGCGCTGACACTCAGCGTCAGGATGGCAAGGCTCACGATCCGGATCAGGCGGTTAATATTCTCAGCCCTGGAAAACACATCCAGACTGGGCAGGATATTGCTGTCCGCAGGAAGGAAAAATCTTCCAAAAATCAGGAGGAAAAAATAGACACATGCTGCCACAATCAGCACGATAGTAGAGAGCCGGATGCCGGATGATTCCGGCTCCTTCTTTTTGTCCTCATCTTCGATTTCAATTCCCTTGCTCCTCATTACCCTCTGCAGATCAGACCTGTCAAACTGGCTTCCGATTCCTCTCTCGTTCAAGACTTGTCCCCTCCTTTTTGTCCATGTTCTGGTTTATTTGATTCTACCCGGCGAAAACCGTGGCACATTTCGTTTATTGGATTCAATTCCGCCCGTCGAAAACCGTGGCGCATTTCTTTTATTGGATTTCAATTTCGTCTTTCAATATGTTCTCGATTCCGCCCTCGGTCCATCTCGAACAGAGGAGATACCGTCCCCGGGTGATATGCTGGAAGTGGTAGGTCCCCTTGCCGCCGCTGACGCGGATGCTTTCGGAGGCCACCGTCTCCTCGCTGTCGCAATCCAGAAGCGATAATGTGAGCGTCCCGGTGTAATCTCCAAAGCTGATGGAGCCGGTGACGGTGACCACCCCTTTGGCAATAGAGAAGCGCGTGGCCCGCGTGGTATAGCCCAGGTAGTTTTTCGTGGGGGCGATGACCGCATAGATATACCAGGTGCCTGCGGCCAGGCTCTTCGCCGTCATGCTGTCTGTCCACTTAGTGCCTCCGGAATTGTCTTTGCCGGCGCTGTAATAGTAGGTCACAGCGCCGCCTCCGTCATAGCCGCCGATGCGGGGGATGGAAAGCGTGCCGCCATAGGTGTAGTTCTCCATGGACACCCTGGGCGTGCCCGGTTTCGCTTTGCCGATGGTGAAGCTCCGCGTAACGTTTTGGGGCAGTTTGTAGTTGCCTGCCCGGCCGCCGGTCAGGGCAGAGGCCCTGGCTGTGTAGTCGCCCGCGTCGGTCTGCCC
>DEPS01000019.1:80858-84927 GCA_002358875.1 Lachnospiraceae bacterium UBA3386 | reverse complement strand
TTGTGGCTCTCTCCGTCATAGGTGAAGCTGGTATCGCTCCAGTCCAGGCCCACCTTCTTCTGCCCGATGGTCACATCCACCTTTACCGGCTTGGTGTCGCTGTGATTGCTGTCGCCCACGACCTTGTACCACACGGAATATTCCCCGGCATCCGTTCCGGTGGGGATTGCAGTGCTGTAGCTTCCGGTTTCACTCAGGCTGTACTGCATCTCGCCGTTCGGGCTGCTGCCCGCAGCCACCAGCTCCTGTTCTCTGCCGTTATAGGTCAGCGTGTAGGCCGCAGGAGGCGTCACATCGGGGTCCGCCTTTTTGATTTTGACAGTGACGCAGGCGGCGGCGCTGTCCAGGTGGTTCTCGTCGCGCTTCGCCCTGTACCACACATAATAGGTTCCGGCATCGGTTGCGGTGGGGATGGCTGTGGTATAGGCCGACGTGTCAGGCTCAGTGGTTGCATCAGTGCCCAGGGCGTACTGCATCGTGCCGCCTTCGGCTGTGCCTGCGCTCACAAGCTCCTGTGCGGATTCGGTGTAGGTCAAATCTTGCGCTTCCGGCGCTGCTGTGACTACCGCAGGGGGTTTCAACTCAAAGGTATAAGTGAACGTAGCCGCTTCTGTGATGGTCGTTTCAGTCGGGTCTGTGTCCCAGACTCCGCCCGTGTAATCGTCGAAGGGCTTCATGCCGGTGGGTACGCTGGTTGGTACCGCTCCGCTGGCAACGGTTTCCGTTTTGTCTGCCGTGCTGTCATCCGACCATGTGCCGTGGGATACCTTGTAGGTGACTTCAACAGGCGTTCCGAGCACTCCTTTTCCATCAGCGTTGAGGCCAACCATCATTTCATCACGGTTACTTGAGAATTTCGCCAGATTACTCTCACTGCATACGTTGCTGGTAAAAACGCACGGTAAATTATTAACTGTGCAATACAACCCGATTTCTGCGCCTTCACTCAACTCTCCATCAATCGTGAACTGTCCCGCCTTGCAGAGAAGCACATCAGCGCTTACATTATTTCCGTTTTTGTTATTTTTGATGACAGGTTTTCCTTTGAATGTTAATGAGTGCTCAGACTGCACTGCGCGCGTATTGTTGTCACAAATATTATCCGTGATCGTGCAGTCCCCCAGGGTTTTTACTCCGTTGCCGTTCCAAAAGTAAAATGCCGCGCCACACCTTCCAACATTATGAGAGAGTACGGCACCACCGTTTATCGTGACTGTAGCGTCTCCGGAAGACCAGACACCTCCTGTGAAACCTGAATAATTATATAGAACCTTTGTACCGGACAGGATGGCAGAGGTATCTGCATGGTAGACACTTACCGTACCGCCATGAGTGACACTTTCGTTCCTGTTTCCAATAATGGTACAACCCTTTACAATAAGCTTACCTCCATTTGTTGTAAAATCCAGTGCAGTTCCA
Source organism: Lachnospiraceae bacterium UBA3386 (assembly GCA_002358875.1). Classification (GTDB taxonomy): domain Bacteria; phylum Bacillota; class Clostridia; order Lachnospirales; family Lachnospiraceae; genus CAG-791. Next base: position 83,508 of record DEPS01000019.1, on the reverse strand, counting down.
TGATAATCCCCAGTTGTTCGCGCATAATAGCCTCCGGAAATATATCCTCCGGTAACTTTGACAACTCCAGTACCGCCTGATATGCTCTCAGTTCCGCTGCTTGAAACACCCGTCGCACGATAGTTATTCAGTGTCAAATAGTGTTCTGTGTTCGGCTGAGAATCCATGATCGTGAGTGTTGGCGCATTTACTCCCGAAATCACCGAGGCCGCATTTTCGGACCCCGTCCTAAGTAGTCCATGTCCGTTGAGGTCAAGGGTCTTTGTCCCGGTGACTTTGATGGTGCTGCCTGTGGTCACATCCGCCAGAAGCGTGAGCGTCGCGCCGCTGGCCGCGCTGTTCCACGCGCTCACGGCGTCGGAAAGCACACTGTATTCCGTGGTCGTTCCGCCGCTGGTCACGCTGGCGACTGACGCGTCATCCGTCACCACAATCTCAAACTCCACCCCGTCCAGCGTGACCTTCAGCCACTCGGTGGAGGTGAACGCCTTGTTTGCCGTGACGACCCACTCTCCTGTCTCATCGGACGCGGAGAACAGCGCCTCATTGCTGACATAAACCTCTGTGACCTCGCCGGAAAGGCCCACGGCCTCCAAAATCTCCGACAGGGCAACGCTGCTGCCGCCGGGCAGGACGTACTGCTTCAAATCATAGGTAAATTCCACCGTGTAGAAGGAAAACCCGTCCGTTTCCACGACGGCGGTGGACTTTTCGCCGGTGCCCCTGGTGACATCCTGCGTCACCTCCAGCTTCTCGGCGGAGAGCCTGCCCGACCGGTTCTCACAGACGTGGTAGACCTCCGTGTTCAGGTTCTCGTTTGCCACGTCAGCCGCCGCAAAACGCACCTGAACTTTTTCTCCGTTTGCCGGCTGGACTTCATTACCGTCCACGTCCAGCACCTTGATGTCAAAGGTATAGGAAAAAGCGACGTTCGTATCCTTGTCCCGGATCTTACCCACCGCCTTTTCTACATCCTTTTGCTCCTTCTTTGCCGCCTTCTCCACGCTCAGGACAGATCCGGCGGGGAACACGCCCTCCGGCGCTGTGACGGTTATGGTCACTCCATCCACAACTGCGCTCTGCTCAAAGGCAGGGCTTTCCGGGGATGCTTCCTTCTCCGTCAGGGCGGACTTGTTTTCAGGCATGCTCTCGGACTGGTCTTCTGTATGGTTTTCGGGTTGGTCTGCTTCCGTCCCGCCCGTCCCGGAGGCACCCTCCGACTGGTCCCCGGACTGGACGGGTTCGGAAGTCTCTGCAGGTTCGGCTTCCGATTCAGATTCAGATTCCTTATCTGATTCCTGTTCCGGATCGGCTTCCTGTTCAGATTTCGATTCGGATTTCGGTATTGACTCGGCTTCGGACTCAGCTTCAGATCCCGGCTTTGTCTCCGTTTCAGATTCCGATTCGGATTTAGAATCCGGATTGGTCTCCTCTTCAGATTTCGAATCCGGATCGGTCTCCTCTTCTGATTTTGGATCCGGATCGGATTCCTCTTCTGATTTTGGATCCGGATCGGTCTCCTCTTCAGATTTCGGATCCGGAACGGTCTCCTCTTCAGATTTTGGATCCGAATCGGTCTCCTCTTCAGATTTTGAATCCGGATCGGATTCCGGTTTGGATTCAGTTTCCGATCCTGATTTGGATTCCGGTTTGGATTCAGTTTCAGATTTTGATTCTGACTTGGGATCCTGTTCCGACCTGGTTTCCGATTCCGATTTCTGCTCCGGATCAGCTTCCGATTCAGATTTTGTCTGCGATTTGGATTTCGTTTCCGGTTCGGCTTCTGATTCAGGCTCCCGTTCAGACTCAGCTTTTGATTTTGATTCAGCCTTCTCTTTCGATTCAGACTCATGCCCGGATTGCCGCTTCTCTTCGGATTCAGCCTCCTGCCCGTCAGCACTCTCACTGTTGTGAATCCCGGCCTTGTCCGCAGAAGCCGCCGCAGCCCAAATATTGGCGCTGATCCGGCCAAAGCAAATACTCAGGGTCAAGTACATGACCAACAGGCTTTTCAGGTTGCGTCTCACAGATGATCCTCCATTTCTCTTCCCGTCCATCTCGATCAACATCCAATTACAGGCAAACTCACATCGTCCGTTGATCTGCCTGTCCCTTGCGCTTCTCAATGCTGACACACAAAAAACCGCCGAACCTGACAGGGTATAATTACCCCGCCGGAATTCGACGGTTATCTATCACAATGAAATATGAATATTCCAAAAAAAGAGCACAGTTATCCTGTGCTGTGCTGTGCTGTGCTGTGCTGTGCTGTGCTGTGCTGTGCTGTGCTGTGCTGTGCGAGTATAGACCTGTTCCGCATGGCTGTCAATCCCTTTTTGTGAAAAACCTGATGAATTTTTGGCTTTGTTTCTTCATCACAGTGCTGCAGGCTGTTTTAGGCGCTTTCTCGCCAGCCCCTGAGGTCAGTCCCCCGTTTCTGCATAGCCGCCAGGATGAAACCTTTCCAATATCGTCTGGGAAAGCCCCGGCTGCTTGCAGGAGCGCACCATAATGACCTGTTCTCCATCCTATAGCAGTTAGTCAAAGGCACAAGGATACAAAATGATTATAACAGAAAAACAGGCTGAAAAGAATAATAGTTTTCGCGAATAATGCATAGTTTCGAATGCATTTGAAAATATGCATTTGA
>DEPS01000019.1:65872-80853 GCA_002358875.1 Lachnospiraceae bacterium UBA3386 | reverse complement strand
TATGCATTTGAAACCACACGACAAACGAATCGTTACAGTTCACGCCCTCCTGAGAACGCGAACAGAAAACCTCATGTCTTCGTCCTTTGCTGTTTCTCCTCTACATCATCTCCCGCCTCCATCTCTTATAAGAACGCATTAGAGTATTTCCTGAGCGTTTCTGACGTTTGGGGACAGGCGCGTCATGCCTGATAAAGCCCCACGATACAGCTTTTCTTGCAGAAGCAGATGCCATAGGAGACGGCGCCGGCATAGCCCTCGTCGAGGATCCCCTCTTCGTAGCGCTTTGTCCGGATCTGATCGAAAGCCTCCGAAAGCCCCCCCTGCATCTCGCTGAATTTCTTCCGAACCTTGCATTCGAAGAGGTAGGCCGGCTCTGGCGGGTCCTCTGGGTATAATGTGACATCCGGCCTGCCGTCGCCCTCCTCGCGGTTGGATCTGGCAGAATAATCCGGCATTTCCAGCAGCATGGAAAGGAGGAAGCCGTGATAGAAGCCCTCCTCGCTGTCAAAGGTGCTGATGGAGCGCTTGAGGAGGCCGGTCAGGATCCTGCCGATCTGCGCCGTGTCCTTCTCGCGGACCGCCCGGTACAGCTGCGCCCGGTCAGCCGTCTTAACGATCTTGTCAAACCATCTCTGGATCTGGTACCGATAGATGCTCCGGATCTCCAGATTGGGGATGCACATGGTCACGTAGACATCCTCTCCCTCCTGCCTCTCGGAAACCTTTTTCATATATCCCGTAAAGAACAGGAAGTTCCAGAGGTTGTCGTCCGAAGCGTAGATGTCCGCATAGGTGATGTCCTCGTGGATCCTCTTCTCGATTGTCCCGCCCGCAATCAGAGTGTCCAGCTCCTGCTTCGTCTTTTCATCCGCCCGAAGGACCAGGTCTTTTACGATGGAGTTGGAGGAGGTGTTGGACCAGTAGGGCTCGGGGAAAGCCTGCGGCATGGAGAGATGTGCCTTCACGTACTTTGTCACGCTCCATGGGTTGTAGATCTCCTCATTTCCAAAGAGATACCCGTCATACCATTCCCGAACCTCCTCCACCTTTCCGGCAAGCCCGTAATCCAGGAGCATCCTCGTGGTTTCCTCCTGCGTGAAGCCAAATGCCTCATCGAAATCGCCCGAACGGATGGAAACAAGTTCCAGATGGTTCATGCCGGTGAAGATGCTCTCCCTGCTGATCCTCAGGCACCCCGTGACGACGGCGAACTCCAGCGCGTCGTTGGTCTTCAGCGCGGACTCGAACAGGGATCGGATAAAGGAGATCATCTCCGGATAGAAGCCCGCCTGCCAGGCGTTCTCCAGGGGGACGTCGTATTCATCGAGCAGAATGATCACATTTTTTCCATGGTGTTTTTTCAGGAGCTCCGACAGCGTTTTCAGGGCGATGGAGAAACCAGCGGCTTCCTCGCCGATGGCCGCTTTGCGCTCTTCAATGCTCTTAAACGTCTTTGACCGCTCCCGCCATTCGATTTCCCGGCGCAGATGCTGGATGAAATCCGTCCTTTCTTCCTTCGTGAGGTTCTCGGACCTTCGAAGATAATCATGCCGCGAAAATTCCCCGATAATCTCCCTTCTCAGTACAAGGAAAGCGGTCTCGAAATCCGGCTGCTTCGCGCTCTTCAGGCTCAGCTTGATGACAGGATACTCTCCCATCCTGGAGAGGATTTTGGGATCCTCCCGCATGATTGCCATGCCCTCAAAAAACCGCCTTTTGTCAATGATATTTCCGCTGCGGTCATACTCCAGTTCAAAAAAAGTGCGCAGCATGGAGAGCCCCAGCGTCTTCCCGAAGCGCCTGGGTCTGGTCAGGAGGGTCACCTTCCCGCCTTTTTCCAGGATGTCCCGGACCAGAAGGGTCTTGTCCACATAGTACAGATCCTGGTCGATGAATTCCCTGTAGTCCTCGTATCCGATTCCAATCTTTTTCATCCTGGTTCTCCCGCCTCCATCGCGCGGTGCCTCCCGTTAAGCCACTTTTCAGATGCCCGGCTCACATTATTTTGCATAAGTTGAGCCTGGAAATCCCGGTCCTTTCTGAAGACACGGGATTCTCATGCATTTTTCCCTGACGAATTCGCAGACGACTCCTGCTTTTTCCATCCTCGCGCTTTTGCGCGGATGCGCTGGAGTGCGTTGTCGGTGGATTTTTCATCCCTGTTTAAAATATGGGCAATCTCCACGTAATTCATGCCCGTCAGGTGCAGGTCGAGCACTTGCTTTTCGAGCGGACTGAGCTCCGTCTCGATCCGCTTCTGGAGATTTTCAAGATTTTCCCTGTCAATGAGCACCTTTTCCGGATTTTCTCCATAGGCAGAAGCAAAGAGGGTGACCAGTTCCTCGGAGAGCGTCTCGCCCAGCTCCGTTCCCTCCCCTTCCTCCGGGTCCCCGAAAGGAACGGCCGCCGCGTTGAGGGAGACCGCCGTGTTCAGCGGCATATGCTTCTTTCTCCCCGAGGCCTGGATGGCGGTGTACATCTGCCGGGAGACGCAGAGCGCCGCAAAGGTGGCAAAGCTCGCGTCGCGCCCGCAGTCATAATCCCGAAGAGCCTTGAAAAGACCGAGCATGCCTTCCTGTATGAGATCCTCCGAATCGCCGCCCAGAATGAACATGGACCTGGCGCGCCCCCGCACCATCTCCTTATAACGGCCCATCAGCGTCTCCGTCGCCCGATCGTCCTCTTCCCTCGAAAGCGCGACCAGCTCGTCATCAGAAAGCTGGTCGTAGTATTCCTGCCTCATGCGTCTTCTTCTCTCGGTTTTGCGCCGACGATCCTTCTGATCAGTTCCAGAATTTCATGTTCTGTGTGGCCCTTTTCATCGCACCACTCGATAACTTCTTTTATTTCTTTTTTATCCATGTCTTCCATGACCCCTCCTTTCCTGTCCTTCTCCGGATTTTCAAACTCCAGGCAGAACAATTATAACTCTCTTTTGAACGAGCGTCAATATATATGTATATACGGTTTCTTTAAGTATTTCTTTGGTTTTTCTTTGGTTTTTTTGCTGATGAACGAAATGAAATGGCCTGCCGTTTCGTTCATCCGCCGCGCCGGCTGCGTGCCGCACAGCGGGTTTCATCACAAAGCTGGTCGTTGTGTTCCTGCCTCATTCCACCCTTACCCCCGCTGCCTCAAAATTTCATACATCAGGATTCCGGCGGCTACGGAGGCGTTAAGGGAGTCGATCTCCCCCTTCATGGGGATGGAGGCGATCATGTCGCATTTTTCCCTGACAAGGCGGCTGACGCCAGTCCCTTCTGCTCCGATCACAAGACCGATCGGCCCGGTCAGAGAGAGCTTCGTCATGGACGTGCCCCCCATGTCCGCGCAGGCGAACCAGAGGCCGCGCTTTTTGAGTTCTTCCATCGTGCGCACAAGGTTCGTCACCTTCACGACGGGCGTGTAGTGGATGGCGCCGGCGGATGCCTTGATCGCGGTCGCGGTCAGGCCCACAGCGCGGTCACGGGGAATGATGACCCCGTGCGCGCCAGCCAGATTGGCGGTACGGATGATGGCGCCCAGATTGTGCGGATCCTCAATCCGGTCAAGCAGGACAAAAAAGGGATCCTCACCCTTTTCGGCGGCTTTTGCGAATAAATCCTCGATCTTAGCATAGCGGAAGGCGGCTGCCTGGGCGATCACACCCTGGTGCTTCCCTGTCTGGGAGAGCTGGTCCAGCCTCTGGCGGCTGCAAAAGCGGACCGGCGTGCTGTTTTCCTTCGCGAGGCTAAGGACGGTCTGCATCGCGCCCTCCGCAGGCCCTTCCAGAAGAAAAAGCTTCTCGATGGTCCTGCCCGCCCGATAGGCCTCGATAACCGCATTCCTGCCCTCGATCCTGTTTTCGTCAAAATCTGCGGCACCATAGGCTCTCTGTTCGTCCCTCTTGTCAGACCCTCTGGAATAATATTCTTTCCGGGTATTGTATCCGGAGTTATTGTCTTTCCGGCTATTGTATCCGGGGTTATTGTCTCTTGGGTCCTTGTTCCTTTTGCCGGATTCGAAATCATTCCCGCTGTAACGGTTTTTATAATCACCTCTTGCCTGGTCGCTGCGTCTGTCCTGCATATTTACAGTTTCCTTTCAAAAAAAATCAGCAAAGCACTGCCGTTCCTGCCTTTTACCAGCTGCCTTCCCGTGCCTGCTCCGACAGGCTTTACAGCAGCGGGTCGCCGTTCCTGCGCTTTGTCAGCTCCAGGCCTGTCCTGAGCAGCTCCGCGAGGCGATCCGTTTTTCCATCCAGAAAAAGGTATCCGCAGAGGGTCTCGAGAGCCGTGGCCTGAAGGTATTCCTCCAGGGAGGCTCCCTTGGCGTGGTGCATGGGGTTGGCGTTTCGCCCTCGCCGGTAAACCTTTTGCTCTTCGATCGTCAAAAGGTCGTAAACTGCCTTTCCGATGGCCGCCTGCTTCGCGGCGCGGACCAGCCTCGTCGTCTCATTGTGCAGCTTTTCAGCCTGCCGGTTTCCTTTCGCGACCACGGTTGTCCGGATAAACAGGGAATAGACCGCGTCACCCAGAAAAGCCAGCGCCAGCGGCGAATAGGTCCTGAGATCCGTCTTCATGCCGTAAAGGGAAAACATATCCCGGATTACCGGCATTCCCGACGCTTCAGAGATTCCCTCTGTTTCCGATCTTTCAGACATTTCTTCTGTCGGGAAAGAGGGCGCCGCGCTCTTCTCAGCGCTGCCGCCCTCCTCTGTTTTTTCCATCAGGCGCAGGTTTCCCACGCCTGAATCGATTTCCTGTCCGGACTGCTGCCGGTCAGGATGGTCTATCCTTTCCTGTTGGGAACGCTTCCTGTCCTTCGGGGATTTCTGCATTCAGTTTCCTTTCATCAGGCCTTTTTCCACTTGACGCCTTCCCTTGTGTCCTCGAGGATGATGCCCTTTGCCTTGAGTTCGTCGCGGATGGCGTCCGCCTTCGCGAAGTCGCGGGCTTTTCTTGCCGCCTGACGGGCGGCGATCTGGGCTTCCACATAGGAGGCGAGGTCGTCGTCGAGCTTTTTGTCGCGCTCCAGGATCAGGCCGCAGACATCCGCCAGGGTCTGGAGCTCTTCATAGAGCTTTTTCAGGAAGGCGGCGGAGGACTGGCCATCGGCATGGCTGTTGATCCATTTGACCAGCTCAAAGAGCGCGGAAATGGCGTCTGCCGTGTTGAAGTCGTCGTCCATGGCCTCCTCGAACTGGACACGGAAGGCATCGGCCTCGGGAAGGAGCGCCTGTTCGGCCTGCGTCATAGCTGCAGACTCCTCTTTCGAGGCAGCTTCCGCCTTGAAAGCGGGATCCTTTTTTTCTAAAGCGGCTTCCTGCAAAATCTCCTTTGTGATTCCGGCCTTCTCCAAGAGGAAGCGGAGGTTCTCGGCGCAGTTGACGATGCGCTCGTAGGAGGTCTTGGCGGATTCCACGAGCTCCCTGCTGAAATTCAGGGGGCTGCGGTACTGGACCGAGAGCATGAAATAGCGGATGACCTGCCCGTCGTACTTTTCCAGGATGTCGCGGACGGTGAAGAAATTGCCCAGCGACTTGGACATCTTGCGATTGTCGATGTTGAGGAAGGCGTTGTGCATCCAGTAACGGGCGAAGGTGCAGCAGTTCGCCGCCTCCGACTGGGCGATCTCGTTCTCATGGTGGGGGAAGATCAGATCCTCGCCGCCCGCATGGATGTCGATGGTGTCGCCCAGGTAGCGCTTGCTCATGACGGAGCACTCGATATGCCAGCCGGGACGGCCCTGGCACCAGGGGGACTCCCAGTAGGGCTCGCCTTCCTTTTTGGGCTTCCAGAGGACGAAGTCCAGCGGATCCTCCTTCTGGTCCTCGCCGGTGACCGCCAGCATGCGCAGGCCGGTCTGCATGTTGTCGAGATCCTTGTGGGACAGCTTGCCGTAATCACGGAATTTACGGGTGCGGTAATAGACCGTCCCGTCCTTGGCAGCATAGGCAAACCCCGTGTCGATGAGCTTCTGGATCATAGCGATCATGCCATCGATCTCTTTCGTCGCCTTCGGATGGGTCGTCGCGGGACGGATATTGAGCGCTGCCATGTCCTTTTTGCACTCCTCGATGTAGCGCTCGGAGATGACGCTGGCGTCGACGCCCTCTTCGTTTGCCTTGTTGATGATCTTGTCGTCCACATCCGTGAAATTGGAGACAAAATTCACCTCAAAGCCCTTGTATTCAAAATAACGTCTCACCGTGTCAAAGACGATCATGGGCCGCGCGTTCCCGATGTGGATCAGGTTGTAGACGGTGGGTCCGCAGACATACATTCCGACCTTTCCCTCGCGGAGCGGCACGAAATCCTCTTTGCGTTTCGACATTGTATTGTAAATTCTGATCATCAATAGCTCCTGATTATTTATGTGTGTGAAATCAAAAATGCCGTCAATTCCTGCACCGGGGTGATTTACACCTCATCCGGCGCTTCGCGCCCTTCTCCGTCAGGAGAAGGATACCTTCCCCCCTCAAGGGGAAGGCTTTTTATGTCTTCTATCTCTGGACCCGTCTGAACAGATCTACAGCAGGCAAAAGGACAAGAGCTCGAAAAGCCCAGGTTCAGCCTCCGTAGGGACAGCTCCCCGGACAGCCTCCGGCGGGGCAGCCGCCCCCAGCCATGGCCATGTCGCGGAGCGAGGCCATGTCGCGGGAAGCCATGTCCCGGGGCGAGGAGAGGAGGGCGGCGGCCTGGGCGCTGATGCCTTCGCCGCGGCCTGTGAAGCCGAGGTGCTCCTCGGTCGTCGCCTTGACGCTGACCTGGCTGATGTCGGCGTCCATGGCATCCGCGATGTTCTTCCTCATCTGGTCAATATAGGGCCTGAGTCTGGGGGCCTGGGCGATCACGGTCGCATCGACGTTTTCAACCAGGTATCCGTTCTTCGCGAGGATCTCCACGACGCGGGTAAGGAGCCGGAGCGAGTCCGCGCCAGCATAGGCGGGATCCGAATCCGGAAAATGGAGGCCGATATCCCCCAGGGCCGCTGCCCCGAGCAGGGCGTCCATGATGGCATGCACGAGGACGTCCGCGTCCGAATGGCCCAGAAGGCCCTTTTCATATGGAATTTTCACGCCGCCGAGGATCAGCTTCCTGCCCTCGACAAGCCTGTGGACATCATATCCGGTTCCGACACGCATCTGTTCATCTCCTTTTCCCTGGCCACAGGCCCCTGACACCCAGCAACCTAAAACTCCTGTCTCCCAACATTCTCTAAATTCCTGACTCCTATCCCCTAACTTCCTAAAACTCCTAACTCCTATCCCTTAACTCCTGACTTCTCACTCCTGACTCTCTTAGTGGTGGAACAGGCGGATGCCGGTAAAGCACATGACCATGTCATGGGCGTCGCAGGCAGCGATGACGTCGGCATCGCGGACGGAGCCGCCGGGCTGGGCGACATATTTTACGCCGCTCCTGTAAGCCCGCTCAATATTGTCCCCAAAGGGGAAGAAGGCGTCGGATCCCAGAGTGACGTCTGTATTTCCGGCCAGCCAGGCTTTCTTTTCTTCAACAGTGAAGACTGAAGGCTTTTCGGTAAAGAGCGCCTCCCACCTGCCGTCGGCAAGGACATCCATGTATTCCTCCCCGATGTAGAGATCAATGGCATTGTCGCGTTCCGCACGGCGGACACCCTCTTTAAAGGGAAGATTCAGGACCTTGGGGCACTGGCGCAGGTACCAGTTGTCGGCCTTCTGGCCTGCGAGGCGTGTGCAGTGAATGCGGGACTGCTGTCCGGCGCCGATACCGATCGCCTGTCCGCCCTTGACATAGCAGACAGAATTGGACTGGGTATACTTGAGAGTGATCATGGCGATCGCCATATCATCGCGTGCAGCATCAGGAAGAGACTTGTTCTCTGTCACGATGTTGGAGAACAGGGCATCATCGACGACGAGCTCGTTGCGGCCCTGTTCGAAGGTAATGCCGTATACCTGCTTTTTCTCGATGGGGGCAGGAGTATAATCTGTATCGATCTGAAGAATGCAGTAATTGCCCTTCTTCTTGCCCTTCAGAATCTCAAGAGCGTCATCGTCATATCCGGGCGCGATAACGCCGTCCGAAACCTCCGGCTTGATGAGAGCCGCAGTGCATGCGTCGCATTTGTCGGACAGTGAAATAAAATCGCCAAAGCTTGACATCCTGTCGGCACCGCGGGCACGGGCGTAAGCACTTGCCAGAGGTGTCAGTTCTCCCGCATCTTCGACCCAGTAGATCTTTCTCTCCACCTCGGAAAGCGGCAGGCCGATCGCAGCGCCTGCAGGAGAGACATGCTTAAAGGAGGTAGCAGCCGGCTTCCCGGTCGCAGTCTTAAGCTCCTTCACCAGCTGCCAGCCGTTGAGCGCATCCAGAAGATTAATGTAGCCGGGACGTCCGTTCAGGACCGTGATCGGAAGCTCGCTTCCGTCCTCCATGTACACTCTTGAAGGCTTCTGGTTGGGATTGCAGCCATATTTGAGCGAAAGTTCTTTCATAAAAATTATCTCCTTTTAAAAATGCTTCGCAAAAACAATAAAAACACTTCTCAAAATCAGTAAAAAAACTTGATAAAACTAATAAATCTGTTCCTTAAAGCATTTAAAATATACCGGTGTATCCCGTTAAAAAAACTTTACTTATTTTTGTTGTAGATACGGCTCTCGTATGCTCCTGTCTCAATATCAATAAACCTGATAAACAGGGATACCTTGTTGTCTTCATTGAGAGCTTCCCAGATACGGCTTCCGAATGTGTCGATGTCCGCTGTAAAAGCGTCATCAAAAACGAGCTTCACCGGCTCACCTGCGAAGGAAGGAAGGGGATTTCCGTCTCCCTGATAGGTAGAGATAAAACGTCCCTGTCCCGGAGCCGGTTTCTCATAGGCAAAAGTCTGCCTCAGGCAGGATGCCGGATCTCCGTCGTCCGATTTAAGGATAGACATGGCAAAATTGTAATTTCCGCCCTCAACATGCAGAACGCCGGAAATCCTGGGCGTATAGTTGGGTGCGTCGGGCTCAAACTCACGGCTGCGCAGGGCCTGCTCAAAGGTCAGCTGGCGGTCAAGTCCCTCATAGATGGTATCAGTCTGATCGCCGTTGGTGACGATCGTTTTATTTCCAAGCACACGGACGGGAGCATAGATGATCAGGCTCGGATCCTCCATCCTGGAAGGATCAAAAGCCTCGGTGCGGATACCGTTTCCCTCTTCGACGAAAATCCTGTTGCGGCTGTTCGAGCTCCTGCCCATAATAAAATAAGCAATTACAGCTTTTCTGCCGTCCGCGCTCCTTCCGATGACGATTCCTCTTCCAGGATAACTTACTTCTCTCAAAATCTTTTCCAGATCTGCCATTTCTTTTCCTCTCTTTACCTAATTAACTAAACGCCATCAACGTAGTGAAACATGTTACCAGATTTATTCTTTTCTTTCAATTGTTTTTTGCAGCTGATCAGCTTCAGAATGTCGTTGCAGCCGGTCTTAACCCGGGAATCGGAAAAGACTTTCACCTTTTTTTCAACTTACCTGTTATAATCAATACTGTTTACTGTATTATTTTGGTGTGATAATATAATAAAGCGATAATACGTCAATGCGCTATCGCATTAAAGTTTTTAAATATAATCGGCAAATAAAAAGCCGTTTCGCTGTCACATTTAAATGAGCATACAAACCGGGATAGCAGGACTATTACGGAGGACAAAGGTCAACATGAATGTTTTTTCGAAACAGCTCTCTTTCTTTGTCGCAAAAAAAGGAGCCAATATTTCCCAGATGGCTTCTTACTGCAGCATTGACCGTTCCACGATGTATAAAATCATCAACGGTACCCGGAAGCCTTCTTCTGAAATCCTTGTAAAAGATATCTGCGGATTTCTGAAGCTTTCCCCGGAAGAATCTTCTCTTTTGATGGAAAACTACAGAATCACGGAAATAGGTATTGACAATTACCGGAGGAGAAAGAATACTCTGTCATTCCTGAAGGCCTGCCTGAAAACTCCCCCTGTTCCTTCAGCACCTGAGCTTAAGACCACCGTCTTCTCTCTGAGGGAAAATGACTCCTCCCCTGTCGCCCTGAGCGGGACAGGAAGGATACTCAATGCCTGCGGTTATATCCTGCAGCAGGAAATGAAAAAAGAAAACGGCTTTCTGCACATTCGTCTTCAGCCTAAAGAGCAGTTCACCAATCTTCTGAGGATTCTCTGTGCAGGTATTAATTGTACGGACAGTTTTCAGATCCAGCATGTGATCGCTCTTGACAAGGGACCCGATTCCGACAAAAGCGCAGTAAATAACCTGAATCTGATCAGCTCCCTTATTCCTCTTTTTAAACAGCTGCCAAATTATCAGCTGTATTATTACTATTCGGGAAACAGGGAGGAAAACCCGGATTATTCCTTTTTTCCCTGTATCGTACTGACCGGAAGTTATGCCCTGCAGTTTTCTGACGATCTTCAGTACGGGATCCTTCTTTGTCATGCGGAGTCCGTAACTCTTATAGATAAGATTTTTTCAAATCTTATTAATTCCTGTATGCAGATGACGAAAGAAACATTTGACTACAGGAATGTACTGATCGACAGGGAAAAAAGGTATTCCAGCCACAGCGCGGTCCTGATCCATCCATTTCCCTGCATGAATTTTCTTTTGGCAAAAGAACTGCTGTCCAAATATGTAAAGAAGGATCTTCCCGAGCGTGATTTTTTTATTAATCTTTCACTCGAATTAAAAGAAAGAAACAGAATATATTTTTCTTCCCGCTCGATAACCGTACTTGCTTCTGAGAAGGGGATCCGTACTTATCTGAATAACGGAATTTTTCCCCAATTTTTATCAGATATGTTTGTGCCTTTCGAAAGAAACGACAGGGTCTCTTTGATATGCCGCTTTCGGGACACGGTAAAAAAATACGGGATCAGCTTCAGACTTATCACAGAGAGCTTCGGCGAGCTGTCCTCATCATCCTTTATCTGGATCAAAGACAGCTGCGCCTCCTTCCTGTTTGCCAACAGCTGTGGAACCTTCAGCAGTCTCTTTCTGCGTGAACCGGACATCATCGCCTGCTTTATCGACTTCTTTTCCAATATGCCGGATCATCTTTACTACAGCGAGCAGAGATCGATCGAAATTCTTGACAGGATTCTGGACGAAATATAAAACTTATACCCGATGCCGCAGCGCACAAGCACGAAGGAATCCCGAGGCGTTTTCGCGAAGGCGAAAACGGCGATGGGATCAACGAAGCGCGTGACGCACTATTTATTCCAGGGGAATTTCAAGGACTTCCTGTGCAAATGAGAAAAACGGAATCTGCTGATCTATGACCAGACAGACTTCACCGTCATTTCGTATACAAAATTGAAAATCCTCCGGTTCCGTACTCTCGACATATTTTTCAACATCATCCCTGGAAACAGAGCGGTAACCCTGCTCCTTCAGAAATGTCCATAGTCTTCGTTGAACAAGTTTTTTCAGTCCCGGGCCGTTTCTTCCTACAACATCCATGAGCAGAAGCGGCTCAGCGTCAGACAGACGAAACGTCATCCCGCAATAGTAATTTGCAATACTTTTTCCCTGGGCCCTGACATGCGCCATACGGATGCTCAAAAGCCCGTTTTCTGAATAGACGCCAGCTTCACCCACATAATCACGGTAATCATCCTCTCCTGACTGCCCTGCGGCAGCCGCGGGAGGATTTTTATCGCTCCCGGGCAGGCTCCCGGAAAAAAAGGCGTCCATCTGCTGTCTTAGTACAGAGTTTATCCTTTCGGAATAAGGATATGAATCGTCGGTGACCTGGACCAGATCATAATACCAGATAAACGGAACCTCCGTTCCGTCCGGGCGCATGACCGCTTCCGATCGATCCTGTCTGACTGTCTCAAAAGAAACGGACTCAAAGGCTGCAGCGATCTTCTCTTCCAGAGCAGTAAGCTTCTTCCTGGCATTTGCTTCTTTTAAGGTATCCTGCTTTTCAGCCGCCCCATCTTCACGGTTTCCGTCATATCCTCCTGCACCCTCTGATTCTTCCGGGAATCCGTGTTCTTCTTCTATCTGAATTATCTCCCTGTAAAGCCCACAGGCAGCCGTGCGGTCTGAAAGCTCTGCCGAATCTGCAAGGGCATCCGCCCGTCCGAATAGTGCAGAGATTTTCCCTTTCAGAGCAGGTTCTTCTTCAGGAAGGATCATAAGTATTTCATCATAAATCTGCTCTGCCTCCTCAAAACGAAGCTCCTGCATAGCATTTTCCGCCCTGACATAAAGACGCTCTGCCCTCTGTTCAGGAAGGCTGTAATAATAACAAAAAGCACCTGCAGCGATCAATACCGCCCCGAGCAGCCCGAATATCCATCTTTTATTTTTTATCATCACAATTATACCCCATGACGCACATCAGTGCGGCATTCAATAAATGTTCCGCATTTGACGGAGAAAGCCCGGAACGGGATTCTCCGATGGGATCAGGCAATTTGGGCCGCGCAAGCGGCACAAATACGGTTTAAAGCTCAGTCTCCCACATCGCCTGTCTGAGCATTATCTTCCCCGTTATCCTGTACCGGAGCCGGCGCCGTGCGCGCACCGCGGACCTGGATCAGCAGCTGGTAATTTGCCTTTTCATATTCGTTAAAATAGACATCCTCATTCCCGTCGATCGCAGAAGGATCAAGAGACGGTTTATACCATGATTTATTCTCAAAATAGGTTCTGATACTTTCCGTCTCAAAACGTCTCCCGTGCCTGGCGTAGAGCTCATTGATAGCCATCTGAAGAGTATCATTGTCAAGAGCATCCAGATCGCCCCATGAATAATACCTGCTGTCGCTTCCGGGAAGAATATAGGTGTTATCTCCGGCGCCGCCCGCTGAATCATCATTCTGCATGGCCTGCATATCCTGTTCTTCCTGCTTCTGCTGCTCCTCCTGCTTTTTTTGCTCCTCCTGCTTTTTTTGTTCTTCCTGCTTCTGCTGCTCCTCCTGCTTTATTTGTTCTTCCTGTTTCTGCTGCTCCTCCTGCTTTTTTTGTTCTTCCTGTTCCGGACTGATTTGCTCGATCCCGCTTATCTCCTCCCGGCTATTGCTTTCTCCGGTCTTCAGATCATCCTCTCCGGGAGCCTCCTTCGAAGCTTCCTGCAAAGAGGCGGTATTCTCCCCCTCTTTATTATTCTCCCGGGCTGCCGGTCCTTCATCCGCCTGCGCAATGTTCTGCTGCCCGCCTGCTGCCGGGTCCCGGCCAGAAAACCCTTTAGAGATTGCAATGAAAAAAACGATCAGGATTACCGCCGCCGCGGCAGCTGCGGTGATACGCTTTCTGCTGCCCTTCTCCGGCAGTATATCCTTAAAGTTCTCTTTCTCTTCACAGCCTTCCTGAACAGCTTCTGTATCAACGGGCTTTCCGCAGCGCGTGCAGAAAAGATCATCATCTTCCATGGGCATTCCGCAGTATCTGCATTTTCGCATATAATACTCCTTTTTTATTCTCAAAATGTTCTGACAGCAGTCATATTTTTCTGACAGTTCTTCTGCCCTTTTGCGGTTTCTTTGATAATACCATTATTTTATATGAAATCATAGTATGGATTTATTTCCCGGCCGGTCCAAAAGCCCGCACAGCTCATTTTGAATTAATAAAAAAATTATGCAAAGTCACAATGATTATTTACTTTGTGCTTTAAATCCTGTACAATATGAATAAGTTGAATCCGATACCTGGCGAAGCCCGGACGGATTACATCCTGAAAGCGGCGCAGTCCACCGTAAAAAGTGACTGTTCAGCCTCTGCATGTTGCTATTATCCAGGAAAGAGAGGACTCATTATGAAACAAACCGAAATGTTAGCAATGATCCTGGCCGGCGGCCGGGGAAGTCGTCTGCATGACCTCACCAACAAAGTGGCGAAGCCTGCAGTGTCCTATGGCGGAAAATACCGCATCGTCGATTTCCCCCTGAGCAACTGTGCCAACTCCGGCGTCGATGTAGTCGGCGTTCTGACCCAGTATGAATCCGTACTTCTTAACAGCTATGTTGCAAAGGGAGGTCTCTGGGGGCTTGATACCAAGGACAGCGGTGTTTTCGTCCTTACCCCCCGTGAGAAGGCTGATTCCGGTCTCGAGGTATTCCGCGGCACTGCCGATGCGATTTCCCAGAATATTGACTTCATCGACAGCTACAATCCCGAGTACCTGCTGGTCCTCTCCGGCGACCATATCTATAAAATGAATTACGACAAGATGCTTGACTGCCACAAGGAGAAGGACGCGGCAGCCACCATCGCCGTCATGCCTGTCCCCATGGAAGAGGCGAGCCGTTTCGGCATCATGATCACTGATGACCAGGACAACATCGTCGATTTCGAGGAGAAGCCCAAGAACCCTCGCAGCACTCTTGCATCCATGGGCATCTACATCTTCACCTGGAAGAGACTCCGTGAGATCCTGGTCAAGGATATGGACGATCCCAACTCCGATCACGACTTCGGAAAGAACGTCATCCCGACTCTCCTGAACGGCGGCGACAGGCTTGTTGCCTTCAAGTTTGAGGGGTACTGGAAGGATGTCGGAACCATCGATTCCCTGTGGGAAGCCAACATGGATCTGCTTGACGACAACTGCGAGCTGAGCCTTGACGATCCTACCTGGAAGATCTATACCGAGGATTCCTCCGGTCTTCTGGGACTTCCTGCCTATGTCGGACCCAATTCCGAGATCGACCGCGCCTACATCACGCAGGGATCCCGCATCGACGGCAAGATCAAGAACTCCGTTATTTTCACAGGCGTGACAGTCGGCAAAGACGCACAGATCATTGATTCCGTTCTGATGCCGGGCGTCGTCGTCGGGGACGGCGCAGTCGTCACCAGGACGCTGGTCGCAGATAACGTCAAGATCGCTGCCGGCGCCGTCATCGGCAGCGCCGACAGCAAAGAGATCCTGCTCCAGGCGCAGGACGTGTAAAGGGAGGAAAAAACAATGGCAAAAGCATTCGGTATCGTAACATCTTCTCCGGAACATAAAGTGG
>DEPS01000019.1:65657-65821 GCA_002358875.1 Lachnospiraceae bacterium UBA3386 | reverse complement strand
GGCATGCAGGACTACCGTCCGATCGGCGCTTTTTCCTTCCTTGGCAGGTTCCGCATTATTGATTTCCCGCTTTCCAATTTCAGCAACAGCGGCATCAATAACATCCAGGTTTATATCTCCAAAAAGCCCCGTCCCCTGGTTGCTCATATCGGCGGCGGCCGCCA
>DEPS01000019.1:58626-65622 GCA_002358875.1 Lachnospiraceae bacterium UBA3386 | reverse complement strand
GGCCGTCACTACAACATCAACTCCAAGCGCGGCAAGATCCAGATCGTTGTTCCGGACGAAGATCTGGTCAACCCGATCTACAACACGAACATCAACGCCTTCTATTCGAACATCGACAACATCCGCAACCAGTCCAGGAAGTATGTCGTGATCGCCCCCAGCTGCATGGTATTCGCACAGAATTACCAGGAGCTTCTTGACGAGCATGTGAAATCCGGCGCTGATGTCACCCTGCTCTACCACAAGGTCTTCAATGCGAAAGACGGCTACTCCACCTGCAACGCCCTCACAATCGACGACGGCAAGGTCACGGCCATCACCCCCAACCTGGGCGATGAGGATGCCAAGGACATGTTCATGGAATCCTACGTCATGAAGAAGGATCTCCTCCTCGACCTGATCGAGGCAGCCCGCAATACCTCCTCCATGTACTCACTGGCCAACATCGTCAACGCCAAGTGCGGCGAGCTCAATGTCCGCGCGGTTGAACACCACGGCTTCTTTGCTCCTATCACAAACCTTGAGACTTATTACAAGGCAAATGAGGATCTGCTCGACATCGATGAGTCTGCAACCCTCTTCACCTCCGACTGGCCGATTTATACCAGGACCACGGATTCCTGCCCGACTCAGATCTATGATGAGGCGGATGTCAAGAATTCCTACGTCTCCAACGGATGCGAGATCCACGGTCTCATCGAGGATTCCGTCATCGGCCGCAGTGTCAAGGTCGGTAAGGGCGCCGTCATCAAAGGCTGCATCGTCCTGGCTCACGCTGAGATCGGTGAGAACGTCGTTATCCAGAACCAGGTCGTCGACAAATTTGCCAAGATCATTCACGAGAATAAGATCATGGCAGAGCCCGGCCAGCCCGGTTACATTAAGCGCAACGACGTGCTGTAATATAATTACCGCAATATAGTGTCTCTGACTTGATCACAGGGCAGAGGGAAGTTTATCGCTTCCCCCTGCCTTTTTTTGTACCTTTACTCATACTGTGCCCAAACTCCGTTAGTATAGACAAACTGCACATTCTTCTTTTATAATCGGCTTATGCTGTAAACATGATTTTACCCTTGCATCCGTTAACTACAGGCATCCATTAACTATAGACAGGAGATCTTATTATTATGCTGGAACTTCAGAATATTTCATTTGGCGTCGCTGAGGAAAACAGGTCCGGCTCCGGACCGAAAGAGATCCTTAACGACATCAGCCTGAAAGTTGAAGACAATAAATTCGTAGTCATTACCGGTCCCAACGGCGGCGGAAAATCCACACTCGCAAAGATCATAGCGGGCATCGAAAAGCCCACTTCTGGCCGTATTCTTTTTGACGGTAAGGATATTACAGAGCTGGGCGTGACAGACCGGGCAAAGGCAGGCATCAGCTTTGCCTTTCAGCAGCCCGTCCGTTTTAAGGGCATTCAGGTCCTTGACCTGATCCGTCTCGCGGCAGGCCGCCGGATGACCCCTGCGGATGCCTGTACCTACCTGGCCGAAGTCGGCCTGTGCGCAAAGGACTACATAAACCGCGAAGTAAATGCCAGCCTGTCCGGAGGAGAGCTCAAGCGAATCGAGATCGCCACTGTCCTGGCGCGCAGCACCCGTCTCTCTGTCTTCGATGAGCCCGAGGCCGGGATCGACCTCTGGAGTTTCCAGAACCTCATCCAGGTCTTTGAAAAAATGCGCACCCGGATCCATGACAGCTCCATCATTATCATCTCCCACCAGGAGCGGATCCTCGAAATTGCCGACGAGATCGTTGTGCTGCGTGAAGGCTCTATAGCCAGGCACGGTTCTAAAGACGAGATCCTGCCGGCCCTGATAGGAACATCTTCCGCAATTGAAGCCTGCAAGGTACTAAAGAGCAGATGATGTGACAGACATAAACAAGGAGAAATCTTATATGCTTAAAGTTAAGGAAATAGATGAGATCCAGAAACGCCTTTTGATGGAAATCGCGGATCTGCATAAAGTGCCCGAGGGCGCCGTCAACATCAGGGCGAACGGAGAACTGGCCGTCCGCAATAACACCGCAAATATCGACATTTCTTCAAAAGAGAATGTATCCGGTATAAATATCAGGATCAAACCGGGCACAAAGAACGAGAGTGTCCATATACCCGTCGTCCTAAGCCAGAGCGGCCTCAAGGAAGTCGTCTACAACGACTTTTATGTCGGAGAAGACAGCGACGTGGTCATTGTCGCGGGATGCGGCATTGATAACTGCGGTGTGCAGGATTCAGAGCATGACGGCATTCACCGCTTCTTTATCGGAAAAAACGCCAAAGTCAAGTATGTCGAAAAGCATTACGGCTCCGGTGACGGCACTGGAAAACGTCTTCTGAACCCCGGCACTGAAGTTTACATGGAAGAAAACAGCGTCATGGAAATGGAGATGGTGCAGATCAAAGGTGTCGATTCCACAAAGCGTGATACAAAAGCAGAACTGGGGCCAAACGCGCGTCTGATCGTTCACGAGCGCCTCATGACCCATGGAACGCAGGATGCCTACAGTATTTACAAGGTCTACTTAAACGGCGACGGCTCAAGCGCGGACGTCGTCTCCCGCTCAGTCGCCCGCGACAGCTCCTTCCAGAAGCTTGATCTGTGTGTCTTTGGCAACGCTGCCTGCAGCGGCCACACCGAGTGCGACTCCATCATTATGGATAAAGGCCGGATCCTTGCTGTTCCCTCCCTTGAGGCCAACAGTACAGAAGCAGCCCTCGTCCATGAGGCAGCCATTGGAAAAATCGCCGGTGAGCAGATCATCAAGCTTATGACTCTCGGTCTCACAGAAGCTGAAGCTGAAGAACAGATCATAAACGGCTTCCTGAAATAACAGATTTTCAGGTTAATATTTTTAAAAGGATTTTTTCCATGTTCTTCTTTTCAAAAAAGAAATCCTCCCAATCTCCCCGGAACAGTCGTTTCTCCTACGACCCGTCCCGCCAGGAACCTGCCATTCGGTGCAGCATATGCACCGGTGAGCAGGTCGCCGGCTTTTGCGACAAAGCTACGGGCAGTTTCACAGAGGTAATGCTGATCAGAAATAGCACAGACCTTGAATCCTTCTGCCAACAATACGGAATTCAAAAAGAAAGCCTCAGGAAGATCTACTGATCATCCTGAGGCTGTTCTTTTTTGTTCAATACTTTCCTGGCCCTGTTATTAATTGCAGCTTGTCCTGTACTGCTGTTCGTTTACTGCACTGTAACCTTTATCCTTTTAGCGTTTCCGTTTTTGGCGTAAACATAAATATAACACGTACCGGCTTTGACTGCAGTGATTTCACCTTTTCCGGTCACGGTGGCAATAGCAGTGTTGGATGAAGCATATCGGAACTGAGCACAGTGGCTGCTGGAAAGCTGCTTTTTGCCTGCATTTTCCAGAACGACTGACGGCCCTATGGAAACAGTCTCTCCGGTACCAAGTGTATAGGAGGTTTTCGAAAGACTTATTTCCTTTACATTCGTATATTTGCTGCTTTTATTTCCAGCAATGTGTCCTTCGATGGAATTTGTGATCTTTGTGGTTTTTTCTCTCACCTTCCGGTAGACAGCGACATATACTTTGACGTTGCTCTTCCGATTGACACTCTTTCCTCCTAATTTCCTGAAACTGTAGCTTGTCCTGCTGTTTCCGTATAAGGACTTGATTTTTTTGAAATTGTGACCACAGTATGCGGCGTAAATGTCATAGCGATAGGCATTTGAAACCTTCCCCCACGAGGTCACAACATAGGCACCGTTCATTTTAACCTTGAAAGCAGAATTAAGGCTGATCTTTGCCTTATTCTTCTCATAGGCTGTAATCTTGTCGGTAATGGTGTATGTACCGTTTTTGAGAGTAGCATTATAATTCGGGTTTTCTTTCCAGGCGGGCGTGATCGGGTATGTTCCCACCGCTGAAGTCTTTTTAGCTGTTGTGCTTAAAGTCACACCCAGATCATCACCGGAAACATATTCTCCGGATACACTGTAGGTAAGTTCTTTAAGAGAGTCTCCTTTGGCGCTGCTCTTATTGTCCGCTTTGATCGTAATATTTGCCCTGGTAATGGTAAACTGCACAGGATTTGAAGTCGCGCTCTTGTAATTTGCCGTGGCTGCGACACTTGCTTTTACATAATAAGTTCCGGCATTTACGGGAACTGTACTCGAGTAGACACCTTCCAGATCTGTACTGTAGGTATAGCTCACCTTACCTTTTCCAGTGTTTCCTGTAACCTTCAAAGAAGCCTTTTTTCCATATACATGATCCGAAACAATGACCACGGGAGTAATTTGTGCCTTTGCAATGGTGACAGAGTAATTTCCTCCGCCGTAAGGATCATCGGCACTTCCTCCGTTTCCATGGGTGGAATCACCTTCTACGTAATAATATACCGGATAAGTTCCCGCTTTGACCGCCTTGAAATCATCCTTTGTATACCAGTTTTTCTTGTCGGTACTGTATTTCATCGTACCGCCTGTAACAGTTTCAGGATCAGATTCTACCAGGTTCAAAGGCTGGCCGCTGTAGGTCAGTCCGGTTGAAAGCGTCGGCGAGCCTGTGAATGAAGCGTTTGGCTTCCATTTTACATATAAAGGAATATTCTGGTATATAGCAAAAGTCTGACCCGGCTTATAGTCTGTACCTGTTCCGTTCGCTCTCGTATTCCAGCAGTCAAAGGTAAATCCCGCCTTTGTAAGATTTCCGGTATTTCCCTGAACTTTTACACTGTCTCCGGGAATATAAGTACCTGATTTGGGATCAGTCGGCACGGTTCCGGTACCGCCATTTGCATAATAAATCACAGTCCTGTAATTAAAGAGAAGGACTTCCTTTTTTACGTTGAGATCCAGTAAAAGGCTCGGGTCTTTACTTACAAAATAAGGTTTAGGATCTTTACCTGTTTTGTTCCAGCCGCTGGTAAATACCCTTGGAGTCTGCATCTCGATTCCGATCTGATCCGTATTGGTAAGACTCCCCTCAATTGTAATGAGCTTCGAATTGCAGATATATACATCTCCCTTTTCGCCGCCGTTTGCAGTTCCCGCGAAGTTTCCGGAAATACTGGCATTTCCTGAGAGGCCAAATTTCCCGTCTTCATAGTACACTCCGCCGCCCTTGTCCGCTCTGTTTCCGGTGATACTGCCGCCGCTCATTATAAAGGCGCCGCTCTTAATATATACGCCTCCGCCGTTGCTGCCTTTATTATCGGTAATCACACCGTTCTTCATCGTGAAATTTCCGCCGGAAACGTTCACACCGACAGAATTGTTGCTATTTCCCCTGATGGATCCGGGAGTATCCGTGCAGTCATACAGCTCCAGATCAGCACCGCTGCTGACGGAAATCACGCTTCCACTCTGGCCGGTAAATGTGATACTCTTTCCATTGAGGCAGATTCTGGTCTGTCCGGCCGGAACATTCCAGGTGCTGGCCAGAGTTACATCATTTTGCAGGAAATAGCTGCCCTGCGTGTCGGGAAGCGAACCAAGGTCTGTCCAGGTAGCAAATGTGACCGTGTCATGGGAATGTCCGGTACCTGCATTCTCACCGGCCATCACTTCATTCTGATTCAGCTCCTCCTTATACCCTTCTTCATAAAGAAGACTATCGTCTGCAAAACTGCTCTCAGGAACTGCATCTCCCGTTAAAGAATCAGACGTACTTTCTTCAGGTACTTCAGATTCAACAGTCTGTCCGTAAGCCGGATCCTGCCGGTCTTCGGAAGACTGAACATCTTCTTTTTCTTCTAAAGACTCTGCACCGATAGACTCATTTTCCGAAAAATTGTCATCTTCTGAAGGCCCGTCTTCAAGGGTTTCCTCCGAATATGACAGCTGGCCGGAATTTTCATCCTGTTCATCCGCCCCCGAGGAGTAATCCTCTTCGTAAGACGCATACACAGGTTCTTCTTCCCCGGTATCTTCCTGAATCTGATCTTCCGAAAGAATTTCTTCTTCGTCATCCGTCCCGTCGGTTTCGATTTCCTGTTCCAGTCCGGCATCCGGGTAATCATCCTCAAAAGCAAATACCTGCGCAGGGAAAATACTCAGGATCATCAGCAGTACCAGGATCCGGGACAAAAACCTGCTTCTTTTTTTCAATATTACCTCCTTTTCCTGCCGCATATGCGGCACTTCACCCGGCGAGAATTCACAGTGAATTCTCAAACAAAAGCCACAAAAATCATCTATGATGGTTCTGATCATAAATAACGACGGACTGTTCTTTATGACCTTTACGATTCTCTTTTGCCTTCCTCTACTGTCTTTTACAGTCTCCGGGCAGGTGCATGAAATTATTTCTGCTCCATTCCTTCTGCTGCTTTTCTATCATGTTACATTTATGAAGAAAAAGTGTCAACCTTTCTTATCGGCAAAAAAACCGATCCGTTACTGTCTACGCCTTTTTATATAAACGTGACGATATTTTCAGTTATTATTATTTCTTTTTTATAATGGCTCTTTTGTGCGTACCAAAGCCTATCTTTCCGTTTTCATCAAAAGCAGTAACTTTAAAAAGCAGTTTCCTTCCATCTGTCTCAACGAGCTCCGCCTCGCAGGTCACCTGTTTTCCCGCCTGTGTGGCCGCAACATGTTTAACATCCACCGCCATTCCCACTGAACCATAGCCGTTCTCGATACTGCGTGCAATCAGGTCCGCACATGTAAGCTCCATCAGATTTATCATATTTGGCGTAGAGAAAACGTGAGGCAGATCAACCCGGGGGAGCTGACTGTCCAGAACATCTGCGCACATGGCATCCGTCACCGTGATCGTTACCGAGTTTTTCATTCCAGCTTCCAATGTCATTTTTTTCCTCCTTATTATGCCTTAATGTATTCTGAAGTATGTTGTCGAGATCTAAACTGCTGCCTGAACAACAAAAAACCCCTGAACAACAAAAAACCCCTGAACAACAAAAAAACCCCTGAACAACAAAAAGCCCTGAACAACAAAAAGCCCTGAACAACAAAAACCCCTGAACAACAAAAAGCCCTGA
>DEPS01000019.1:52826-58569 GCA_002358875.1 Lachnospiraceae bacterium UBA3386 | reverse complement strand
AGAGCTGGCAACGAGAATCGAACTCGTGACCTCCGCACTACCAATGCGACGCACTACCGACTGTGCTATGCCAGCAAGTGTTTTGTGGTGTTTTCCGCAACGAATGTATATTACCACGACTCGCCTGCCTGTGTCAATTGTTTTTTTAATTTTTTTTAATCAATTGATGATCTAAAGGCTGTGTGATAAAATTTCAATATAAGATTTCGCCCGGAATAATGTCATGAATTATATATTTTCAATCGACAGATTTAAGGGTCTCGCCCTGGCAGGCCGGTCTCTAAGGCAGGAGGAATAATGCTGTATACACCATTAACAAACAGAGCTTTGGAGCTTTGTTTTGAAGCCCATAAGAATCAAAAAGACAAAGGCGGGATTCCTTATGTTTTCCACCCCTTTCATCTGGCGGAGCAGATGGAAACAGAGGAGGAAATCTGTGTAGCGCTTCTGCATGATGTTGTAGAGGACACAGAAAAAACGCTGGATGATATTGTAAGAGAGGGATTCCCCCGCCAGGTGACCGATGCGCTTGCGCTCCTGACACATGACGATGGGACTCCCTATCTGGATTATGTGGCACGTCTTAAGAATAATCCGATCGCCGCGAAGGTAAAACTCGCCGATCTGCGGCACAACAGTACGCCCGGACGGCTCAGCGGAAGGAAAACTGATACGACAGTTCTTTCCAGGATGCAGAAATATCTCTGTGCCCAGGCGATCCTCACAGGTGGAGATGCCGACCTTGAAAACATGTGCCTGTATATTGTGAAGGATGGCTGCCGTGTCTGCCTTTCTCCTGACGGAAGAATACTTTTGTGACCTCAGGGGACCGATCCTTTGGCCCTGAAGCAGTCCGCTGCCCCTGCATAAGCCATGATCCTGCAGTGTCCCCGGTATACCTGCCAACTGTACGGCAGTAGCACATTGACGCTTGCAGCCAGAAAGGATGTAAATTATACGATCTTCAAAAACCCGCTGTCTGCCGCTGTTTTTAGCGGTTAACAGCGGGTTTCTATAATCGAACAAAAACATCAGGTATCTGATGATCTTTTATGACATCTGTACTGTGAGAAAATGTCCTCGCCCTAATTCTTTTTCGTCGATCCATACCGGACCGGGCGTCCATCCGTCCGCAAGAAGGAAGAGGCGTCCTGCGTCCTTTTGTGTATCCTCATCACAATACCTGTACGAATAACAGATCATATGGTGGTTTTTATACTTTGGATGGAACATGACCTCCAGATAGACGACAGCCTCCCGGTCAACAGCCTCTGCGACGGCATCAGGGGTGATCCACGGGTGGAAGCGTACCTTCACCTTTCCATGTAAACCTGCTTTGTTAAGGCATCTCCGCAAAAAAATTCCTGTCAGGAAATTGGAAGTGCCGCCAAAACGGCCAAAAACTCTTCTGTTCCAGTAGATTCCCATGCGTCTTCCGACATCCGCGCACATCAGAAACAGCGCATCATCATTTTCTGCCGGGTCTGTATATAAGGAAAGGCAGAGTCTTCTCCCTAGTGTCCGGATCAGATTCGCCGCAGCAGTCGGGCCGCAATGCTGCACAAATCCGCCGCGGAGGCCGGCAAACTGCCCGGTCGTGAGGTAGGAGGCGAAAGGGATCCATGCTGCAGATCCCCTTGTTCTTTGTTTTTCAGGATTTTCCGAAATATTGGACATTTTTAAATCGCTCTGTTTCTACGGTGAACTCTGCCGATCAGATTCAATGGCTGATGGTCTCGGTCCAGTATGCCTGGTTGTAGATATCGGTCAGCCGGTAGGTAAGGCGGACTTTTCCGTCAGGAAGGGTAACGTCGCTGATCGTCAGACTGCCGTCTACTGTCATCTGCTCCCCCATCATGTAGCTGTCCTGATATTTACCGTCGTAGGAGTAGAAATCGCAGATGAAGTCGATTTTATCCTGGTCCCTGATCTCAGTCAGATTCTTCGCCACGACCGGAAGGGCGTCGTCGTCAGCTTCTTCATATACGATCTGTGCGCCGGCAATATAGCCTTTAGGATTCGTATTGTCAAAAACGACAATAAGATTGACCCGTTCTCCGTTTAAGAGGGCGGGGACGCGTCCGGTAATGGTCCAGTTATCTCCGTCCTCGGTAGTGTCGAGGTGGTAATAGGCGACAATCTGGCTGTTTATGGCCAGCCAGGTCTTTCCTTCGTCTGCAACAAGGTTTCCTTCATCGTCAAAGCTGTAGATATTATCAAGGCCAAGATCAATATAGCCCTCTCCGTCGTCATAGAAAAGATTAAGGTCGAGGGACTGTACAAGCCCCCACTGCTCTTCAGACATGGTGAGGATGGGTCTTCCATCCGTATTTTCCGTCCAGTACAGTGCTGATGCGTCGATGTGGTTTTCTTTAATATACTGAAGCGTGTCTTCGTCCGTAATTGATCTGTCAAAGAGAAAGTCTGTATTACCGGAGGTCAGACCGCCGACGGAACTGTAGTCTCCTCCCAGGAAAGCATTGAGCAGCTCTCCGATCAGCTCGTCGGAAGCGCCGGAAGAACCATAGGGAGAAGTTCCCGTGTAGCTGCCGTAAGATCCATTGCCGCCGTAGGCAGAACCGGAGCCGCTTCCGTTCAGAAGAGTTCCAAACAGAGAGGGGACCGGAGAGGCGCCGGAAGAACCGCCTGCTGCTGCCTGCCCTCCGGCTTCCATCCTGGCAAAGGCACGGATAGCCTGCGTGTAATCAGAATCCATTCCGATAGCGTCATATTCCTTCACGGCCTTGTCGACATATCTTGTGCTCTGATACGGGAAAAAGATCGACAGACCGTATGCATTGGTCATCCCTCGTGAGGTTTTGTTATATTTGACCGCTCCGCGGATGGCATCAGCAAGCTCCTTTCCCTCTTTGCTGCCCATGTTGTCAGCAAAATTCGCAAGGTCGACCTGGTCGATCCTTGAAGAACGGGCAAATTCCCTGGATCCCTTACGGGCGCCTGAGATCGTCCGATAATCCTTTTCCTTCATGGATCTGGTCACGGATTTTGCGAAGGTCGAGAGCTTTTCAGGCATGGTGGCGGAGAGCTCTGACAGATCGACCAGAGAAAGAGTCGTACCCTGGCCGGGCGTCCTTTTTTCGCAGGTCGTTACAAAATCGTCGATGATACGCTTTCCAAGCTGTGTCGTGGGAATGGATGTATTTCTGCTGAGAGCATTGAGCCAGCCTGTATAATACCATCCGATACCCGGTTCGGTCTCCTCGGAAGCGATCAGGTAATCAGCATGTTTGTCCATCATCAGGGCATTCTCTGCTGTCGCCATCAGGCAGGCGTCAAAGCCGATAAAATCAAAGGTAACTCCGGCATTATTTAAGGCATTATTGATGGCGGAAAGGCTCATGGAGCCGCTGTTTTTGAATTTTTCATCATATCCGTAGCCTGCCACCGACCCTGATCCGTGATCCCAGAGGATCAGTTCGTTGCGGTTTGCGGGGAAATTTTCTGCGCAGTACTTAATAAATGATGTCAGAGTGGAGGGATCCGTCATGGGAAGCGCCCCTACATTGTCGTTTAATGTAACAAGCCCGGTGCGCCCATTCACAGTCTTTATCTGGTAGATCTGGTTGGTCCTGCTGCTGATGATGTTGTTGTTCCAACGTCCACAGCCGCCTGTATAAACGATCAGATTCACATTTTCGGAAATATCAGCGGCAGCCATCTCCTGAAGGTCGGAGGTCGCCATTTTACTTCGTGATTCCAGATCCGTTCCGCACAGATAGACCATAATCGTGACGACGTCTTTACCGTCCCCTAAGATCTTCGTGCGCTTTTCCCTCGATCCGGACACAACCGAATCGCTGAGCACTCCGGTCGCGCCGCTTGTCTGCCAGCTTCCCTGCTGGCTGCCGGAACCGGCAGATCCTGATCCCGCGGCAGAACCTGACGCTGACCCTGATTCCCCGGACATACCCTGTGCTCCGCTTCCGGACAGGCCGCCAAAGCTTCCTCCTGACGACTCTCCCGCACTGCCATAGTCATAATACGCAGTGCCGCCGCTGCCCCCCGACCCGGGAAGATTCCCGCCGCCAAACAGATATACGATGATGGCAATGATGATCACCGGAATGCTCAGTCCCGCGCCGCGGGTGACCCGTCCTCCTCCCCCTCCGGAAGAGCTGCCTCTTTTGCTGTATCCGTCCTTTGAACCGGCCGGCCCCGTTCCCAGTCCGCTTCCCCTGCGCCCCAGTCCGGTTCCCTGTCCTGTCACGTTTTTCTCTCTGCCGCGTGGTCTTTGTCGTTCCATGCCCTCTGCCTTTCGTTTTATCGAATCTGATAACCCGGCTGTGCAGCCTTTCCATCCAGCATGATCTATTTAACAGATATGATGACGGATCACTGGTGCTTCTGTTGATCCTCCATCCTGGAAATCAACGAAAAAAACAAGAATCACAGCCGCCTGCAACCAGTAACAGTATATCACATCTGGCATCTATCCATAAAAGAAAACGGCAAAACCCGTCTTATTTTTACAAAGACAGGTCCTGCCGTCCTGATCAGTCTTTACACCCCTGGTGTAAACATCAGCTTATTGGTTTTTATCCGTATTATGCCCTTTCCTTCGCCTTACAATAACAGCTATGACTGCAAAAAGCGCAGAAAAGAAAGCTGCAAGTAAGAAAGCTGTCTGAGTATCATCTCCCGTCTTTGGTCCGGAAACTGTAGAGACCGTGTGCGGGGAGGCCGGTGTCACATTCCTTTTGCCCGTCTTTGTGCCAGAGTCTTTGGGACTGTCCGGTTGATCAGGCTTGTCGGGTTTCTCAGGCTTTTCTGGCTTGTCAGGTTTTTCCGGCTGCTCCGGCTTGTCAGGTTTTTCCGGCTGCTCCGGCTTGTCAGGTTTTTCCGGCTGCTCCGGTTTCTCGGGTTTTTCCGGCTGCTCCGGTTTCTCGGGTTTTTCCGGCTTGTCAGGCTTCTCGGGTTCCTCAGGTTTTTCCGGCTCCTCAGGTTTCTCCGGCTCCTCAGGTTCTTTTTCCTTCAAAATGACAGTCTGTGCTTCATCTTCAAGATCCATGTGTGATGCCAGCAGAAAATCTGACGGAGTGGCTGCAGGCAGATCTGTTGAAGTTGCAGCCGGGACGTCATCTTTGGTCTCATCAGAAGGGTCGTGGACTCCATTACCGTCTTCCTGACTTTGAGGGTCCTGCGTGCCGGAAGAATTCTCTGATCTTATCAGATACAGTTTTTCAAAGGCAACCAGGCTCAGACTCTCCTGTTCTGCTTTATCTTCCATGTCATCTGCAGTGCTCCCGCTTTCATTATCGTCTTCCCCACTGTTCAGATTTAACTGCGAAGTGTCAAATCTAAAAATAACTTCTGTCTCTCCGTTAACTTCCGAAGGCGTAAATTCTGTATCTGCTCTGACTTCTTTTCCATCGAGCCTAAAAGGCTCCCCGGTATCTTTTCTCATCAGAGTTCCTCTGACCCGGTAAGTAAGGCCGGGAACGAGGTTTTTCCAGATTACACGGTCATGGACTGCAGCGATTCCTTCTGCAGTGATCGTTCTTGTCTCCTTATCTGCTCCTGTTGCAAATGTACGGATCCAGGGATAATGAATGCTCTGATCTTCATCCTCCACATCCTCATGGACTGCGATCGGAGGTGTCGGAGGAGTATCCGGCTCATCAGGGTGATCGGGATTTCCGGGCGTATCCGGGTTGCCCGGGTTATCCGGATTGTCAGGATTGTCCGGGTTGTCAGGATTATCCGGGTTGTCAGGATTGTCCGG
>DEPS01000019.1:38896-52757 GCA_002358875.1 Lachnospiraceae bacterium UBA3386 | reverse complement strand
TTGTCAGGATTGTCCGGGTTGTCAGGGTTGTCAGGATTATCCGGCGTCCCTTTCCCCTCCAGATACAGCTGCTCAAAGGCTACGACAGTGGTCCCTTCAAGAAGAGATGCATCATAGGTAAATGTCAGGTCGATGATCTCCACGGGTGCTTTAGCCGTAAAAGAAGCCTTTGCGGTAACTTTTCTTCCTTCTTTATCCCGAAGCGGCTTTCCGGTCGATTTATCTACCAGAAAACCTGTTACAAGATACCCTGTTCCAGGAATCAGCCCCCGGCAGGTGACATGGTCAACTGTCACAGCCCCTTCCTGTGCATTGGCTACATGCAGACCGGTCAACAGATCCTTGGCATCAGTCTCTATTTCTAAAAGGTGAACCGTCTGTGCCTCGTCATCAGGATCAGTGTGTACTGCAATGTAATCGTGCGCCGGATCATCAGAACCGCCGCCTTCTGTTATATTGTCACTCTTTTCAGAGGCATACTCATAACAGACAAGCGTCATCCCCTTTGTCTTAGAGGCATCAAAAGTAAATACAAGCTGTACGATTCCCGAAGGAGAAAGAATCTTCTTAACCTTTTTGGACTCTACCGTTTTTCCCCCTATCCGAAGGGGCTGGCCTGTTTCCTTTACGTAGATCACTCCACGAAAGGCAACGTTTTTTCCGATATATTCCTCCATTCCTGCATAGGTCACAGTATCGGTCAGCCTCACAATACCGTTTTTGTCCGCAAAATGATCTCCGTCTTCATCTAAAAGCTCTGTCTCGAGAGATGGTTTCAAAGTGTTTTCCACATTTCCGAGCGAAATACGCTGCATATCTGAATAAACGGAAAAGTCTTCCGAAAACATCCTCCTTCCCTGATTATTTTCTCCTTCGATCTCCTCGATGTGGTAATTTCCGAAGGGGAGCGCTCCCATAGAATCATCCGGGGTCGAGCCGATCCCGAACCAGATGCGTCCGTTCTCTTCCTCTTCTGCTGTGCCTTCCGATAAATCAGTAGTGCTTGCTAAGCTTTCCTTACTTTTCGTACGGTTCTTCCTCATTTTTGCAAAAGCCGCCGTACTTTCAAAAATACCGTTTTCATCCGTTGTAAACCTGTGAGTTTCCAGAGGATTTCCATCAAAATCGAAACCGGTAATCTCAAATGTCACGCCCGCCATATGCTTTTGGGAATAGCTGTCCAGCTTTCGGATTGAAAAATCGCCGCGCATGACCTGGTTGGCGACAGATGTCTTAGCATCACCTGTGAGATCGACGATTTTTTTGTCTTCACGTATTTTAAAACGTACGGCAGAAGCTCCCTTTTTCAGGTAACCCTCCGGAGGAGTGACCTCCTCGATTCTATAGGATCCGTAGGACAGGGCACGTTCATCTGTCTGCGCGTACCCGTTTTTGTCAGTCGTGAACGTCAGAGCCTTCCCTCCGGGAAGAATCTTCTTTTTTCCGGCATAGACAGACTTTTCTCCGTCATTATAGATGTTAAAGACCGCCCCCTCCAGCGTAGCTCCTCCAAGTGCTGTTCCCTTTAGCGTCTCAAGATCCCGTTTCTGTATCTTCACACCACCGAAGATCAGCTTATCCTCGCTGCCTCCGCACGCTGTCTCAGTCAGGGACTCGACTTTGACTTCGTGGATCTCTTTATCCTCAAGATAACCCTCCGGCGTCTTTGTTTCCTTTATGTAATAGGTCTTTCCCGCCAGAACCTCGATGACATTGGCTGTCCCGTCTTCTTTGATCGTGAAGGTTCCTGCCCCCGCATGCCCCTGTCTTGCGTCGTCCAGGGTTTTATAGAGTGTATAGACCGCACCCTTTATGGGCATGGTATCAGGATCTTTTTCGTTCTTTTCTTCTGAAGATACCTTTTTTATCGTTATCTTTCCCGGTATGGGAGGCTCTGCAGATTCTACAACAGTGGTCTTTTCCGCAGTCACTGTCAGATTGTGTGTGTCCACGTCCAATCTGAAACCCGGAGAGGGCTCTTCCTCCTTCAGCGTATATGTACCGCACAGGACAGTCAGCGTGCCGCTCATACCATCATTTCCGGTCGTCAGCGTCCCCGCCTCAGCACCGTCACTGTCGTACAGCTTATAGACTGCTCCGGCAAGACTGTAGGGCTCACTGTCTGCTTCTGGATCCTTAGATAATTTCTTTACACGGACATAGCCTTTCTGCGGCGGTTCCTTTGATTCAACTGTTGTGGTGTCATCCGTTTTTACCGTAAGATTATATGTCGTTGTATCAATTTTAAAACACGGAGACGGGCTTGCTTCTTTAAGGGTGTAAGAGCCGCACAGGACAGTCAGCGTGTTGCTCATTCCGTCTTCGCCTGTGGTCAGCGTTCCGGCTTCTGCACCGCTGCTGTCATAAAGTTTATAAACCGCTCCCGCAAGGCTGTAGGGCGCCTTCACCGCCCTGGGATCCTCCGGTATTTTTTTGACACGGACATGACCGTGATGCGGCGGTTCCTTTGATTCAACCGTTGTGGTGTCATCCGTTTTTACCGTAAGATTATATGTCATTGTATCAATTTTAAAGCACGGAGACGGGCTTGCTTCTTTNNTCATAAAGTTTATAAACCGCTCCGGCAAGGCTGTAGGGCGCTTTTACCGCCCTGGGATCCTCCGGTATTTTTTTGACACGGACATGACCGTGATGCGGCGGTTCCTTTGATTCAACCGTTGTGGTGTCATCCGTTTTTACCGTAAGATTATATGTCGTTGTATCAATTTTAAAACACGGAGACGGGCTTGCTTCTTTAAGAGTATAAGAGCCGCACAGGACAGTCAGCGTGTTGCTCATTCCGTCTTCGCCTGTGGTCAGCGTCCCGGCTTCTGCCCCGCTGCTGTCATAAAGTTTATAAACCGCTCCGGCAAGGCTGTAGGGCGCCTTTACCGCCCTGGGATCCTCCGGTATTTTTTTGACACGGACATGACCGTGATGCGGCGGTTCCACCGAATCAACCGTCGTGGTCGCATTCGCCTTTACGGTAAGCTTATGCGTCTCTATGTCCAGGCTAAACCCCGGGGACGGGCTTACCTCTTTAAGCTTATATGAACCGCACAGAACCGTCAGTGTGTTGCTTACTCCGTCTTTTCCGGTCGTCAGTGTCCCTGCCTCGGCTCCGCTGCTGTCATAAAGCTTATATACCGCACCCGAGAGACTGTAGTCCGCCCCTGTCGCTTTAGGGTCACTGGATTTCTTTCTGACGCACACCGAGCCATAAAAAGGCTTTTCCGAGGATACGACTGTCGACAGATTATCCTCTTTTACTGTGACTTTATATGTCTTAATATCTATTTCAAAACAGGGCGGCGCCTTGGCCTCTTTTATTGTATATTCTCCGCGGGGAACCAGAAGGGTATTGGAAATACCGTCCTCCCCTGTAGTAAGTGTTCCAACATCTTTTCCTCTACTGTCGTACAGTTTATATTCCGCGCCTGCGAGGCTGTAGGGGCTGTGATCCGCCGCCGGATCCGTCGACTTCTTCTGAACCCTGACCCATCCATTCAACGGGCTGTTTGAGATCACTGTAAAGTAAGTCTGTCCGACTTCTTTTGCTATAGTAAGCCTTATTATCTCTTTATTTATTTCATATCCTTTGGGCGCCTCTATCTCACGTACATAATAGATTTTTCCTGCCAGAACATCGAGCAGGTTGGATTTTCCATTTTTACCTGTTGTAAACACTCCGTCCGGCTTTTCTTCATTTCGTGCGTCTTCAATGTTTGAATATAATCCGAATTTCGCACCGGCCAGCTTTATTTCACTGTTATCAGCATCTACTTTTTCAATTCCTGCCTTTGCATAATAAGGTGTATTCTCTACCCTGATCGTTTTCCCCTTACCCTCCTGAAGCGTATAGGGTCCAAAAGGGTCTTCGTGCTTTTCATAACCCATCGGAGTATTTATTTCCTTCAGGTAATAGGTGCCCGGATCGCAATAAAAAACAGTTTTGTTTTTCAGTCCGCTGACACTTGTATAACCGACCGGAATAGGGTCGAGCACCTTTGTCTTCTCCGCGTCCGAATAGACTGTCACTTTCCTGGTGCATTCTTTGTCCGAATACATTCTGAAAGTGACCGGAACTCCGTTTTTTGTAGTATGAAGCGAATATGCGGTATAACGCGCTTTCATATCCTCATCGGAAGAGACCTTTATGAGTACAACGCTGGAGGCTTCCTCATCCTCCTCCCGTCCGAATACGTATGCCTGCTTCCAGTGTCCTTCATCCTTTATCCTTGCGCTGATATAGACGAACACCTTATCGGAATCCGGCACAGGTTTGGACTCGATCGCCGACCTGTAGGCATTTATCAGGACCTTTAGATCTCCTCCCACGTTGGGACGGTCATATTCCACGCCCCCCAGTTCTGTATAACGCATAGACATTGCTTCGTGGCAGGCAGCCACCGCGACCTGTTCTGACCTGTCTCCGAATCCCAAATTCTTTGCCAGCCGTTCACCGTATCCGTCCAGCATCGTATAATAATAGAGCCGGATCATGATCGAATCAGTCACCCTTGTAACTCCTGGAAGGATCTTTCCCTTGGCCCATCCTCTGTCGTCGGGAGAAACGCAGATACCCACATAATCATTTTTGTCATCATCAAGGATGTTGATCGGTGTCGTATGCCCGATATGCCCGCTTACGTTATGTCCGATCCCCAGCTCCTCATAATCGATCTCATTAGCCTTACTGACGATCTTTGGATTGGAAATGGTGCTGTCCCCGCCCTTTTCCGCTCCTCTTGTCACCTTGTCGAACGCAAGCTCAAATTCGGCATCTGTCATCCATTCCTCGTCATCTATAACCTCCTGACTATCCCGGTCCTGGTCTTCTGGGAGAGAATCGGAATTCTTATCCGGAATATTTCCTTCAGCGGCCGGATGCTCTGTACTTTCGGAAGCATCCTCTTTACTGTCATTTTTTCCCCGGGTGTCCGTATTTCCTTTATTTTCAGTATCCCGGTTCCCGTTTTTTAAAGAAGAATCTTCGTTTTCGACCGAATTCTGTTTCTTCTCTTCTTCATGGTCATCATTTTCCTCATGACCACCTGTCTCTTTATGATCATCCGTTACTTTATGATCATCAGTCTGTTCATGGTCATATGCTTCTTTAAGAGCATTTGTTTTCTTATCATCATCTGTCTCTTTACGATCTTCTTCTCCGGTCGTCCCGTCGACATCAGTCGCCGTCCTGTCAATGGAATCCTCCGAATCTCTCTCATCAGGAAGCTCCTCTGGATCCCCTCCATTTTCGGATTCTTTAAAATCTTCAGGATCTTTTAAATTCTCAGTTTTATTAAGCTCCTCTGGATCCTTCGTATCCCCGACAGCTTCAGTATTTTCTGAATTTGCAGCTTCACCGACATCGTCTTTTTTCTTCGTGTTTTCTATATTTTCGGAATCTGCCGGATCCTCAGCCCCTTCAGTATCATCCGAAGCTGACGCCTCCTCTGTACCTGCAAAGGAGCCGGATTCCGCTTCTTCCGAAGGGGGCTCCCCCATTGATCCCGGCGTTTCCTCTGTCAGCCTTCTCTTTTCCCGGGCAGGATTTTTGCCGTATACGTTTTTTTGGTCCCGGAAGGAGCTTTCATATGTCCCGGAAACCGCATATACAGTGCCTACTTCTTTCGCCTGTGCATTATATGAAACCGTGATCAGAGATACCGCCAGAACAAGAGCTATAATACCCGCTGCCAGTCCTTTCCCGGGATTCATTTCAGAATTTGATACATTCGAATTCACCTTAACCTCCTTGGCATCCGCTGCGCTTTATTTATGTCTTTGAATGACAATCTTGAAGCGAACGCACTACAATAACTTATGTAAAAATCTACAAAGCCATTAACTGCAGCCAACGATTCAATATAAGGTGTTTTCCCTTTAAGGGTCGAATTCAGAAAACAAAATGCATGAACGGCGTGTAATAATTACCGTCATGACAGATATCATAGCGCTTCCAAAGCGCATTGTCAACATTTTTTACTGTAATTTAAGTTTCACTCTCCCGGGCTGTTAATTCCTGCCAGACAGGCATAAAAAACAGCCTGTACAGCCCGGAGCCCTTCAATTGCTCTCTGCCGTACAGACTGCCTTATTATTTTTCAGCTTTTATAGGATATTTTTATCAATATCCCCTCACATGAAACCCCCGTTCGTCACTGACGACGGGAATAATTTTTGTGTCCATGTTCTCGACACGGATCCAGCGGCCATTCCCCAGCTCCCGGAGCATGTAGTCGATGGCTTCCGAGGGACCCTGGACCTCCATCTCAACACTTCCGTCCATAAGGTTGGCAACCCAGCCGGTAAGTCCGAAAAGACGAGCACCGTTCATGGCATGATAACGGAATCCGACACCCTGAACGCGTCCGAAAAACAATATGTGCCGCCTCTCAATGGGAGATTCCATCATCCGTTTCCTCTCCTCCTGTGTTATTTCGTGCTCCGCACTGCCTTCACCGGAGACACCTGCAGCGGTGGAATTTCCACCTGCGTCCTCTCCCCGCATGCTTAAACCGATCTGTTCAAGGACATCCTTTGAAAAAAGGATCTCCAGAAAGCGGCGAAACCATTCCCTGAGTCTTTCAAAGAAACTTTTTTCCTGCATAACATAAATCCGCCTGTTCGCAAAGGATACTGTCTTTTTTAAGAAGCTTTCCCGCTTCCTGCCTGTTACCGGACACACAGTGACCGGCAACGGGCTGGCGTCGATGTGAAATTTATCCCCGGCTTACTTTTCGAGGGCTTTTCTCAGGCGGCGTACATTCGATGTCAGAGCCCGGATGTCCAAAGGCTTTGTAAGGTGTGCGTCCATGCCGGCACTAAACGTTTTCTGAACATCGTCCTCCATTGTGTTGGCGGTCATGGCGATGATCGGGATCCCCTTTGCGTCATCCCTGTTAAGAGCCCTGATGGCCTTGGCCGATGCGTATCCGTCCATGACGGGCATCAAAAGATCCATAAGGATGACATCATAAGTACCCGGGCGGGAATTACTGAACATAGCCAGCGCCGCGCGGCCGTTTCTGGCGACCTCGCATCTTGCCCCGGATGCCTCCAGGAGTTCCTTCAAAACTTCTGCGTTCAGGGCGTTGTCCTCGGCAGCGAGAAAACGCAGACCTTCCAGAATATGGTCATCCTCAAAAATCCCGTCATCTCCTTCTCCGGAACGTTTTTCAAAAACCTGCTCCACCAGCCTGTGCAGAGCGGAAACATAGAAGGGCTTGGGCAGAACATGCCCGATGCCGGCGCCGCGGCGCTCCTCGTCCCGAATCTGACGGGAGCTCATCAGAATGACCATGGGCATCCTGATCCAGGACATCGCCCGCACACTTCCCACGACATCCCTCCAGTCCATATCCTGCATCTCTTCGTCCAGCAGCACGATATCAAATCCGTTTTCGGCTGTTCCCGCCTGCTCGATCAGCTTGACTGTCCCGTAGCCGCTGGAAGTACTGATGGCATCCACTCCCGCACTCATCATAAGGTTGCGGATACGTGCAGCCTCCTGGAGATTACCGTTGGCCACCAGCATGCGCCGGATGCCATGTTCGGTCCAGAAATGCGTCGCGCCGCTGCTGACGATCCCCAGCCGCAGGCGTATCCATATGATCGTCCCTTCTCCATCCCTGCTTTGAGCAGAAATGGAGCCTCCCATCATATTGATGAGCTTTCTTGTAAGCCAGATGCCGGTCCCGCGTCCGGGAGTATTATCCGTGTTTGAAGGGATCTCGCCGCTGAAAAACTCCTCCACCTGCTGCCTGGTCATGCCCTTTCCGGTGTCCCTGACCTCAAAGATCAAAGACACAGTGTCCTCACCCTCCGACATAGTACCGGTCACGGTGAGTTCCACCCTGCCCCCGGGAGGCGTAAACTTGACTGCATTGGACAATACGCTGCGGAGCATCTCCATGAGCCTGGCCTTGTCGCCAATGACAATGTCGTGTTCGATGCCAGTCGCAGTGAAAATAAAGGTCTGATTCTTTGCCTTTACAAGACTCGAAAACAGGGTGGAGAGCTCCTCCAGCATGATTCCCAGTCCGAATTCCTCGGAATCCAGTTCAGTATCTCCGGTCTCGATCCGGCTCATGTCAAGGATCTGATCCACAGTAGTGAGAAGCTCCTGGCATGAAACGCCGATTCTGTGTGAATACTCCATGACCTTGGACGGGTTCTTTGCGTTCTTCATCAGAAGCATCACAAATCCGGAGATCGAATTGATCGGGACCCTGAAATCATGGGACATGCTGGCAAGGAAATATCCGGCAGCCCTGTTTGCGTCCTGCGTCTGCCGGATCATCATATCCTCCAGGTCTCCCTTTGAGGCATTAGACCTGCACAGGAGAACAACAGCGACCCTGTCCGACCTGCCGTAAGGCAGATGGATCACATAAGTCAGGTACTGCCTGCGCGCGCCGTTTGTCCTGTGGATATAAATCTCCTCTTTTCCGTTGCACAGCTCGATGTCCTCAAAAGAACTCCCGATCCTCCGCACGTCCCTCATGGCTTCCTCCCTCGGAACTCCGAGAGAAGTCTCTATATTGGAAGTGATAAATTCTGCCCTGTAGGAAGTTGTAGACATGACCAGAATCAGGTGGAGCGTTCCGCTGACAATGGAATCGAAGACCTGATCATGACTGAGAATATCATTGTCGCGGATCTGCAGCTCCTGCCGGAGTCTCTCGTTTTCCTCAGCCAGCGACCTGATTCTTTCCGGATGCAGAGCACTGATCTCCTGGTCAGACATGGCTCCCAGCCT
The DNA here is from genome assembly GCA_002358875.1 of Lachnospiraceae bacterium UBA3386. Taxonomy (GTDB): domain Bacteria; phylum Bacillota; class Clostridia; order Lachnospirales; family Lachnospiraceae; genus CAG-791. The sequence continues at coordinate 43,993 of DEPS01000019.1, read as the reverse complement.
TTTCGCAAATTCATTCATAGCCAGTTCCATTGCCTTCACCTCCTTTTTCGCTTAAACTATCTTTTCCTCTATTATAGCTTATCTCTATGATTCAGTCTCTGTTATTTCAAACTTTTTTGTGCCTGTATTGCTATAAATGCTGTGGTTTCATTTCTCCATCAGCCAGAAAGCGGCACTGTAGGGAGAAAGCCGGCTTCCACCGCCGAAATCGTGGGTCTCGCCCGAGATCAGATCCACTGCAAGGCCGCATCCTGCATTGAAGTGGGCGACATATTCCTCTTTGTCGGCGTTGATTGCAACAAGAACCCGCTCTCCTTCGATTTTCCGCTCAAAAATGCACTGTTTGTTTGTTAAAAGTATGCTTTTGAATGAACCATGGCACAGTGCTCCGGATTTCTTTCTGGCTGCCGCAAGCTGACTGATCCAGTCAGTCAGTCTGTTCCACTTTGGTTTATCAAAGCAGGGGCGCAGCGATGGATCGCCGTTTTTCTTGTCTCCCTTTTCGCCCCACTCGCTTCCATAGTAAATACAGGGAATGCCCGGCATGCCGAAGCAGAGCGCATACAGGAGCGGAAGGTGGTTTTTGTCCTTCAGGATCGTCGCCGCCCGCGTCACATCATGATTGTCCACAAAGGACAAAAGATGATATCCGTTGTACAGGGTCCAGGGATCGGATCCGAACTGGCGGATCAGCGAATGTATGATCTCGAACATGTTCATGCTGTTGAAGCTGGAATGAAGTCCCTTGTAGCATTCGTAATTTGTTGCGGAATGGAGCTTGCCGTCACCCATGATGACCTTATAATCGCCCCCCAGGATCTCTCCGACCATCCAGAAATCGTCTTTAAGGGTATCTGTATAGGAGCGGAGCCTTCTGATAAAATCTCTGTCCAGACAGTAGGCCACGTCAAGCCTGAGCCCGTCGATATCAAAATATTCAACCCAGTAGCGGACAGCTTCGAAAATATGTGAAATGACCTCCTCATTCCGGAGATTGAGCTTTACAAGATCATAATTTCCTTCCCAGCCCTCATACCAGAGTCCGTCGTTATAATGGGAATTTCCCCAAAAATTGATATGGAACCAGTCTTTGTATCTGGATCCTTCCCTGTTTTTGAGCACATCCTGAAACTGGGCAAATCCTCTCCCCACGTGATTGAACACTCCGTCCAGAACGATCCGGATCCCGTTCTCATGAAGCTCCCTGCAGATCTCTCGGAAATCTTCATTGGTTCCCAGCCTCTCATCTATTTTTTTGTAATCTCTGGTATTATAGCCATGTGTATCCGAAGAAAACAGCGGGCAGAAATACACCGCGTCCGCACCGAGCTTCTTAATATGAGGAATCCACTCCGACACTTTCCTGATCCTGTGATCAGAGATTTCCTCCCCCTGTCTGTGATCATTTGAATACGGTGCCCCGCAGAATCCCAGTGTATAAATCTGATAAAAAACGCTTTCCTCTGCCCACATATTCCATACCTCCATCACGTTTTTTCACACTGCATTTTTACTGTACCACGGCAGCACGGTATTACGGTATAGTAATACCGCAATGCCATGACCCGGCCGGTCAATATTGTTGTCACGTCAATTTTGAATCGTTATTGCAAAATATTTACTGACAATACTCTTCATTTCCCTCATGTTATTCAACAAGATATCCACACAATCCACAAAGTTATCCACATTTTGCGCATAAGCGGAACTGAAGAGGCAGTCCTTATCCAGCCCTTCAAGTATCTCACAAAAACAATGATTGTCAAAATAAAAATTTGTAAACTGAAAAACCCGTTCATTTCTGCCTTCTACAGGTGCTTACGGCTGCATCATGAATACCTGACGGCGCCTGGTTCAGGTCATCATTATAACACAGAACATCTGAAACTGTCCTTTTTTTGCAAATCGGTAAACAACGAAAACAAAAAGTAAATTGCATATTCCCTTATGTATAACTGTTGCTTTTTTGTCGGATTTATTGTTTACTATATTGTCGGTAACAATTCAGCTTTCAATGCACGCAATGGCTCGCATCGCATGCCTTTTAAACTGCCTGGTTACTAAAACATTGCTGTAACGGTATGGATCTGTGCAGGAAACGCCTCTTTTTTTACGGGCTCTTCACAGGCATGGAGGAAGACTATGAATAAAACAATGATACCGGAAGGATACAAGTCGGCACTTAATCTTCATGAAACACAGGTCGGGATCAAGACTGTGAAGGACTTTTTCCAGGGAATGCTGGCCGAAAGGCTCAATCTCCTGCGCGTCTCGGCGCCTCTTTTTGTCGATCCCGCATCAGGCCTGAACGACAATCTCAACGGCGTGGAACGTCCTGTCGGATTTGACATCCTTGAACAGGGCGGACGGATCGGAGAGGTCGTACAGTCTCTTGCAAAGTGGAAACGCTACGCGCTTAAAAAATACGGCTTTTCAGTCGGTGAAGGGCTTTATACGGACATGAGCGCCATCCGCCGCGATGAAGAGACAGACAATATCCATTCGATCTATGTGGATCAGTGGGACTGGGAAAAGATCATCCGGCGGGAGGACCGTAATCTCCAGACTCTCAAGGATACTGTTCGAGACGTTTACCGTGCTCTTCGAATGACAGAGCGTTATATGTCGATCCGCTATGATTATATCGAAGAGACCCTGCCCAGAGAGATCTATTTCATTACGACCACTGAGCTGGAGGCCCGCTTTCCGGATAAGACACCAAAGGAACGTGAATACATCATTACCCGCGCAAAGGGCGCTGTATGTATCATGCAGATCGGGGACAAGCTCAGAAACGGTGCCCCGCACGACGGCCGCGCACCCGACTACGATGACTGGCAGCTCAACGCCGACATTCTTGTATACTACCCTGTGCTCGACATTGCACTGGAAATCTCTTCAATGGGGATCCGCGTCGACGCAAAGTCTCTCGCGGACCAGCTTGACAAAGCCGGCTGCCCGGAGAGAGCCCAGCTCCCCTTCCAGAAGGCAATCCTTAATGACGAACTTCCTTTCACGATCGGAGGAGGCATCGGTCAGTCCCGCATCTGTATGTTCTTTTTAAGAAAAGCCCACATCGGGGAGGTTCAGTCCTCTCTGTGGCCCAGCGAAACCGAGGAGCTTCTCCTAAGCAAAGGGATCCAGCTTCTTTAATCCTTCACACACGATGCGCATGCTGAACTGAAAACAAAAAGGCAGGCAGATTTTTTTGTCCCTTAATGTCTGTCCCATTCGCACTTTCAAAAATGTTTCCCGCCGCAGTCAGGTCTTAGGTCTTAGCTCTTAACTTATACCAATGCCGCACACCAGTGCGTGCATCCCGTGAAGTTTTTTGTAAGCCTTACCTGTACTGCGGCGGTTTTTTATCCCCAATATTGTATACACGTATTATGTAATACCTCTATTCATTTATCCAAATATTCATTTTTCTTAAAAATTGACTTTTTTCTCTTGTCGTATCGCCAGACAAGTATTATAATATCATCCGTACTTGTTTTTCGAGAAAAACAATCCGTTTTTACATCAATTATCAGACTGGATTGCTTTTCAAAGTATTATTTCGGGGTTTCTTTAACTTCCCGATTGTATACAAATATGCATTTTTAAGGAGGTACTTTATGTCTTATGTTGATGAAGTTCTGGAGAAGGTAATTGCGAAGAATCCCGCGCAGCCCGAATTCCACCAGGCTGTCAAGGAAGTTCTTGAGTCTCTCCGCGTCGTGATCGAAGCGGATGAGGACAGATTCCGCGAGGAGGCTCTTCTTGAGCGTATCACCACTCCCGAGAGAATCATCATGTTCCGCGTTCCCTGGGTCGACGACAAGGGCCAGGTGCAGGTCAACCAGGGCTTCCGCGTCCAGTTCAACAGCGCGATCGGACCTTACAAGGGCGGCCTCCGCTTCCATCCTTCTGTAAACCTTGGCATCATCAAGTTCCTCGGCTTTGAGCAGATCTTCAAAAACTCCCTGACAGGTCTCCCCATCGGCGGCGGCAAGGGCGGTTCCGATTTTGATCCCAAGGGCAAATCCGACCGTGAGGTCATGGCATTCTGCCAGAGCTTCATGACAGAGCTCTACAGGCACATCGGCGCGGATACTGACGTCCCTGCGGGTGACATCGGTGTCGGCGGCCGTGAGATCGGCTTCCTTTACGGCCAGTACAAGAGGATCACCAGCCTCTATGAAGGCGTCCTGACCGGCAAAGGCCTTACCTACGGCGGATCTTTAGCAAGAACAGAGGCCACAGGCTACGGCCTCGTCTACCTGACCCAGGAGCTTCTCAAAGACCACGGCACCAGCCTCGAAGGCAAGACCGTCGCTGTCTCCGGCGCAGGCAACGTCGCCATCTACGCTATCCAGAAGGCTCAGCAGCTTGGCGCCAAGGTCGTCACCTGCTCGGATTCCACAGGCTGGATCTATGATCCCGACGGCATCGACGTAGCTCTCCTCAAGGATGTCAAGGAAGTCCGCCGCGCCCGCCTGACCGAGTACAAGGCTCAGAAGCCCGGCGCCGAGTACCACGAAGGCAGGGGTGTCTGGACCGTCAAGGTCGATGTGGCTCTGCCCTGCGCTACCCAGAACGAGCTTAATCTGGAAGACGCGAAGGCACTTGTCGCCAACGGTGTCTATGCTGTCTGCGAAGGCGCCAACATGCCCACTACCCTCGAGGCGACCGAATATCTGCAGAAGAACGGTGTCCTCTTTGTCCCCGGCAAGGCATCCAACGCCGGCGGCGTCGCGACCTCCGCTCTTGAAATGAGCCAGAACTCCGAGCGCCTGCACTGGACCTTCGAAGAGGTCGATCAGAGACTCCAGGGTATTATGGCAAATATCTACAAAAATATCAGCAATGCTGCCAAGAAGTACGACATGGAAGGCAACTACGTCGCAGGCGCCAACATCGCCGGCTTCGAGAAGGTCCTCACAGCCATGGAGGCTCAGGGAATCGTGTAAGGATCGTAAAGGCGCCTCAAAGCCCCTGCAGTGACACAGATGCCGGGATGAACAGGCTGCCCTTTCGTAAAAACGATCGTATTTTTCTAATCATTCCCGATAAACAGTATTTACAAAGCCGCAGGATCCCCCCTGCGGCTTTTGC
>DEPS01000019.1:35989-38813 GCA_002358875.1 Lachnospiraceae bacterium UBA3386 | reverse complement strand
CGCTGATAAGCGCGTAAAACACCTGAATTTAGGTTTTCCGTAAACAGTAAGCCGGTCACCCATTTTTGATAAATAATGGAAAAAACCGATTTACAACTTGCCCTGTTTTCGCTAAAATCAATATTGGGGATTTTTTACATTTAATGTATTCTTACTTAACCAAGCCCCGGGAAGGAAGTGGCCATATGCAGCAGTTTGAATTGATCGTGCCCTGCCATTTCGGCATGGAGAGCGTCGTAAAAAACGAGATATATGAAATCGGATACGATGTGACCGATGTGACGGACGGGCGTGTCACGTTTATCGGCGACGAGGAAGCAATTGCGCGCGCCAACATCTGTCTTCGGACCGGAGAAAGGGTTCTGTTAAAGGTCGGTTCCTTCCATGCCGAGAGCTTTGAAGAGCTTTTTCAGGGAACAATGGCCCTGCCGTGGGAGCAGTATCTTCCCAGAGAATCCAGGTTCTGGATCAAAAAGGCTGCGAGCATCAAGAGCAGACTGTTCTCTCCTTCTGATATTCAGTCTGTTATGAAAAAAGCGATGGTTGAGCGCATGAAGCAGAAATACCCGATCGATCATTTCCCGGAGACGGGATCTGATTATCCTGTGCGCGTTTTTATTTATAAAAACGAGGTCACTGCCGCTATAGACACATCCGGCGATTCTCTGCACAAGCGCGGCTACCGAAGAATGAAGGTCAAGGCGCCGATCGCCGAGAATCTCGCCGCAGGCCTTCTCATGCTGACGCCCTGGCAGCCCGGGCGGATCCTGGTCGACCCCTTCTGCGGGAGCGGTACCTTCCTGATCGAAGCCGCTCTGATGTCCGCAAACATAGCGCCCGGTCTCTACCGGCATTTTATCGCCGAGGACTGGACAGAGCTCATCCCATCCACCTGCTGGTCGGACGCGCGTGAAGAAGCAAGGGATATGATCGATCTTTCCGTGGAGACAGATCTTCAGGGCTATGATATCGACCCCGCTACCATCGCCGCGGCCAGGGAAAACGCCCGCCTGGCCGGAGTCGAGAAGCTCATCCATTTCCAGGCAAGGCCCATCTCAGCCTTTTCACACCCCAAGAAGTACGGTTTCATACTTACCAACCCTCCCTATGGAGAACGGCTTACACCCGGCTCAGAGGCCCTTGGAGAGGTCGATCTGACCGATGAGGCCCGCGCCAGGGTCAACACTGCCGCCCTGCAGGAGCTATATGAGACACTGGGAGAACGCTTCCGCAGTCTTGATACCTGGTCCATGTACGTGATCACATCCTTTGACGGCTGCGAGAAAGCCATCGGCAAAAAGGCCGCCAGGAACCGGAAAATATACAACGGTATGCTAAAGACATATTTCTACCAGTTCCCCGGTCCCAGGCCCCCCAGGCGCCGTTCCCGCACCGCTGAGCAGCAGTAAATAATCTGCAGGCATATAATTACAAGAGGCTTTTGAAAAATGAGAGAATACCGCAATATTCAGATCATCTTTGCAACCGGAAACCAGGGGAAAATACGCGAAATACGCGAGATCATCCGCAGCTCTGGAAGAAAAGATCTCAACATAGAGGTTCTCTCCATGCGTGAAGCGGATGCCTTTGCGGATCCTGATGAGAACGGTAAGGTTTTTGAGGACAACGCCCTGATCAAGGCACAGGCCGTCTATGACCTGCTGCTCTCCCGACCTGTTCCCGGGGACACCGTGCGTATCGTCATGAGCGATGATTCCGGTCTCGAGATCGATGCCCTTGGAGGCGCTCCGGGCGTCCATTCTGCCCGTTACATGGGATATGACACCGATTACAGGCTCCGCATGGAGCATCTGATTGACCTCTTAGAGGATGTTCCTGAAGAAAAAAGGACCGCCCGTTTTGTAGCGGCTGTTGCTGCCATCCTGCCGCAGGAGTATTCTTCTATGCTCTCCGCTCCTTACCATGAAGACAGCAATTACCCCGGCGAGATCCGCCTGGTGGTGCGGGCTGCCATGGAAGGCCGCATCGCCCATACTATTGCCGGTGAGAACGGATTTGGCTACGATCCCTTCTTCTACCTTCCCCAATATGGGAAAACCAGCGCCGAGATCTCCCCTGAGGAAAAAAACAGTATCAGCCATCGCGGGAAAGCTCTGAGAAACATGCTGGCAAAGCTCGCTCTTCTTATATAAACGTATTTTTGTTTACCATTTTTCCATATTACGTATACTATTTTTTCAAATTAAGGATTGACACAGAAGGATTTCTCCGCTATAATAGCTCTTGCATGTGAGACAAAGGTCTCCGACGGGGTGTGGCTCAGTTTGGCTAGAGCGCCTGGTTTGGGACCAGGAGGTCGCAGGTTCGAATCCTGTCACCCCGAGTCTGATCTGCTTATTGAATAAGTTATATGTGCGGGTGTAGTTCAGTGGTAGAACACTAGCCTTCCAAGCTAGATATGTGGGTTCGATTCCCATCACCCGCTTTCGCTTTGAAATTTATTTCAATAGCGGGCGGCTTATGTGTCCGTAGCTCAGTCGGATAGAGCACCGGCCTTCTAAGCCGGGTGTCGGGGGTTCGAGTCCCCCCGGGCATATGATAAATATGGTGGGTATGGCGTAGTTGGTTAGCGCGCCAGATTGTGGTTCTGGAGATCGTGGGTTCGAGTCCCATTACCCACCCTTTTCTTTTTTTATGTGGTTTATTTTCCACTTAAGAAATATGCAGCCTTTGGGCGGTCAATTTGATGGGCTATCGCCAAGCGGTTAAGGCACAGCACTTTGACTGCTGTATCGTTGGTTCGATTCCAACTAGCCCAGTTTGCGGGACATTAGCTCAGATGGTAGAGCACTTGACTTTTAAT
>DEPS01000019.1:3581-35944 GCA_002358875.1 Lachnospiraceae bacterium UBA3386 | reverse complement strand
TCGAGTCCCCCATGTCTCACTTTCTTATTTTCTTTTTCCTTTTTTCCGCGGCGGCACAATTTATTTTGCGCCGCCGTACTTTTTTCTTTTTTTTGCATCCATGGCGGAATGGCAGACGCGGCAGATTTAGGTTCTGTTGGGCAACCCCCGTGCAGGTTCAAGTCCTGTTGGATGCATTTTTTATTGCACAAAAATATTTTATTGCTTCAGTGTCCTGTATATGACGGCAGTCATTTCTCTCTGATTGACTGTAATGTGTACATCCAGCATTTTGATCAGATCACGCATGCTGAAGGGCCTTCCGGACGGCAGTGCGCCTGTTCCTTCGAAGGCATCAGGAACAGGGTCCAGAGAGATGGTATTTCCGTCCCTGTAGACGCGCAGATCTTTGTATACTCTTTCGTCTCCTCTTCCCTTCTTCGTCTCCAGAAAAGCCTTCCAGACGGTCGTCCCGATGCGCCAGGATGCCTCCTTTTCCCGATAACAGCTGTAATTTCCCCCAAGATATTCCACAAGAGCTGAAAAAGAGCCGTTTCCTCCTGTATACTCACACGGGTCAAGATTTGTCATCCAGTAGGTGTGCGTCCGGCGGTTGTAAAACAAACGATATTCATGGACCGCTTTGCCGGAAACAAGGTCATGCCCCCCTACGTTAATAAGTGTCAGGACAGGGGCCGGATATTTGGCCCACAGTTCTTCAGAGATTGAATAGTATTCTTTCCCGAATGTCCTGGCTGCATCTGCGTAATCGTTTTCAAGCCTCGTAAAAAGCTCTTCCTGTGCGTATTTTCGGGCAGCATTGCAGGAAAAAGGAATCCTGCTGATCTCATACCTGCTGCGGCCGGTCTGGTCTTTCCAGTTTCCGGTCCAAGAAGCAAGCAAAGGGTATCTGGGCGCCTCGTTATTCCCTGAGCTGGTTTTTTCAGCACCGGAGACTGCGTCGGGCGTCTCCTTAAGGATCTCGGGGCACAGGTAAACATGAACGTCCGGAGAATCCTGCCGGAGCAAAGAAAAGGCTCCCGCATCCTTATTCACTGAAAAGCCGAGCAGATCATCCAGCTTTTGAATGTACTTTGCCGCATCCTTCAGCTGGCTGCTGCTCTCAAGATACAGCCTGAAGGATACCTGCCGTCCAGATGTATCTGCCGTTTCATCATGAACATCTTTTTTTGATCCGGTCTGTGCTTCTTCCACCATATTTTCAAGAACCATCTCCAGACCGGCTTCTTTTCTCATCTTCTTTTTCAGCGCTTCGATCTCTTCCATCCTGCTTTCGATCACAGAGCTGAAATAGTCATCGTACAGGGCCTTTTTCCAATGTCCTGTCAGCCTGCCGTCCCTTTTCTCCGGGACTGCCATGGTATAAACCGTGAATCTGTTTTTCTCCCTGTCTGTAAAAGTATAAAGGGCAGCGCCAGTCATTGCGCTTTCCCGGCTTTTTTCTGCCAAAGTCCATGAACTGCCGTAAACGCTGCTGACATAATCCGTAACTTCCATTTCGCTGAATCTGCGTGGAAAATAGAGCAGGTACAGAATTGCCCCTCCTCCAAGACATATAAGCGCGCAAAAAAGAAGCACGACCGGAAAACTCCAGGGATTTTCCCGCCGCGCCCTTTTTTTCGCGGAATTATTCTCAGACTGACTGAAACTGTTCATATTTGTTTCTTACGGAGACTGTGTATTCTGGAAATCTCCGCCTCCGGTAGGGATCTCGTACTCATCTTCAGCATCCTGGTAAGTATCCTGAGGAATTTCGTCCTGCCCCGTTTGCTCCACGGATGGTTCGCCTGTCATTCCCTCCTGGGGAAAAGGTGCTGCCGGTGTTTTCCTGCCTCTTCCCATGACGTAAATCACGCTTAGAAGCGCGATCAAAAAGAGTGTTGCCAGACGGACCGCCAGTTCCTTGGACAGCCCGTATTTTGCCAGGAATTCATCGATGCCGTCGATCTCATCTTCTCTCATCCTGCGGATTTTGCGGGCATTTTCGAGACCGAGTTCTTCTTCTGTCCACAATCTTCTCTCTTTGGTCATTGCCTGCTGCGTATAGCGGGCTTTTTCTTCAGCCTGAGCCTCGAAATTTTTCTCCTGTTCTGCCCGGATCTCCTGCTCTTTCTGTCTTGTCAAGTCAGACGCTGTTTCAGCTTGAGCTGTAACAGTATTTACTGAAGAGAGATCCTCGGAAACTGATTCAGCATGAACGGCTGCAGTATCAGCAGATTCCGCAGCGGCTAAAGCCAGGGCATCAGCCGATGCTGCCTCAGTGGATCCCATGGATTTCGAAAGGGGCCTATCCAAAGTAGTATCAGGCTCTACTGAAATAAGGGGTTCAGCTGACTCCTTACGGGTCATCTCCGCTTCATTCTCGCCTTTAAGCCGGATCTGTTCCTGTGTCTGCCGCTCACGAGCCTTTCTCGCAGCCTTTTGGGCTTCTTCCTTTTCTCTGCGGACATGTTCCAGGCGCTCCTGCTCTCTGCGGACTTTTTCCGCCTTTTCAAGGCGTTCCTTTTCCTGACGCTGCTTTTCCAGAGCTTCTTTTTCCAGAGCGTCCTTCTTTTGAGCCGGTTCAGAACCTGCTGTTTTTGCAGAGTCCATGAGCCCGGCAGCTGAAAAATATTTTTCCGCCCGCGCAATATGCTTTTGCATATTTCTCTCATCCCTTCTCTCCTCAAAGAGATGGATTGATTCATTTACGCGGCGGCGGGCTTTTTCGACTACAGAAAGAGAATCGATCCAGGATTCCCGGGTGATCTTCTTCTGTTCAGAAGAGCCACTGCCTGCCGGAGAGCGTCTGATCTCCACTCTTTTCTGGAAACGGGTCCCCTCATCCTCCGGGGAAGGTTCATTTTTCCCCCGGGAATCCTCTCCTCTCGCGATCCGGATGATGGAATCTACATCGATATCGCTGCCCGCCTCCTTGAAAAACACGGGATCCTGCAGAGATTCCTTCCCTGAGAATTCCCTTTCATCATCCCGGTCAGGCGCAAAGATGTCATCATCTGACATCCTGTCCTTTCTTCCTGAAACATTTGCAGAAGCAGGACGGATACGTACAGGCGCACCGCATCTGTGGCATTTTTTTGCACTGTCATCCAGCCTTGCTCCACATTTTGCACAAAACATGCTTTATTTCCTCTCATCTAAGATGCCGTCTTCACGGACATCCATATTCGACACGACTTTTCTGATCTGATCGGGCGTAAAACAATAGCTGCTTCCGCAAAACTGACATGTAAGAGTTATGTCCCTTCCCTCATCAATGATGCTTTCAAGCTCCTCTTTTCCTAAAAGAATAAGACCTCGTTCAAATCTCTCCCTGCTGCAGTTGCAGTAAAACTCTACATCCTCCCTGGAAGTGACCTCTATGTCAAATCCCTTAAGGGCAGTTTCCAGAAGGTGCTCCGGTGTACTCTCCTCTTCCAGAATAGAGGTCACAGAAGAAATGCCCCGGATATTGTCCTCCAGCCGGGCGATCACGTCATCTTTTGCAAACGGCATGAGCTGGAGAACGAAACCGCCGGCTCTTTTTACAGTATTTTCCTTATTCATCAGGACCCCGAGCCCGACTGAGGACGGGATCTGCTCGGACTGTGCGTAATAAGCAGTCAGATCCTCTGCGATCTCTCCTGTGACGAGGGGGATCTGCCCTATGTAGGGATCCTTAAGGTTCATGTCCCTGATGACGGTCAGCGTACCTTTTCCCACTGCACCGCCCACATTCAGGTGTCCCTGTGCATTGGGAGGGAGGATCACGGACGGATTTTTGACATATCCCTTGACATGTCCCTTGTTGTCCGCCGTAACGACAAGTCCCTGAAGGGGTCCGTCCCCGTCGATCTGCAGAGTGAGAAGGTCGCGGGGACCTTTTAACATCTCCGCCATCATCAATGCGCCCGACATAGCCCTTCCCAGGGCTGCTGTTGCGATCGGGCTTGTATTATGCGCCTTTCTTGCGGCCTCCGTCAGATCCCTGGATGTGATGGCAAAAGCCCGGATCTGCGCATCTGCCGCGACGGCGCGTATCATATAGTCCTTATATTCTTCCATCTTTTCTTCTTTTTATGAGTACTTCTGTATTGTATTGGTAAGCATTGGTATAATCTGGGCTTTCCTGGAGAATATGCCTTCCTGGATCGAATGAGACTCGTTTTCCTTATCCGGGAAAGCCTCCAGCCCCCATGCAGATTTTTCTCCCGAACGGAAGACAACAGATCCACCGTCCAGGGTGCTTGTAAAGATCATCAGGCACAGGTCCAGATTCTTCTTCTTCGTAAATTCATCGAGAACGCTCTGAATCTGATCATGCATTCCCACAAGCGCAGAGAAGGAGGAAATGATGACCTGGGAGACCATGGTCTTGCAGTGCTCGATCTCAAAATACTTGATGTCCTGGTTGAGGAGCTCTTTAATGCTCTTTCCCTTGATATTAGCGCCGACAGAGAACATTTCGTGCGCAAACTCATCAATATCGAGGTCAGCGTAGGCAGCCAGGATCCTTGCCGTATTGATATCCTTTTCCGTTGTTGTCGGAGACTGGAATTTCAGGGTGTCGGAAAGGATCGCGCCCAGAAGCAGGCCGGCCAGGTTCTGAGGGATCGGTATCTGATTCTCGCGGAACATTGTAGCGACGATCGTTGCTGTGCTTCCGATGATCTCATTTCGGAAGGCAACGGGGCGCTTACTGGAAAAGTCATTGATACGGTGGTGGTCAATGACCTCGAGGACCTCCGCCTTCTCGATCGCCCTGACAGACTGGGAGAACTCGTTGTGGTCCACCATGATAATCTTTTTGTTCCTGCAGTTCATGATATGATAGCGGGCTGCACAACCGACGATCCTGTCGTTTTCATCTACGATCGGATAGTTGTGGAAACGCGTCCTCATCATCTTGTTCCCGACGTCCTCCGCAAGCTCATTCGCATAGAACTTTACGATCTTGGTCGACATGATCGTGCTGACAGGAGGAGCGAAATATATATATCGGGAGGTATTCATTGTACTGTGTCCGGAGAGGATAACAGAGCAGCTGTACTCCTTGGCAGTCTCCAGCACCTTGTCCTCGACATTCTTTGCGCGCACCACGATCAGTATGCCCGCTCCCATCTCGATCAGGCGCTTCTGCGCATCCGGATCGTCACCGGTCACAACGATCTTGTCCTTTACTTTATGAACGGCAATATCGCCTTTTGTGATTGCAACGACGGAGACCTTACCGTTTGTATGGCGGTTCGGCGCGCGGTAAATGATGGTGCCGCTGATAGCGGTGCAGATGTTCTCAGGAGAAATGTCTTCAAGAAGTTTTACAGTACTGGAAGTATCGCTCATAGCGACATTACCAATATCGTTCATGGTGAGCATACCGACGACGCGCCCCTCTTCGTCCACGACGCCGCAGGTCTTTCTTTTTTTGTCACGCATGAGATGTATCGCTTCGTAAAGTGTTTTATCCGGATTAATGGTCGTCGGATCGTCGATCTCGATCTCCGACATTTTGACCCTCGCGTCCTCTAAAAGCATCGGCTCTTCAAAGCCAAAGCGATCCAGCAGATACTTCGTCTCTGTTCCGAGCTTTCCAAGTCTGCAGGGAACCGCCTTCACACCGTTCGCTCTCTTGAAAAAGGCATAGCCTATCGCTGCTGCGACCGAATCCGTGTCCGGGTGCTGGTGCCCTGTGATATAAATAACATCCTGCTTCATTTTTCCCTCCCTGAAGTGACCGTTATTATCAAACCGGATATTTCCGGCATCCCGATCTTCTCTCTAGCAACTACTATTATATCTCTTAACCGCAGGAATGATAACAGACAATGCTGTATCTTTTCACAATTCCTTATACTGGTCACAAGGCGGTCAGTAACCTTCCGGCGGCAGTGTAACTTGTAACCAATTCCTCTCATTCGTGTTCCACAGCATCAAGATATTCCTCCAGACAGATACCCGCCTCCATTATTTTTTCGGCGTGCTCCATTCCCACATACCGATAGTGCCATGGCTCATAAATAATACCCGTGATCTCGCTCTTTCCCTCTGGATACCTGAGGACAAAGCCGTATTTCCAGCAGTTTTTCATGAGCCACTGCTGTGAAAAGGTATGAACCTGGCTCTCATCAAGATTCAGGTTTTCGGATGAATAAATATCCGCCGCAAGTCCCAGTTCATGTTCACTCGTTCCAGGGACGGCGACCGCAGTTCCCGCGAGATTTTTCGCTTCTTCCTGTCCGTATCCGGCATACAGCCATCGGCTGGTCTGCTCATTAAAAAGATTTACCTGATACCAGTGAGGACGGTATCCTGAACAGACGATCGGCGTTCCACCGGCAGCAGTACAGTCTTCCAGCATCTTCATCAGAGATTCATAGCAGTCTGCAGAAATACGCTGGCCGTTCTCAAGCTGCACAGGATTCACTTCGTACCCGTCCGGCAGGAAATGCCATTTATTGACCAGGAGCAGGAAGGGATCTTTTGCAAGTTCCTGCCTGCGCAGCTCTCTTGTTTTCTCCCAGAGCTTTTCCTGACCTTTTGCCGGGACAAACGAGGCACCGCAGCCCCTGTCCAGAATTGCACGGTACTGAGCAGCCAAGACCGCCTCAACTTCTTTCTGAAGCAGATCTGTAAAGGAATGCGTACTGTAGAGAGCTGAGCGGAGCGTAAGCGACATAAGAGACTCCGGCACCTTTTCCGAAGGATCGTCCCGGACACTCTTGTCATATTCCAGCACTCCGTTTGCGTCACCCTCCGGCTGCTCCTGATCCTGCTCCATGTCAGCGCCTTCTTTTGAAGCTGCTTCCAGAGCTTGTGTACTTCCTTCTAAAGCTGCTTCTGAGCTACTTTCTGAACCTGCTGCTGAAGCTGCTTCTGAGCTGCCTTCTGAACCTGCTGCTGAGCTGCCTCCTGAACTACCTGTTGAAGCTGCTTCTGAGCTGCCTTCTGAACCTGCTGTTGAAGTTGCTGAACTTTCTTCTGAACCTGCTTCTGAAGTTTTTGAACTCCCTTTTGAAGCTTCTGACTTTCCGGCCGGTGAACTGCCCTGTCCGCCTCCTTTAAGAGACACAAACAAAACTCCTGCCGCAAAAAGGATCAGGATCAGGAAAAAGGCTGCCCCCTGCCCTGTTTTCGGAGGATCTTTCTCGGGATGCTTTTTCTTTACTTTCCGTAAGGTTCCGGAAGTCCATCCCGCAAACAGCTTAACAGCTTCTGCTGTCTTGTGTGACAGTCCGTCTGCAGCTTTTTTTTCCGTTTCCGAAAGTTTTTTCGAAGCTTTGCCAAATGATTCCGAAAGTCTTTTCGAAGCTTTGCCAAATGATTCCGAAAGTCTTTTCAGTCCATCTGCAGCCCTTTTTTTCAGTTTTACTGCCGCGTTTTCCGCTTTTGATTTTTCCCGGAGAAGAATCTCATCCTTTTCCTCCCCTTCCTTTTTTAACTCATCCGTTCTTTTCAATGTAGAATACACCTCGTTTGCAGGAGCTGTATTATGCAGATTACTTGTTCAATCCGGTTACTGTGAAAGATATTCCTCCAGACATATATTTCTCTGGCGGATCTGTTCCGCAGCCTCTTTTCCGACATACCGGTAATGCCAGGGTTCGTATATGATACCCGTTAATGCTGTCTTTTCGGGCGGATAGCGGAGGATGAATCCATATTCCCAGCAATGCTCCATCAGCCATTTCTGCGTAGGGGTATCCGCCTGGGATTCATCAAGAAGCTGGTTGGCGGTATCACAGATATCAACGGCAAGACCAAGTTCATGTTCGCTTGTTCCCGGCACCGCAACTACTGTCCCCGCCTCCTTTTGCGCCTCCTCCCGGGACATTCCCTGAGACATCAGGGAACTGACCTGGTTATCAAAGAGCATGACCTGTTTTTCATGAGGTCGGTAAGATGAGCAGACGATCGGTGCGCCTCCTCCCGCCCTGCACGCATCAAGCATTCTGACAAGTTCGCCGTAACAGCGGCTGTCCACGGACTCCCCGTTAATCAGGGATGTTGTCTGGACTGTATAGCCTTCCGGGATCTTGTTCCAGGGATTTACTACAATCAGGCGCCAGTCGTCCTGATGTGTATATTTTCTGACGGCTCCATCTGTTTCCTGCGCCGTTAATGAAGATTGTTCCGGCTGAGTTTCCGGCTGTGTCTGCACCCCGTCGGGCTTTGCTTCAGCATCCTCCTGACCGGATCCTGCCAAAGCTTCTTCCTGATCCGCAGGCTGACCGGCATCAACCGTATTATCATCCGTTTTATCCGGACTGTCAGAAGCCTCTGTCAGTACCTCTTCCTGGTCAGAACCCTCCGATTCTGCAGCCGGTGTATCGGGAAAGCTGTTATCTGCATTCTCTTCCTTCACAGTCTCTGTTTGTATTTCATTCCCGGGCTGTTCTGACACAGAAGACTCGGTTTTCATCCCCGATGTATCCGTGCTGTTTTTATCTCCTCCTTTAATAAGGGAAACAAGAACAAAAACCGCAAGAACAAGTACAAGGAAGATCCCGGAGCCGGCCATCAGATAAAATTTCCTGATCTGACGCTCCCGCTCTTTTCTTGCCTGTTCCCGTTTTCTCTTTCTTGAGGCAGAAGAATCAGAAGCATTTGCATTATTTTCCTCTGGAGCAGGGTAAATACGATCAGAGTAATCTCTGAGCACATCTTCCTGTCCGGGGATTCTACCGGCTTTCCTGATTGGGTCAGGATCTCTGCTTCCCGATCTGCCGCGTGCAGGTTTTTCTCTTTCCTGTATTTCACGGACCGGATCAGAGCCCGATCGTTTTCCCAAATAGTTTCCATACTCCGGAAACCGATCCCGCCCGTCGCTGCCGTATCGCGCTGACTGCCGTCCTATAATTCCAGTCGGCCTCTTCGAAGAAAGCAGGTCAGTGCTGATCTCCTTTTTCCCGGATTCTGTCCCTCGCGTATTTGCAAAATCCGCCTCTTTTTTATTTCCGGAATAGGACCTTTGTGTATTCACGGAATAAAGCCTTTGTGTATTTCCGGAATAGGAGCCTTGTGCATTTCCGGAATACGTCCCTTGCGTATTTCCGGAATAGGATCCTTGTGTATTTCCGGAATACGTCCCTTGTGTATTTCCGGAATATGGACTTCTCCTGTTTCGGGGAGCGTTTCCCCGTATGACCCGCCCCTGGCGGTGATCATCCGTATACTGGAGGTTTTCCACCGGAAAGGACCATTCCTTCAGTTCACCTGCGGACATCTTTTCCGTGGAATGCGAAGTGCTCTTTTTATTTTGACCTCCCACCTCAACACGGTGTCTCTCTCTGTAGGGTCTTTGGTCAAATCCTTCCGTTTCCGGGTTTTTCCGGCCTGTGCCTGGGGTTTCCGGTTCCGGAAAGCCCTTTCCTGAAAGGTTCTCTCTTCCGGAAAAATTCTCTCTGTTTTCGCGCAGGTCAAAAAGACCGGTTCGCCCTGAGGCTGCCTGCCCGATCCTGTTTTTCCCGGTATTTCTTTTTTTTCTGATCTCTCTGTCGTCTTCTCTGCGAAGAGCCATTACTAACCTCGTAGGCGTTTTTTTTGTTGCTTTTCCAAGTTTATCAGTAACTATTCAGCTCCACCGGAATGCGTCAGCCCCTCCCGGGGACTGATGCCAGGCATTATGGGCTTTGAGAAGCTGAATAGTTACCATATTTATACATTTAACAATTTATACATTTAACATGATCGCCCGCAGCTGTCAGGCCGGTCAGCGGTCATCTCTCGCGGCTTTGTAGATACGGATAAAGTCTTCTTCATACAAAACGCGCGCGCTGCCGCGCTTTCCGCCGGAGGCGATGATCGCGTTGTGGGCCATAAGGGCAATCTGCTCATCCGTAGGATCCACGCCAAGCTCATGAAGGCTGGTGGGCATTCCGATCCGGCGGTAGAAGGCCTCAACTGCCTCGATTCCCCTCAGGGCAGTCTCTTCGTCAGAAGACTGAGGCTCCACATCCATGACGTTCACAGCGAATTTTACGAACCGGTCCAGGCAGTCCCTGTAGACATAGCGGGCCCAGGTTCCCCAGATCGCGGCAAGCCCTGCGCCGTGGGTCACGTCAAACATCCCGCCCAGCTCGTGCTCCAGAATATGGCTGGCAAAATCCCTCTGGGCAGCGCCGCATCCGGTCAGGCCGTTGTGAGAGAGGCTTCCCGCCCACATGACCTCTGCGCGGGCCTCATAATTGTCGGGCTCTGCATGAATGATCTCTGTATATTTTTTCACTGTGCGCATGAGTCCCTCGGCGATGCAGTCTGTAAGCTCCATATTGCCGCCGTTGGTAAAATAGCGCTCCATGGTATGCATCATGATATCCGTGCATCCGCTCATGGACTGATAATCAGGGAGAGTCATCGTAAGCTCCGGGTCCATGACCGCGAATTTCGCGCGGGAAACATCATTGCCGTGTCCGCGCTTGATCCCGGTTTTTTCATTGGTTATGACAGAGTCATTACTCATCTCCGAACCGGCTGCCGCAATCGTCAGCACAACGCCGACCGGCAGGCAGACCTTAGACTTCCTTTTTTTCACAAAGAAGTCCCATACATCGCCCTGCTCGGGATCCGCAATGCCGTAACCGATCGCCTTCGCAGAGTCGATCACGCTTCCTCCGCCGACCGCGAGGATGAAATCTATTCCTTCTTTCTTTCCAAGTTCGATGCCCTGATACACAAGGCCCAGATGAGGATTCGGCACGACCCCGCCCAGGGAAACGTGTCCGATGCCCTCTGCGTCGAGAGCAGCGCATACGCGGTCGATCAGGCCGGACTTAAGCGCGCTCTTTCCGCCGTAATGGATGAGCACCTTTGAGCAGCCCTGAGCCTTTACGAGCTCTCCCAGGCGCCCGACAGAACCCTTGCCGAAAACGACCTTTGTCGGTGCATAAAAATCAAAATTCGCTGTCTGAATCATTTTTATTCCTTTCTTTTTACCTTCTAAGCATATTACGTTTTTTCTTCCCAGGTCTTCTCACTGATAATGTAACGGGGACGATGCTTGGTCTCCATATATGTCTTACCGACGTATTCACCGATCACCCCGATCCCCAGGAGCTGGATGCCGCCCAGAAAACACAGTATACAGATCATGCTCGACCAGCCTGCAACCGCAGCTCCCGTAAAATGAGCAACGACCGACCAGACAACTCCCAGGAAGCTGACCAGCGCCACCAGACATCCCAGTCCCGTGATCAGTCGGATCGGTTTCGTACTCATACTGGTAATGCCGTCCAGGGCAAGCGCCAGCATTTTTGAAAGAGGGTAGTGGCTCTCTCCCGCGATCCGCTCGTGCCGCTCGTAAAAAACTGATGTACTTTTAAAGCCGACCAGAGGAAACATCCCCCGCAGGAAAAGGTTGACCTCATGATAATCCGCGAAGGCTTCCAGCACCCTTGCGGAAACAAGTCTGTAGTCCGCGTGGTTGTAGACCACCTCCGCACCCATCGTGTTCATAAGCTTATAAAAGCTCTCTGCCGTAGTGCGCTTGAACCAGGTATCCGTGTCCCTGCGTGATCTGACTCCATAGACGATCTCGCACCCGTCAAGATACTGTCTCACCATCTCGTCCATCGCGTTGATGTCATCCTGGCCGTCGCAGTCAATGGAGATCGTGATATCACAATGCTCCTTTGCCTCCATGAGACCTGCCAGTACCGCGTTCTGGTGTCCCCGGTTCCTGCTCTGAGCGATTCCCAGATAATGATGGTCTGACGCTGCCAGAGAACAAATGATCTCCCATGTATTATCCTTTGAACCATCATTTACAAACAGGATCCTGCTCTCGTCAGAAACGAGACCTTCACCCGCAAGCTGTATGATTTTTTCAAGAAACATAGGCGCCGTGATAGGCAGGACCTCCTGCTCATTGTAGCAGGGTATCACGATCCACAGGGTTGGCAATCTTCTTTCCATAAAGTGTTTCCACAGAGTCTTATCGTCATTTAAAGCATCAGCAACAACCATTGTATACATGCAGGGCAAAAAAAGCAAGAACAGGGGAAGGAACTAAGTCAAAATATCCCGTATGTCTCGTTGCTGTTCAAGCCCTCCTGAGGGCATGAGCAGTAACAATGTCTCTACTTTAATTCCGTATGCTGTTTCTACAGTTTTTCCAGCCTGGCTCGGAATGTGATCTGCCTCTCGGTCTCCATATCGTCAAAACGGACAAGATAGGCGGATTTGTCTTCATCTATCCTTGTAATCGTGCCGGTCCCAAAGATTCTGTGGCGGATGCGGTCTCCCTCTATCAGGCGGTTTTCCTGTTTTTCCGCTTCCATCCACCGGCCGCTCCTGTGGATATGAGCTTTTGCCTCTCTTATAAGGCTCTCATCCATGTCAGGAACGAAGGAGATCAGTGCAGGATCGATGTCCAGGATAAATCTGGATGGATAGCGCGGGGAACCGTCAAAGTTGCGGCCCTGCGCCTCGCTAAGGTACAGGCCCTTTTGTGCCCGGGTCAGGGCGACGAAGGCAAGGCGGCGCTCCTCCTCCATTGCCTGAAGAGTACGGGTCTTGCGGGAAGGAAAGATACCCTCGTTCATGCCGCATAAAAAGACATAGGGAAATTCAAGTCCCTTGGCCGTGTGGACGGTCATCAGACGTACTTTATCCCCAGTACCACCGTCAGCGTCGCTGTTCCCGAACAGGGCGGCATGACGCAGATAATCCTCAAGAGTCGTCTCCTCCCCGCAGGTCGACTCATAAATATAGATGGACTGCTTCAGCTCCGCCAGATTGTCCAGGCGCTCCTGGCTGCCTTCGGTCCGCAGGGCTGTCTCATAACCGCTCTCGTCAAGAATCGCGGAGAGCACCTCGGAGACAGGCCGGGCGGCATAGTCAGAGCTGAAGCGCTCGATGAGATCCACGAACTGCCGCGCCTTCGTTCCCTTGAAAATGTCGTTGTCAAGATAGCGGACCATGGCCTCGTAGAGGGTGGTTTTGTTGGCGTCCGCCATCTGGCGAAGAAAAGCCATGCGGCGCTCGCCCAGATTCCTGCGGGGCTTGTTGGCGACACGGGCAAAAGAAAGGTCATCCTTATAGGCGATCATGCGCAGGAAACTTAGCGCGTCCTTGATCTCCATGCGCCCGAAAAACTGGATGCCGCTGTAGATCGTATAAGGGATCTCCTTTTTTAATAACGCTTCTTCGACACTTCTGGTCACATGGTGGGCCCGGTAAAGCACGGTGATATCGCGGTAGGGGATCTGCCTTAGCTCATGAAGATCCCTTATTTTTTCCGCTATCCATTCTGCTTCTTCCGCCGTGGTCTTAGCGTGATGGCAGACGGGAACCGGTCCTTGGGGAAGAGTCGGGATCAGTTCTTTTTTGATTCTGACGGTATTTTTATCGATGAGGGAGTTTGCCGCCGCCAGGATCTGGGGTGTCGAGCGGTAATTATCCATCATCATGACTGTCTTCGTTCCCGGGAAATGATTCTCGAAGTCAAGAAGGTATTTGACATTGGCTCCACGCCAGGTGTAGATGGTCTGATCAGGATCTCCCACGATGAAGAGATTTTTGTGGTGTCCGCAGAGGACGCTCATGAGCTCGTACTGAAGGTCGTCAATATCCTGGAATTCGTCGATCATGATATATTCCAGGCGGCTCTGCCACTTCAGGCGGATCTCGGGGCGCTCTGAAAAAATATATAGAGAGAACTTGATCAGGTCATTGTAATCCAGGCCGAAGCACTTCTTTTCCTGATACAGGTATCCGTAAAAAATGATATCACCGGGATCCACCGACTGCAGATACTTATCCCGCAGAGTATCAAGAGACATATTGATCATATCGAGATAATACTGAGGCTCCCTGAAAAGCTTTCGGATCTCGATCATATCCCTGGCCTGGCCGAAGGTCATATCCCCCAGGGTCAGCCCCCTTTCCTCATAGATCGTCCCCAGCATGGCGTCTATGTCGGAGTTATCCAGGACCAGGAAGCTTTTGGGATACTGCACAGCGTGGCTGTCCTCCTGCAGGACCGACACGCAGAAACCGTGAAAGGTATTGATAAATCCCGTGTCGTTGTCCCCCGTCAGGGAGTGGATCCTCTGCCGCATCTCGTTCGCCGACTTGTTGGTGAAGGTCACGCACAAAATACTGCCCGGCAGAATCCCGATCTCATTGACCAGAAAGGCAAAACGGTGGGAAAGCGCCCTGGTCTTACCGCTCCCAGCGCCAGCGATCACGCGCACGAAGCCTTCCGTCGAGGTAACCGCCTCCAGCTGCGAAGCATTAAGGCCGGCAAGCTCAGGAATGTCGTCAAAGTCCTGCGGGTTAAGCATGCTGTGGTCCTTTCCATTGATCAAATTTAATTTAAAGTTTCCTGTATTTCTCTGCTTTACTGCATATCCTGTTACTTAAGCATATGTTCATCCCTCTGTGTTGGAAGTGCCTGCGAGATAATCTATGAACTGCTGTGCAGTACGCCCGGATGCCCCGCCGCTGCGCAGCTCCCACTGGTTTGCCTTGAGGACAAGCTCTTCTTCTGTGAGCCGGATCTGAGGACAGCGTTTTGCCAGCTCGCTTACAATGTGGAGATACTCCTTGTGGGAAGGCTTCATGTATCCGATGGAAATACCGAAACGTGCGACCAAAGAGAGTTTTTCCTGCATGGTATCGGAGCGGTGCAGGTCCTCGTCGCGGTCAGAGCGGTCATTCCAGGTCTCCTTGATCAGGTGGCGGCGGTTGGAGGTCGCATAGATCAGGACGTTTTCCGGCCTGGTCTCCAGACCGCCCTCGATGACCGCCTTGAGGTATTTGTACTCGATCTCAAAATCCTCAAAGGAGAGATCATCCATATAAATGATGAAGCGGTAATTGCGGTTCTTGACCTCCGCGAGAATCCTCTGGAGATAGCGGAATTCGTGCTTGTAGACTTCAATCATGCGAAGGCCCCGGCTATAGTACTGGTTCAGGATGGCCTTTATGCTGGTGGATTTTCCCGTGCCGGCGTCCCCGTAAAGAAGCACGTTGTTGGCCGCCCGCCCGCTGACAAAAGCCTCCGTATTGGCTATGAGCTTTTCTTTCTGAAGCTCATAGCCTATGAGGTCGTCGAGGACCACATCGCTGGTCGCAGTGATGGGGATGAGGAAACCGTTTCCG
The DNA here is from genome assembly GCA_002358875.1 of Lachnospiraceae bacterium UBA3386. Classification (GTDB taxonomy): domain Bacteria; phylum Bacillota; class Clostridia; order Lachnospirales; family Lachnospiraceae; genus CAG-791. Next base: position 20,863 of record DEPS01000019.1, on the reverse strand, counting down.
CCAATTTCTTCAAATCCCGCAGTTTTTCCGCATCCCGGACCGTCCCCGTATCCTGCCGCGCCATCGATCCGGAAAGCGCCGCCTCCAAAAAGACAGGAAGATGCAGGCAGGTCCGTCCCGTTGCTGTAGCGTTCACTGATGCGGAAAGCCTTGTTGAGGCCGAACATGCCCACGCCGTAATCCCGGTAGAAATCCGTGACGATGCAGTACATGTCGTCCTCGTCCGCAGACTCCTCAATGCTCCGGCTCAGGGCCTGCACTTTTTCGCTGACGCTGCGGTTGTAGACGCGCTCCTTCTTTCCGACCGCATGGTAATGCTCAATAACGGAAAAAACATCCGTTCCCAGAGCCTCTTCCATGGGCGAAAAATCGTAATCGAACAGCTGGCGGAAGATCCGCAGGTCGCTCCTTACGAAGTGGTTGACGGAGCCCTCGTTGGCCCCCACCTTTTCAGAGACAAGGGTAAAAGGGGTCTCGGTCATAGCAAGAAGAAAAGCCAGGTAGTTGTGCCAGAGGTTGCAGTTGAAGCCGTAGCGCGTAGCAAGATCCAGCAGCCTGTGGATCTGGTCCAGGATCTGGGCCGTGAGGGCCTCCCTGTCGCAGCCGCCCCCGTCAAACTGCCTGCAGACATCCGAGAGTCGCATCAGGATGCTGTCCTCTCCGATCTCCCTGTATATAATAAGCTTTGATGTCAGTCTGTACATATTTTAACCTCCTGAACGGGTAGTTACCATTATAGCAAAAAGCAGATGCTGTTTGCATCTGCTTTTTACTTCATAACATCATTGATCACAACATCATTGATTAAAAAATAATTGATTTCTGAAAATCACACTATCTCATCAAAACAAATAATACCCATGGCGATACTGCCATAACACATCCTATCAGGGAGAAAAAGCCCCATGCGATGCCGGATGTTTTCTGGAAACGGACTGTCTTTTGCAGCATGGTACAGAGTGGAAGCAAAAGTGCCGTGCCTATCAAAACATAAAAACAATAAATAATAGTTGTCAGCACCACGATGATTACGCCGTTGTCAATCACGACGGAAATGATCCCGATCGGCAGACCGATCAAAGCCAGTATCAGCCCAAGTATTACATTATGCCGGACCCTCAGAAGCCTGGCAGGCACCTTTCGATTGCGAAGAATATAAACACCCGTCGCTAAAATTATCATAGACGTGACGAGCCATACTACAATCATGGGGATATAAAGAGCATTTAACTCCTGATAATAATCCATGCTCAGAATCTGATTGAAGGAATTATAAAGCAGCATGATGAGGACCAGCCCGCAGTTGAGGCCGCCGACGATCATGAGGATACCCAGAAATGTCGATTTTTTCGTGAGACCGTACTTCGTGTCCGCAAAAGTCCCCTCTCCCTGGGCAGACGCCGTGCCGGCTCCAACAGTTTTTGTGCCGGCGCCCCCTCCGACAGATCCTGCAGCTGCAAACGACGCTTCCGAACCGGCTGCCTGGCTGCCGCCAGCTTCCAAAACCGGCTCATCGTCAATAAAGCACCTGCTCCTGACCTTCTCTCCGGCCAGCTTCCAGGTAGAGCTGATCGCTCCTTTGGGACAGGCCGAAATACAGCTGCCGCAGCGGATGCAGTCGGGGCTGTTGGGCGTCTCAAAGGTCCTGATATCCATTCCGCAGGCCTTCTGGCATCTTCCGCAGGAGATGCATTTGTCGTGGTCAATGACCAGACGGTAACTGGAGACCGGATTAAATAAGCCGTAAATTGCTCCTAAAGGGCACAGATATTTGCAGAAGGGGCGGTAATAAAAAACGGAAAGCAGGAGTATGACTATTAAAAGGAAGAGCTTCCAGAAAAATCTGAACCCGATCGCTGCCCGCAGGCCTGCGTTTGCAAGGACGAGGGGAATGCCGCCCAGAAGGGTCCCGCTGGGGCAGATCCACTCGCAGAACCAGGGCGAGCCCGTCCCGGTCGCGTCCTTGAACAGAGAGACAAGAAGAAGCGGGAAAACCACCAGAATGACATATCGAAGATACCTAAGATATTTGTGTCCCGGAAGATTCTTCTTCTTGATTTTCACTTTGATCCTGTAGAGAAGATCCTGAACCAGACCGAACGGGCACATCCATCCGCAGATGAGGCGGCCAAAGAGGACTCCCATTGCCGCGATCAGTCCGAACACATAGAGGGAAAAGCGGTAGCCGGAATCCCCCATAACTGCCTGCAAAGATCCCATGGGGCATGAACCCAGGGCTCCCGGACATGAATAACAGTTCAGTCCAGGTACACACAGGGCCTTTGTTTTTCCTGTATAAATCCTCCCGCTGGTAAACCCCCGGACATAGGAATTGGTCAATACAAACCAGGCAGCCTGAAACCAGAGGCGGACAGGGCGCTGTTTCGTCCCTTTTTCATTTGTTTTGCTGTCCATTTACTCCTCCCGCCTATCCGATCCCGATGCACTGCATACAGATGCTGGTCGCTTTTGCAAGTACGATACGGACTTCCCCGCCGCAGACACCAAGGGCAATCATCCCTGCTGAAATAGCGAGAATGCCCATCGTGATCCATTTGATGTTTTTTTTCTGTATTTTCATTTACCTTACCCTTTTTTCAGATTCCTTTTGGCACGGCAATATCCACTGTCAGCGTTTTCTTCACTGAGTCAGGTCGGCCAGGTAATCCTCCCAGTCCTTCAGACTCCTTGAACCGCTTGTGGTCCTGATGAGATTCCCGCTGCTGTCCACAACGAAGGTCGTCGGAAATCCAAGCACGACGGAGTCAATATAACTCATCATCGTCTGGTCCGGGATCAGATGCGTGAAAGAAGTCCCCGCGCTCTGCATCAGCTCCCGGGCCTTCTTAAGCTGGCTTTCCTCCACCTTTCCGTTTTTGTCCAGCAGATCCGCGCAGATCCCCACCAGGCGGATTTTTGAGGGATCATACTCCTTTGAGAGCTCCTCAAGTTCCGGCATCTCCCCCAGGCAGGCCGAACAGGTGGTCTCCCAGACGTTAAAGACAGTATATTCCGAATCCTTGAGCTCGTCAGAGGAATAATGCCCCCCTTCCAGTGTATCCGCATCGATCTTTCCAAAAACCGGATCTGAGTATTGAATCTCCTTCCGCCTGTCATAAACTCCCCACGCAATCGTGTAGCAGAAAGTCGTGATGAACAGGGCCGCGATCAGTGTAACAGCCAGTATTTTTGCTGTGGAAAGGGGCATTCTCCGATCTTTTTTCATGTCATTTATCCTTTAATCTCAAACCCCAGGCCGCGTGAGCGGCATAAATGCGGTTTAAATATTTTTGCCATCGGGCAAAACATTTACTTTTCTTCTGAATCTCTTAGAGCAGATGCGCCCTCAGCTCTGCAGGATCTGCCGCGGAAAGGTAGGCGGGAGCCACATCGAAAACTGTGACGGCGCCGGTCCTGCCCTCTTTTGACAGGCGGGCTACTGCACGGGCATAGGCTGCAAGGACGGAACCCGTAAACTCAGGATTGGAGTCGAGCTTTAAGCTGTATTCGATGACGTGTTTATTTTCTTTGTTAAGGCCGGTCACGCCGCTTCGGATGACACTGCCGCCATGGGGAAGGCCCGCATGGTCGCGCTTCATTTCTTCGGCGCTGATAAAATGTACGGTGGTGTCGTACTCATCGAAGTAGTTGGGCATGGTCTTGATCTCGTTTTCGATGCGGGCAAGATCCGCCCCTTCTTTCGCCACAACAAAGCACTCACGGGTATGTTTCTGACGGGTGGAAAGCTCTGGATCATCTCCTTTTCGTACGCTCTCGACAGCCGATTCAACCGGGATCGTATACTGGCGGGCATCAAGAACGCCGTCGATCCTGCGCACTGCATCGGAATGGCCCTGGCTGACGCCCTTGCCCCAGAAGGTATAGTCCTTACCCTCAGGAAGAATGCAGTTCATATAAAGCCGGTTCAGGGAAAACATGCCCGGATCCCAGCCGCAGGAAATAAGGCCTACATGACCGCCCTTTTTCGCCGCCGCGTCCACATTTGCGAAATGCACAGGAATATTGGCGTGAGTGTCAAAGCTGTCGACGACGTTAAACATTTCCGCGTACTTAGGAGTCTGCACGGGCAGGTCCGTCGCGCTTCCGCCGCAGATCACAAGAACATCGATCCTGTCCTGCATATCCTCAATGCTGTCTGCTGCCATCACCGGTACACCCGCGGTCCTGATCGTCACAGACGAGGGGTCACGGCGGGTAAAAACAGCCGCAAGCTCAAGGTCTTCATTCTGCATGATGGCGCTCTCCACGCCCTTTGCCAGATTACCATATCCCAGAATTCCGATTTTTATACTCATATTTACCTCTTTTTCGATGCTTTTAGCGCTTAAGACATCCGGGGAGAAATACGCCTGCAAAAAAATGCAAAAATGAAAAGCATTTTGTGATGCAGTTCTCTCCGGTCTTATCAATGAAGTCTGCGGCGCTTCGGCGCAAACTTCGGGTACAGACAACAAAAGAGTATAGCACGCTCTTTACCGCGTTACAATCTTAAAACCCCGCAGCGAAGGGATTTTTTTCCATTAATCCTAAAACGAATCATTCACGGGGGTGCTTTGTTATATAGTCCGTCAGCCCCGGCACCAGCCTGGTCTTCCTCCCGAGGCCGGTCCTGAAAATGTAGGAAGTGCCGTCGTATTCATCATAATCCGGAAAGGCTGCCGTAAAGATCTGCTCGGAATAATCGTTGCCGGGAATGATATAATCGATCTTCTCACCATTCTCCCTGATATTCACAGCCGCGAACATCAGATCCACTTCCCTGTCCTCGAGTCCTTCGGGCAGGGCCTCTGCCATCCTGCCTGCAAGCTCCGCCGCCGCTTCTTCATCAATTGCGCCGGCCAGGCCGATCCCGAATTTCAGGCCTCCGGCCTCGTATTCCTTATAATCAGAATAGAGGATCTCCAGATCACTCATTCCGCTGTAGGAAAGCTTTTCCTGATGCATCGTCACGTAGAAGGAATCCACGTCCGTCGTGCCTGAAAGAGCCGCAAGCTCTCTTACTGCCTCACGGTCCGCCTCCGTCACCGTCGTACCTGTCAGATTGTCTGTATCGGAAAGTATGGCGCCCAGCATCAGGCAGGCAGAAGGCTGGTCGATCTCAAAGCCGTAATTTATATAGTCAAGCCAGAGCAAAGTGGAGGTTGCCCCGATCGGCTTAGCATCGTAGAACACCTGATACCCGGTCGAGACAGTCCCGATCCCGTGGTGGTCGACAATACCGACGATATGCGCGTCCTCCATTCCTTTTACAGCCTGTACGTATTCGCTGTGGTCAACCAGAAAAACAGTTTTCCCGGCAGCATCCTCCAGGACCTGAGGCACATCTACCTTCGCTCTCTGCAGGATATACTCAGTCTCCCTGTTCACAGGCCCTGTTACCCTTGCCTCCGCCTCATATCCCAGCATGGTGAGGAAGCGGGCGCAGACGACCGCACTGCATACAGTATCCGAATCCGGACTGGAATGTCCGATGACATAGACTGTCCCGTCTCCGACATTTAAATTCCCAAGCGCGGATCTGTTCAGCTCATATATCCGGGTCCTCTCTTCCCTGAGATCCCTTCTCTCGATGTACTTTCCGGCAAAATAGCCGCCTGCACCAGCCACGCACACAGCTAAGATGACCGCAGTAATTACAAAAAATATTTTCAGGATTTTTTTCATATGATTTTATCCTCCCTGCTGCAGAAAAATATACCTTCAGAATACCTTACCAATATTTTCAGGTATCTACAATACAGCGGCCTGGTTTTTTCGGATCCTTCTTCCTGGCCTGAAGGATCCTGTCTGCGGTTATCCGTCAAAACAGCCACCCGCTGCGGGTGGCTGCTGTTTTTTTTCGTATGTCCACCCCATGTCCGCATTAAAGAGACTTATCTCCTGACAGCCTTAAGATGGTAGATGAAAGCGGTAAACTCGGGGATCTCACGGGGGATCGGGATGCCGGCATGCATAAGGGCCATACCGGTTGCCGTCATGCTGCTCCCGTCTCCCTCAACCTTATAAAGCCGGTCAGGTTCAAGCCCTCTGCACAATATATATTCCTGGGGGCCGTTCATTGTCAGGTTTACTGTAATGACCGTCACCAGCGCTTCGCTCCTGTCCTTTGCCACACATTCCCAGGCAACGAGATTGACCTGCTCAAAGGGGTTTGCCAGCCTGTAGTAATCTCCGAAGAAGTTAATGTTATAATACTTGCGGTAAAGATCACTCATCTTTTTGCAGGCCCTGAGCTCCTTCTTTTTGAGCTTTGTCGCGTCGAGCTCGTAGCCGAAGGTTCCGCACATGGCAATTGCAGCTTTGGTCTCCAGGGGGACCATGGGGCTGGCCTCTGACACGTGAGCGCCCATAGTGGACAGAGGATAAAGGAAGGAAGAACCATAATGAAGCTTTAAATTGTCCAGAGGCCTGGTGTTGTCTGAGCTCCAGTACTGAACGAAGTATGTCAGCATGGCCGGATCAAAACGTCCGCCGCCGCCTGCACAGCCCTCGAACATTACGTCTGGATGGGTCTTGATGATCCCGTCCATAATGCGGTAAAGACCCAGAACATAGCGGTGAGACACTTCCCCCTGCCGCTCGGCGGGCAGTACGTTCGACCACAGATCCGTGATCGCGCGGTTATGATCCCACTTTACATAATAAATGTTGGCTGTGTCAAGAATTCTGTTGATACTTTCAATGAGATAATCCTGGACTTCCCTTCTGCTGACGTCAAGAACAAGCTGGTTGCGGCTTCTGACCGCGTGCCGTCCGGGGATCTCCATGGCCCAGTCCGGATGTGCCCGGAAGAGATCGGAATCCTCCGAAACCATCTCCGGCTCAAACCAGATCCCGAATTTCATACCCAGGTCATTGATCTGCCTAACCAGATCTGTCAGGCCGCATTTGATCTTCTTCTCATTTACATACCAGTCGCCCAGTCCCGAATTGTCGTCGTCACGTTTTCCGAACCATCCGTCGTCCATGACGATCATCTCTACGCCCATTTCCTTCGCTGCCTTGGCGATCTCCACAAGCTTTACGTCATCAAAGTCAAAGAAAGCCGCTTCCCAGGTATTGATAAGCACGGGGCGCCTGACATCACGGACAAACTTGCTCCTGTTCAGATTATGCCTGAAGAAATGATGGTACTTATGACTCATATTGGTCAGTCCCTTGTGGGTGTAGGTCATGAGCACGGCAGGTGTATCGAACTCTTCCCCCGGCGCAAGATGATAGCTGAACAGCCGGTCATTGACACCCATGACAAGACGCGCCTGATCATACTGGTCCAGCTCAGCCTCGGCAATAAAGCTGCCCGAATACATCAGAGCGAAACCATAGCAGGATCCGTACTCCTCGTTGGCTTTTTTATCTACAAGAGCGATAAAGGGATTCTGCTGGTGGGACGAAATACCTCGCCCGCTGCGGATCTTATGGACATGGTGGGTCAGGGGCTGGCGCTCGACCTGGCGCTCCTGGCCGTATCTTCCGGGAAGCGAGAGAAGATCCAGATTCGAACCGTTCATATAATCCATGTTCAGGGACATGATCCTCTTGAGCACGATCTCTCCCTGGCCTCCGTTAAGGACCCTCACTGCGCGCATGATGATGTCTTTTTCTTCAAACACCGAGTAAAGCAGTGTCACCCTAACCTTTGTTATGGCGTCCTCGATGTGGAGCTCCAGAGTGTCGACTGTGTCATCTTCCTCAGCAAAGGCAGTGGGGAGTCCGTTCAAGGTGAAAGGACCACTGTAGATGGTATGTGATACGTATCTTCCGTCAAAAGAAAAACTGCCGTCCGTATTTTGCACTTCAATTGAATTTATGCGGAAATCGCCCTGCTGCTGCGTCGTAAATTCCTGCGGCTGTGCATCAAGCGAAAAAGTGCGCTCCTTGAGGGAATCATAGGGATTTCCCGAAAACCCGCGGTCGTAACGGCGGATCAGATAGGACAGGTCCTCGTCTTTGATCGTCGCCCCGTAGTACAGATGGTTGACATAGTTCAAATTTCCAATCTTAAGCTGGTAAGTGGTCTTTGCCGTATTAAGGGAAAAAGTTTTTTTCTCCTGGTTGTATATGATCGACATGGCTACCCCCTGTTCTCATGCACTGAATATCTTTTGCAGATTGCGGACTTTATCTAATACTATCCTAAAACAGTATAATTTGCCATATAGTAATGTGCATATTATATGGGTAAAAAAAGCGTATTTTATAAAAAAGCTCCCTGATGACGGACCTTATCCGACAGCAGGGAGCATTTTGTCAGGCAATGTGCTCAGGCCTTTTATCTGTTGCTGATGACGATCGCTCCCAGGATCAGTGCGATCCCCAAAATCTCATCGAGATGCAGGACCTCATGGAAAACAAAAAAACCAAGAAGAGTCGCAACTACCGGTTCCACGGAAGCAATGATAGATGCCTGTCCGTTCTCCACACCCTGAAGGCCCCGCGTATAAGTGAGATAAGGGATCACTGTAGTGACGATACCGAACAAAACGATAAAGCCGGTCCCGGAAAATCCCTGTGTCAGTGCAACGCCTGTATTTTTCAGCGAAATAAAGGGAAGCGTGCCCACCGCCGCGATCAAAAATGTATAAAACGAGATCGTCATGCTTTTGTAACCGCGGTCAAGGGCAAAACGGCCGAATATCGAATACAAAGCATATCCCAAACCGGCCCCCAGCCCGACAAAAAAACCTGCCGGTGTAAGTGAACCGCTGCCCCGAAGAAGACCGCTCACACATATACATCCAAGAAAGGTCAGGATAAGGGCCGCGATCCTTGTCTTCGTGACTTTCTCCCCGAACAGCAGGGCGGACAGCACGATGACAAAAGCAGGCGCAGTATACAAAAGGACTGCGGCCACGGAAAGGGAGGTCATCTGGATCGTCGTAAAATAACAGATATTGAAAAAGACGATGCTGCAGATCCCTGTACCCAGAAAGCACCACAGATCGCGAAGCCTGATGTGCAGCATCGACCTCCCGCTTACAAATATATAGAAAAAAAGCACCGCCGCCGCAACGATACAGCGCATCATAACGATCTCTGCAGAGGACAGCCCCATGCCGCCGCTTCCCAGCCTGCGCACGAAAAGCCCCATGCTGCCCCAGAGGGCGCCGGCCAGAAGAATGCACAGGGGCGCAAAACGATCTGCTTTAGGACGCTCCATCTTCCTGCTTTCTGCCCGCTTCTCTCTCCGCAAGCCAGCTGCGGTAGGCCATAATGCCCGCTACGGTCTTGGCATCCTGGATCTCTCCTGCAAAGACCTTGCGGCACAGGTCCTCCAAAGGAAGGGGACAGAGCCCGATCTCCTCCGCTTCGTCCAGCTCCTGCCCGTGTACCCTAGTCAGATCCTGAGCCAGATAAATATCTGTCGATTCATTACACCAGGCGATGGCGGTCAGGATATGCGCCAGCTTCGTCATCTTTCCCGGCCGGTATCCGGTCTCCTCCTCCAGCTCTCTTGCCGCCGTCACGGCCGGATCCTCCCTGGATGCATCTCTAGCTCCTGCGGGAAGCTCCAGAGCTTCACGATCGATCGCCGGACGGTACTGACGGATCAGAAGGATCCGCCCGTCCTCAAGGACCGGCACCGTACAGGCTCCGCCTCCCTTTTTGTGGCAGACGTAATCCCAGGTCTCCTCCTTCCCGTCAGGAAGGACCATCGTATCCCGGTAAAAATCAAGGACAGCACCCGATGACGCCAGCGTCCGGGCCTTTCTGTGCAGACGGTATTCCATGATCAATTCCTCCCGTATTTGCCAGCTGTCCGGCGGCCGATCTCAGCCAGGGCGTCCAGCGCCATGCCGTGTGATGCCTTGAACAGGATCGCCGTTTTGGGCCGTGTGATCTCTTCCACTGCGTCTTTGGCCAAATCCCGTTCCGGAAACTCCCGGACATCGGAAAGCCCCGCTTCCCGTGCAGCTTCTGCCATCTCTTTTGAGAGGGGGCCGATTGTGATAAGGGTATCAAGCCCCGCCCTGGCGGCGGCCAGACCGACCTCACGGTGGAGCTCCCCTGCAAATTCTCCCTGCTCCAGCATATCTCCCAGAACAGCGGCCTTTTTCTCCACCGGAAGACATGCAAGCACCTCCAGAGAGGATCGCATGGAGTCCGGGCTGGCGTTGTATGTATCGTCAAAGAGCAGGATGCTCCCTATTTTTTCACAGGCCATGCGCTGTCCCGAAAAGCTTTCAATCCCCTCTCGGATCTCCTCCGGGGTCATTCCGAGAATTTCCCCGACCGCGGCCGCGATCGATGCCGGCCAGGCAAGATGCAGACCTGCCGCGGGAATGCGGGCCGTCAGCATCCGGCCGTCAGAAAGACGAATGGAGCAGATCGTGGACAGGCCTGAGCCTGCCTCGTTAGGACCGGTCACATCCACGCGCACATCCGTCACCTGAACATGGCAGCCTTCACTTTTTCCTGCATACAGGATCCTGTAAGCCGATGACAGGTCCGGATCCCGGCCGATCCGCAAAAGAAAATCGTCGTCTCCGCACAGTACGGCGCTTCCGCCCTTCGTCATGCCCTCGAAGATCTCCTTTTTGGCAAGGAAAATATTTTCCCTGCTTCCAAGGATCCCAATGTGGGCTGTCCCGATGTTTGTGATCACAGCAATATCCGGAGACGCGATCTGAGAGAGACGGCGGATCTCGCCCAAATGGTTCATGCCCATCTCCAGAACCATGACCTCGTCCTTAGCGGACTGATCAAAGATCGTCAGAGGAAGCCCGATGTCGTTATTGAAATTTCCTTTCGTCGAATGGACACGAAAATGCTTTGAAAGCACAGAGGCAACCATCTCTCTGCAGGTGGTCTTCCCGACGCTGCCCGTAATGCCGACTACCTTTACCGAATATTTCTTCCGGTAAAAATGTGCCAGGTCTCCCAGGGCCCGCCGCGTATCCTCCACGAGGACATAGAATTTTCCCGGCAAAAGTTCTTCCGGCGCTCGGCTGACAACGCAGCCCGCCGCTCCTTTTTGCAAAGAGGCGTCCACATAGGCATGCCCGTCAAAGCGGTCGCCTGAAAGCGCAAAAAAGACACATCCTTTCGTGATCTTCCTGCTGTCTGTTACTACAGACCAAATCTCGGTCTCCGGATCTGCCTGTGATGACTGCATCTTAAGGTTTTCCTTATTCGCAGGCGATCCCGCTGATTCGAAGGAAACGTTCTTATCCTTTTGATTTCTCTCCGGACAGAGCAGGATCCCCCCGACCGCCTCCAAAAGCTCTGTAAGTTTCAGCTTTTCCATTTATTACCCCCTGAGCCTTTTGATCCGATCACATGCTTATACCCCTTGCCGAATCGGTGCCGCGTATACGAAGGGCATCCTCTACGATCTTCTCGCAGAGCTCCTCATATCCTATACCGACTGCGGCGGCTTCCTGCGGAACCAGGCTTGTATTTGTCATACCCGGCAGGGTGTTGACTTCGATAAACCACACCTGTCCCTCCTTGTCGATCATGAAATCACTCCTGGAATAAGTCGAAAGATCCATGATCTCGTGCACCTGCAATGCCGTCCGTCCCATCTCTCTTTCGATCTCGGGTGAAACGCGTCCCGGGCAGATCTCCTCGGTCGCGCCGGCCGCATATTTATTAGAATAATCATAAAAGCGGGTCTTCGGAACAATCTCAACGGAAGGAAGCGCTCTGCCGCACAGGACACCGCAGGTAAACTCTCTTCCGTCAATATACTGTTCGACCATAAAGGCGCTGCCGTATGCCAGGCATCCGCGGACCGCGTCTGCCAGATCCTTTTTCTCATGCACGATATAGACGCCGACCGAGGATCCTCCGTCCGGTGTCTTCACCACGCAGGGCACGTCAGTCTGGCGGCAGACAGAGCGGATGAAACGCTCTCTGGCCTTATGATCTTCCGATTCTGCGGTCCTGTCAGCGGCAGGGTCCTCCTGCCCCACATATCCATTTTTAGTTTCGGGTTTGCTTTCTTTACGGGAGACCTTAATGTCCTGAGGCAGATAATCCCAGCGCCTGAAGGCCGGCGTGCGCACTCCGCGACCGCTTACGATCATCTTGGTGATCATTTTGTCCATGGCCATGGCAGCTCCCAGATGCCCCGACCCTGTATAGGGGATTCCCAGCATGTCGAAAGCAGCCTGTACGCTGCCATCCTCGCCGTTTTTGCCATGAAGAGCGATGAAAACGATATCCGCTGCCTGACACAGTTCCAGCACGTGTTTTCCAAAAAGAGAAGGGCTTTTCCATTTCCGGGACCGGCGCACTGCCTCGAGGTCGGGAGAATGACCGTCGAACTTAAAATCCGGAATGGGAGGAAGAGAAGAAAAAAGCGTCTCCGGATCGAACCTGCCTCCGGCTTCAAGAGCTTCTTTCACCTTTTCTTCCGAAGAAGTGCCCTTTCCATTCTGCAAGGCAGCATTGTGGCAGCCCTCCGCAGAATCCTCCTCGTCAAAACCCAGATAGAGATCCGCAAGAACAGCCCTGTGCCCCCTGCTGCGCAGGGCAGCACAGATCTTCGAGCCGGATAAAAAAGAAATATTCCGCTCCGTACTCAGACCGCCGCACAGAACGACGATTTTTAGATTTTTCAAAAACAGCCTCCTCCAGGATATTCTTTTTCCTGTGATAATTCCAGTGACAAATCTCTTCAGCCTGAAAAAAAGGCTGCAGCCGCAGGCTGTTTCCAGCCAGCTGCTGCAGCCACTTCAGTTTTAAATTTTAACAGTAACTATTCAGAACAGCAAATATTTTATTACTTCCGTGAACCTTATTCCGCTGCTGTTGTTGCTGCTGCAGTTTTGCGGCGGCGCTTCTGGGGAAGCTTGACCTTGTCGAGGTGCCAGATGTCGCGCACGTATTCCTCGATCGTTCTGTCAGAGGAGAACTTGCCGACGAAGGCAACGTTGCGGATAGCCATCTGGGCCCAGCGCTTCTGATCCCTGTATGCCTCGCAGATGTCATGCTGCGCCTTTGCGTAGGAGCGGAAATCCTTGAGGATGAAGTAGCGGTCCGCCGGATCCATGCCCTGCCTCTGCAGAAGGCTGTTGTAAAGCGGACGGAAAAGCTCGGTATCTTCGGGGGAGTAGGTTCCGTTGATGAGCTGCACAAGCACCTGACGGATCTCTTCGTCCTCGTTGAAGATCTGCATGGGATCATAACCGCCGTTCTTCTCGTAGGCCATGACCTCATCGGAGGAAAGACCGAAGATAAAGGCGTTCTCCTCGCCGACCTCCTCGACGATCTCGACGTTGGCGCCATCCATGGTGCCGAGCGTGATGGCGCCGTTGAGCATGAATTTCATATTGCCGGTACCGGATGCTTCTTTTGATGCAGTGGAGATCTGCTCGGAAATATCCGCTGCGGCAATGATGATCTCAGCATTGGAGACCTTGTAGTCTTCGATGAAGACAACCTTGATCTTGTCATCGATGGACTCGTCGTTGTTGATGACATTGGCAACGGCATTGATCAGCTTGATGGTCAGCTTGGCGTTCTTATAAGCCGCAGCAGCCTTGGCCCCGAAAATGAAGGTATGTGCGGGAATGTCAAGATCAGGGTTCTTTTTAAGCTGATTGTAGAGGTACATCACGTGCAGGATGTTGAGCAGCTGACGCTTGTACTCATGCAGCCTCTTTACCTGAACGTCAAAGATGGACCTGGGGTCGACTTCGATCCCGTTGTGCTTGAGGATATACTCCGCAAGGCGTTTTTTGTTCTTATACTTGATATTCAGGAATTCCTTCCTGGATCTCTTGTCATCCGCATAGACCCTGAGCTCTCTCATATGGGAGAGGTCGGTGATCCACTCGTCGCCGATATGGTCGGTGATCCAGTCCGCAAGAAGCGGGTTGCCGTGGAGCAGGAAACGTCTCTGCGTGATACCGTTTGTCTTGTTGTTGAACTTCTCCGGGAAGAGCTCGTAGAAATCCTTGAGCTCGCGGTTCTTGAGGATCTCTGTGTGGAGCCTGGCGACGCCGTTGACGGAAAAGCCTGCCACGATGGCCATGTTGGCCATGCGGACCTGGTGATCATAGATGATACCCATGCTGCGGATCTTGTCATGGACATTCACACCGCTGTTATCATAGACAGTGTGGAGCTGAGCCTCGAAACGGCGGTTGATCTCCTCCACGATGTTGTAGATGCGGGGAAGCAGGTTGGAGAAGAGGTTGATGGGCCACTTCTCTAAAGCTTCAGCCATGATCGTGTGGTTGGTATAGGCGCAGCACTTGGTCGTCACTTCCCATGCCTCGTTCCAGTGGAGTCCGTACTCATCCATCAGGATGCGCATCAGCTCGGGAACAGTCAGCGTAGGATGTGTGTCGTTCATCTGGAAGACATATTTTTCATGGAGCTTTCTGATGTCGTCGTGGGTCTGCAGATATTTTTTGATAGCCTGCTGGAGAGAAGCGGAGACAAAGAAATACTGCTGCTTGAGGCGCAGCTCCTTTCCCTGATAGCTCTCGTCGTTCGGATACAGAACGTCGCAGATGGTCCTTGCCATATACTCCTGCTTGACGGCTTCCTGATAATTTCCCTTTGAGAAGGATGCCAGCTCGAAAGTCGTGACGGGCTGTGCGTCCCAGATCCGGAGGGTATCCACGAAACCATTGCCATAACCGAGGATAGGCATATCATAAGGAACAGCCTTGATGGCGCTGTAATCCACCAGCCTATACATATTGCGGCCGTATTTCTCATTGAAATAGCGCTCGACGCGGCCGTAGAAGTGGACCTCCTGAGTATACTCGGGCCTCATGAGCTCAAGCGGATCTCCGTTCTCAAGCCAGTTGTCCGGCACTTCCTCCTGGAAGCCGTTGACGATTTTCTGCTTGAACATGCCGTAGCGGTAGCGGATGCCGCAGCCATAGGCAGGATAGTTGAGTGTCGCCAGGGAATCGAGGAAGCAGGCTGCAAGACGTCCCAGACCGCCGTTTCCGAGCGCGGCATCGGGCTCCTGGTCCTCGATGGCATTGATCTTGAATCCCAGTTCCTTCAGAGCCTCGGCGATCGGCTGATAAGCCATCAGGTTGATGGCATCATTTCCGAAGGCACGGCCCATCAAAAATTCCATGGAAAGATACAGGAGGGTCTTGGGATCCTGATCGTCAAATGCCTTCTGTGTGCGCATCCAGCAGTCGATGATCTGATCCTTTAAAGCAAGCGCAGAAGCCTGGAACACCTGCTGCTCTGTCGCTTCCTTCATCGTGCGGCGGTACATCGTGCGGATGTTCCACTCCACGCTCCTCTTGAAAAGGTCTTTGTCAAATTCGATCGCAGGTCTTTTAATCATACTTATTCCTCATTTTCTTTTTTCAATACGTGTCTTTTCTTTTCCCTTTTTTAATGATGGTAAATGTATTCATTAACTGTTCAGCACTCCCGTACTGCAGATTTTCCAGGCTGCTGAACAGTTACTGACAAAAAGTAATTATTTAAGACTGTACCTTCTCAACCGAAAGAACACCCTTCTCCCGGTTGATCTCCCATTCCTTCTCATTGGCAAGAGAGACACCCTCGAGCACCTCGACTGCAAGGACCTTGTCAGCGATGGCTTTTTCATTCTTGCGCAGGACAGCCATGAGCCTGTCATTTCCTGACAGAGACAGACGGATGCGGTCGGTGACCTCAAAGCCGGCTTCCTTTCTCATGGTCTGGATCTTGCTGATCAGCTCGTAGACAAAGCCTTCTTCAATGAGCTCCGGCGTCAGATTCGTATCGAGCACAACGGTATAGCCGCCGTCCTCCTGGGAGATGTAGCCCTCTTTCTGGGACATCTCGATCAAAAGATCATCTTTGGTGAGTTCTACCTGAGTGCCGTTCACATCAAAAGTGATCGCACCCTTTGCGTTCAGCTCATCCATCGCATCATTTCCATCGATCCCGGCCAGGTATGAGCGGATACCGCCGAGCTGTTTGCCGTATTTGGGACCCACGGTGCGCAGCTGGGGCTTAAAGGAATAGCTTGTGAATTCGCGGACGTCGTCGGTAAATACCACATCCTTGATGTTCAGCTCGTTCTCAATGATCTCAATGAAATACTGGTCCAGTCCTCCGTTCGCGGCAGCATCCTGCACATCGGATGCAGGTGCTTTCACGAACATCTTGGCGACAGGCTGGCGGTTCTTGATGCCGGAGAGATTGCGGCAGGCGCGGCCCATGACGACGACCTTGAGGACCTCAGCCATGGATTTCTCCAGGCCGGTATCGATCATGCTTTCATCCGCCGCAGGAAAATCACACAGGTGGATACTCTCAGGCGCGGTCTGATCGACACTCCGGACGATATTCTGATAGATCTCCTCTGTCATGAAGGGGATCATGGGTGCGGCGGCCTTGCAGATGCCCACCAGAGCGGTGTAGAGCGTCATATAGGCATTGACCTTGTCCGTTCCCATGCCTTTTGCCCAGAAACGGTCGCGGCAGCGGCGGACATACCAGTTGGACATCTCATCGACGAAATCAGACAGGGCGGCAGCCGCCTCGGGGATCCTGTAGCGGTTCAGGTTGTCGTCCGTCTTTTTGATCATGGTGTTCATCCTGGACAGAAGCCACTTGTCCATGACAGGCAGGCCTGCATAATCCAGTGTATATTTTGTGGGATCGAACTGGTCGATCTCCGCATACAGAGTATAGAAGGCGTAAGTGTTCCAGAGTGTTCCCAGGAACTTGCGCTGCCCCTCCTGTACGGCCTTGTCGTGGAACTTGTTGGGAAGCCAGGGCGCGCTGTTAGAGTAGAAATACCAGCGGATCGCGTCAGCCCCGTGCGTCTTTAAGGCGTCAAACGGATCGACGGCATTGCCCTTTGATTTGGACATCTTCTCGCCGTCCTTGTCGAGCACAAGCCCCAGGACAATAACATTCTTATAGGCGGGTTTATTAAACAGGAGCGTCGAAATCGCGTGCAGGGAATAGAACCAGCCCCGCGTCTGATCCACTGCTTCACTGATAAAGGAAGCAGGGAAGTTCTTTTCAAAAAGCTCCTTGTTTTCAAAAGGATAGTGATACTGGGCAAAGGGCATGGCTCCGGAGTCAAACCAGCAGTCAATGACCTCGGGGACCCGCTTCATCTGCCCGCCGCAGTCAGGGCACTTCACGAAATAGTTGTCCACGTAGGGCCTGTGAAGCTCGGTAGTTTCGGCTGAAGGATCTCCCGTCAGTTCAGCCAGCTCCTTTCTGCTGCCGATACTGAGCTGCTTTCCGCAGTCCGGGCACTCCCAGATGTTGAGGGGAGTTCCCCAGTAGCGGTTTCTGGAGATGCCCCAGTCCTGGATGTTCTCCAG
>DEPS01000019.1:3188-3412 GCA_002358875.1 Lachnospiraceae bacterium UBA3386 | reverse complement strand
CAGCAGAAGGGATAATCGTGCTCGAATTTGGGAGCAGCAAAAAGCATGCCCCTGGAGTCGAGCTCTTTAAGCACTTCGGGATCCGCGCTGACGGCTCCCTCAGCGATCTCTGCAGCAGTAGGCTTGCAGCGCATGCCGGCAAAAGGAGTCTGCTCCTTCATAACGCCCTTCTCATCCACCATCTGCACAAAAGGAGCGTCATATTTGCGGCCCACGCGGGCATC
>DEPS01000019.1:0-3029 GCA_002358875.1 Lachnospiraceae bacterium UBA3386 | reverse complement strand
TACTCCTTATATTCAAGATCCTTTCCCTTCATTTCTTCGAGGATCTCATAGGGAGGCAGGTCAGCAGCAGCTTCTGTTTTTACTGAAGCTTCCGTCTGAGCAGCCTGCTTCGCGGCGTCTGCATCCGCAGCACCCTGCTTTTTGCCCTTTTTCTTTTTATTTTTCTTTCCCTCGCCGGCTTCCGCCTCTGCAGGCGCGGCGGGCGCAAAGACGCTGTCCAGAAGCGCCTTCGCCATATAGTAAGTGTTCCCGTCTGCAGCCTTCACCTTCGCGTAGGTCTCTTCCGGGTTCACGCACAGACCGATATTGGAGGCCAGTGTCCAGGGCGTCGTCGTCCATGCAAGGAAATATGCATCCTCGCCTTTGACCTTGAAGCGGACGATAGCGGACCGCTCTTTCAGAGTCTTATATCCCTGCGCGACCTCGTGGGAGGACAGGGGTGTGCCGCAGTGAGGACAATAAGGGACGACCTTAAAGCCCTTGTACAGAAGGCCCTTCTTCCAGATCTCCTTGAGCGCCCACCACTCCGACTCAATGTAATCGTCATAATAGGTCACATAAGGATTGTCCATGTCCGCCCAGAAACCGACGATGCCGGAGAAATCCTCCCACATCCCCTTATACTGCCAGACACTCTCCTTGCATTTTTTGATAAAGGGCTCGATACCGTATGCCTCGATCTCGTCCTTGCCCTCGATGCCGATCGCCTTCTCGACCTCAAGCTCTACCGGAAGACCGTGGGTGTCCCAGCCCGCTTTGCGGGGAACCTGATAACCCTTCATGGTGCGGTAGCGCGGAATCATGTCCTTGATCACTCGCGTCAGCACATGTCCGATATGAGGCTTGCCGTTTGCTGTCGGCGGTCCGTCGTAGAACATGTACAGAGGACGTCCTTCACGCTCCTCGATGCTCTTTTCAAAAATGTTGTTGTCTTTCCAGAACTGAACCGTCGCGTGTTCGCGGTCTACAAAATTCAGATCCGGGTTCACCTTCTTGTACATGACTGTTCTTTTCCCTTCTTTCTTTATTGACCCCTGCTCTGACACGCTTTTTTCAGGACCTCACCCGGTCCCGTTAAGCGCATCCCGGCTCTTTATTTGATACATGTATCTGTTCAGAATTATGCGTATTCCAAACAAAGACCTGCCAAAAAGGCCGTTACAGCCCGCCGGGATCATTCACCGGCATTTTCATGAACGCCAAAAGCAGAGACCTGTCTCCCTTTTCTTCAAATCAGGACGGACTCTGCCAAAAAGCCGTATTAGCTGATTATATCTGTGCATGTACAGGCTGTCAAGCAATTTATCAGACGACGGGGGATGCTGACAGGGGTGAAGAGGGGCAGACAGGGGAATTCTTTTAAATAAACAAAAGCCTGTACAGGCCGCGGCGCTTATGCGCCGTCCGCTGTACAGGCTGAAAAAAGCATCTGAAATTTAACCCATAAAGGCAGACCGCAGTGGTATCAGGCTATGATGTTCAGACATCAAATCCCGAACCCCCTGCGCTGATCATTCCTGTGAATCCTGAGACTTTTCTGACATCTGATCAACAATGCCGCTGAATATCTCTTCTAAGATCTTTGTCAGGTCATCTGTCTGCTGGTCTTCATTGTAGGTCATTGTCTTCTCGCCGTTCTGATACCTGTGGACCGCATCTGCTATCCCTTCCGGATCATACCAGGGAACGTTGTTAATGTCCAGGATAGAAGGCATCATGACAAAATCCACTTCCGTCGCTTTTTCGTTTGAGACGAAGCCATCCGCTTCATTTGTTCCGAGTTTGAGCATTCCTGAATAGGCGCCGCAGTAGCCGTAAGCGTCGATTAAAGTACCGAGGACGCAATCTCCTCCGCCCGGCTTTGAGCCTATGATCTTCGCGAGCCCGTTTTTCTGGGCAAAATAAGGAAGCGCGTTTCCGCATGAATAGGATTGACCGCTCGTCATAATATAGAAGTTATACTTTCCTCCATAGCCATCCTGATCGTCAGCTACACCATCCAGATTGGTATCGACATGATAGTATTCTTCCTTATAGCTTCCTGCAGGAATATCCCGAAGCGTCATCCTGACCTCTCCATCCTCTGAAAGGAAACCAAGTACGGAAACAAGAGCTGATGCAGCCCCTCCTCCATTATCCGCAATATTTATTACGACATTTTTCACCTCGTCATGCTTTTTGATATCCTCAAAGCAGTTGTAGACAAAAGCAAATGTGCTTACAGCCTCATCTTCTTTTTTAATCGGATCCAGATAATAAGAGGGTTCCCTGCTGGTGTCATCCTTGAAAGCATTAAAATAGATCACCGCGGTATCTCCTGTATAATCCAGCCTCTCACTGCCGTAATCCTTCGGCCTGGTATTTTCAAAATAAAGCATCCAGCCCATAAGGGAAACGCTTTCCGGAATATTCAGCCCCTTCTCCAACAGAGCTCCCATTATTGTGTCCACAGTCAAATCTGATTCTTCCTGCTGAATTTTCCTGGCCTCGTCAAAGAATTCTTCGCCGTTTTCCGAGCTTTTGATATCGTCGACGACCTGGCTGGCATCTGACTTGTCCAGAGTCTCAATACTCCCGTAAACCGTCTTTGTATTGACTATGGAATCATGGCCTGAATCAAATAGATAGTTTAAGAGCAGCACTTCCGACGTCAGGGCAAGCCCGGGGGAGGTAGAAGTCATGGATTTTTTAGCATTGATCCTGGTAAAGTACTCGTCAAAGGTCGTGATGTTTTTTTCTTCCTTATGTCCGAAGGTGAGGTCCAGCAGGAGGCAGGTCGTATAATAGGCATAATCCGCGTAGGCCTGCGTGGAATTTGTTTTTTCACTGAAGGGACCGGAATAATAAGCCTTCATATAAGGTGTTTCATATATATTGTCATTCTTCCCTACGACAGCGTTCATGACGGACTCTGCAGCATTAAAATAATCCTTTCCGTTATATACCAGTTTATTATTGAACGAAATAACGCCGAAGGTATTCTGCAGAGCCAGGAAAGGCATAAGAATATCATCTTCAAATGCGACAGC
>DEPS01000208.1:31766-52671 GCA_002358875.1 Lachnospiraceae bacterium UBA3386 | reverse complement strand
ATTTGAACCGTACAGGTGGAAATATTTGCGTTCCAGAAAGTTGCATAGCCGTTAAAATACCCTTTTTCAACCAGTTTATTCGATATCGTACGCAGTTCACTTGTCATGTCTGTATTTTGTGCTTCGAAAAACAGCATCCCTCCCTTCAGGACTAACAGCAGAACAAGAGAAATAAGAATCTGAGCTTTGTTTTGCTTATCTAAAGAACACTCGGAAAGCGCATATACAGATAATGGCACAACCAATACTATTATCGGAATGTTATACCTGTCTAAATATGCCATGCTGGAAAATGCGTAGAGGAGCGTAAATACTGAGAGAGAAGCCAGACAAACGACGCTGTATCTATAGAGTATTTCATTGCTTCTTTGCCTGTACCCATAGATGAGGGCGGCAGCCACAGAAAAGAAACAGGCAAAGCAGACGGCATTGTAAAATAACGCGGACGAAAACACAGCTCCGTTCGTAAAGCCAAGCGTGTTCAGAAACCCTGCGGCAACCTGGGACAGTCTGCTCAGATCAAAGCTGCTAAAGGAAATGTCATAATTTAAGAAAGAAAAAAGCTCTGACAGGACCTTTGCATTGACCATATACCCTGCAGCAGAACCGATGAAGCTGACCACGGTTGATACAAAAAAAAGCTTTGTACGCTCCGGCAGTTGTCCGGGCGAAAAAGAAATATGCCTTGTTTCAGAGTCCGGGTTCACGTCTGTTACAATTGCCTGGATATACAGGAAGAGCCCGGAGAAAAGCAGCGGCAGATAAATGATCACTATTTGCCGCGCCCCGCCCAGGCCGGCGATGAATGCAAGGAAAAAAGAGACGGTATTGAGCAGTACAGTTTGGAATCTCTTTCCCTGGCTCTCCGTAATCCATTCTATGAGTCCGATTGCAAGAAATGAAATCGTAATATGCGGAATATAAAAAGCCCCCTTCTGAACATAAAGAAAGTAATCCTCTGAAAACGGGATACAAAGAATTCCGGCGACGACAAAGAAATACTCCTTGATCTTCATTCTATCCATCATAAAAAACAATGAGAGGAGCATAACGATATACAGGCATATAAATGACAAGAGCCTGACCATCAGCCAATTCTGTGTGAGGCGAAAGAAGAAGGCGTATAGAATCTGAGTGTTAAGAACTCTTAATTCTGTAGAGTAGTACCATTTATCCGTGACCAGCTTCTTCTCATCAGCCAGAAGCTTTGATAATATAAGCTCGCTTGAGTCGTCGCTGTCCAGAAAGGAAACGATACGGCATTTCAAAAAAATACACAGCGAAACGAAGGCAACGATGAAGAAGACTACGGAAAGCAGGAACAGAATGCTCTTATTGCCGCTGGATTTTTTCTTTATATTTTTCATAAACGGATATCCTTTGGAAAACATTGATATGTGGCTGGCGCGAAGGAACTCTTTTCGTTCTCTGTAATGACAGTAGCGATGCCTGCTCCCATGCAGATCTTCCTGTTTTTCGCTGCCATTCCACGGAACCGGAGGAACTGCCGAATGCGGTATGCTGTCCTTAATATAAATATAGAGCAAATCTTCTGATTGTGAAAGAGAGTATTAAAAAAAGTGGCTATTCCGAATAAGAAATCTGGATGAACAAATAAAAGAAAAGTTCATTGAATCGCTTTTGCCTGTTATGATATACTAAAAAATTGTAAGATTTTGGATTCAAGATAGATCCGTGAGGGAGGAAGGAAAGGCGGTCAGGCTGTCAGAATTAAACGGCATAACAGGAGGAGATTGAAATGAAAAAAAGTGAAGGGACAAAACAGGAGAAGCCTTTCTTTCTTCTTCTCTTGTTAATTATGACTGCTGTGTATGGAATAATGCTGTCACATAGGTTTTCTACAGATGGGTATTCCGATTATTATAAAATTCTTGAGAAGTCAAATGCTTTCGGGAAACTGGAATCAAGCCGCATCAGCGGTGCTGTTATGGAAGCATGTATGAATATTCTGGGAATTAACACGGTAACGGTCCAGTTTCCCTTTACGATTCTGTTTATTCTTACAATCACATGGGTTTGTTATGATCTCTGGGGGCTCGTATGTCAGTCTTTTCATGATTCGGACTGCTATTTAAGAGAGTTCCTTCTTGTCTTTATTCTTCCCGCTTTCATCAACATTTCATTTGGGGAGATGTTTTTTTTCTCGAACGTAGCAATTCACTGGAGCGGGATGTTACTGACAGGGCATTTGTCGATGAAGTTCCTGTTTACAGGGGACAGGTTTATAAACACAATTCTTGCCGTTTGCTTTTTGACCATATCTCTTGGTTTCTATCAGGCGGTAATCGGATATTTTGTGATATGGGGGTTGCTGATTGCTGCAATAAGAGGAAGACTTAGAACTGATAGTAGAAGTTTTGGATCAATACTTCGGGTGATAGGCGTGGCTTTGGTGTCATCAGCTTTGTCTATTTTAACACAGTGTTTTTTAAAAATAACAGGAATTATTCCTCAGACAGCCAGGTTAATTAATATTGAAAGCATAATGGGAAATATTCGGTATCTGATTGTAGAAGGAATTAAGGAAGTGTTTGTAGGAGGAATGCATTTTCTTGGGTATTTCCTTGGGGTCCTCACTGTTTTCCTTTTGCTGTGGCTGCTTAGATGTCTTCTTAAATATCGTTGTTCGTTAGATTCTGTCAGTTTGGTTCTTGTGCTGACAGCAGTGTGTTTTGCGGTGCCATTCGCTCCCCATATTATAATAAAGGATAGGTGGTTATCACCCCGTTCTATGTTCAGCTTTTTTTCCTTTTTATCTTTCTGCGGAATAATGTCATTATATTTGGAAAATTATTATCAGCTTCAATCGGGTCGATCTGTCAGTTCAGGCAAAAAAAATGGACGTCTGACAGGACAGGGAAATAAACGTTCTGGCCGGCAGAGAAGGTATTTCCGGTCTGCAGGAGTCTGCCTGATATGCATATTTTTGTTCTTGAATATGGCAGGTATCTTTAAGATCGGTGTGGAGCAAATTCGCAGCAATACCGCTGACAAATACCAGGCAATGATAATCCTGGAACGAATCCGCCGATATGAGGAGAAGAGCGGAAATACAATTACAGGAATCTGTTTTATAGAAGACAATGCCGTTACTTACGCAAATCCGGAAGCACCTGACCATTATATGGATATTAACACAAGGGCTGGGGCAACAGTGTGGCAGAGATTAAAAATTCTCGAGTTTTATAGCGGAAGATCCTTTCGAAATGTGGACCTGACACAGGAATTACAGGTTCATTATTTTGAGGGAAAAGAATGGGATTCTTTCTTGCCGGAAGAGCAGCTTGTGTTTTGCAAAGATACGTTGTTTATTGGGGTTTATTGAGTTTATGTGATAGGAGGTAAGAGTGCTGTGAGAGGAAGTTTTGTATGCTTATGTTTCATGATAGCATATTATTGTCTGCTTGTCAGAGGGCTGAAGGCTGGAACTGCTCATATAAGAATTGAAAAGAGGGCATGGGTGATCTTCTCTGTTATGAGCCTTGCCGCAGTGACTTTCAGCTGTCTTTTTGTTCTCAATGAACACTTTATTTACTTCTGGGATTATGGCTCTTATTGGTATATGACCATTCATTCAGGCCTGTTGGAAATGTCTGCAAAAAACATGCTCCAGACATTGTGGCAGTCCATCAATTATTCTGAATACAACCTGCTTCTTTCAACACTTATTGCCCTGCCGTTAAAACTATGTGGAAACAGCTACGCAGCTTTCGTTATATTAAATACGATTCTGTTCTATATCCCGAATGCTATTGCATTGCTATTAACGACACAAGTTGTAATGGACAGAATTGGTTTAGCCTGGCATAAACAGCGTCCGACCGGCATTTGTGCAGGATGTCTGTTTTTTTCTGTGTATCTTCTTCCGGTGCTTAGCGGTTATATTGACATCGCAAGCTGTCCTGTGTTAGTGACGGCTTATTGCCTTGTTATATCGAGAAGGGATTTTAATAAACTGGATATAAAACGGGATGTACTCATTTCCCTTTTGATCATTGCTCTTCTCCTGATGAGGCGATATTTTGCTTATGCTATTATAGGCGGGGCAGCCTTTATCGTTCCCTATTGGCTGATTGAGAAAAGGGGAACCCGGAATAGGGCGGGAATCAAGCTGATTGATATGGGCATTTCCATAATTCCGCCTTTTGCCATATTATTTCTGGCCTTTCCATTAATGTTCAGAAGATACTTTTTCAATAACTACGACAAGGCTTATTCTGCTTACAGTTCATTGGGATTTCTTGGAAATTGGGTTTTACTGGTAAGGCATTTTGGTATTCTTATAACTGTTTTTGTGTTGATTTCAATCGTTGTCTGCAGGAATTTTGAACAGATCAAAATTACAGTTTGCCTGTTGCTATCCACAATTGTGACGGCATCTGTTTTTTTTAAGATGCAGGATATGGGGCAGCAGCATTATTACGTCCTGCTTTTCCAGATCGTGACGATGATGCTGCTTGGATTCGTTGGACTTGAGGAGAAAGTAAAGCCGTACAGTTTTCAAAAAGCAATAGAAATCTGTTTTATCGCAGTTATCCTTGTAAACTTCTGTATGCAGTTTGGAATAAGTTTGTTTAACAGGAACAGTTTATTTGTTTCCTATATTGTTGAACCTCGCAACAGAAATGATATTGAACAGATTCAGAAGCTTGACCTTCAGATAGATGAATTGGTCACGAACGGCTCGGAAGGTGTATACTGCACTGCAAGTTCTGTAATTCTAAATTCCGATATCTGCAATAAAGCATTTGGGGCAAAGTCTCCGCTGCATTTTATAGTGGATGCAGCTGATGTCGATTTGCGTGATGGCTTCCATACGGCTTTTTTTGATGCAGACATTATTATTTCTACGGAAACGGCGCAAACGCACTTGTCTCATGGACAGGAAATCATTAATGTCCTGAATACTCTCTTTTTGAATGAAACAGAGTTTTCGAGAAAATACCTGAAGGTGGGGACATATGTGCTTGATGAAGGTGTAACGGCTTATATCTGGGTAAAACAGAAAGAATTATCGCGGAGAGATATTGTCAGTGTACAGGAGATGCTGTCAGAAATATATCCAGATGAAAAAGAACTGTTCTTTGACAGGATTCAGAACTATTTGATGTCGAAAAATTTGTAATGCTGGAGTTTGAAAATTTTCTCTCCTTCATTGAGAACCTCGAACTACGGATTTGAAAACGGAAAACTGGATTTGTGCTGCCGATTAAATCGTGGCTGAGAAGGGAACTGGAAGATGTTATAGGCGAAGAATCTTTGAGGGATGAATGTATGAAGTTCGACTTTTCAAAGGAACCCGGCAGGAAGCTGCTGGACCGGGGGCTTTCCACAGATGGCGCGCCGCTGATCAGCGTCATCACCCCTTACTACAACGCGGGAAAGTATTTTGAGCAGACCTTCAACTGCGTCATGAACCAGACCTTTCCCTGGTTTGAGTGGATCATCGTGGATGACGGAAGCACGGACGGGGAGAGCGTCCGGATCCTGGAGAGGCTGGCGGCCAGGGATAAAAGGATCCGGACCTATCGGAAGGAAAACGGGGGCATCTCCACGGCGAGGAACCTCGCCATCGAGCATTCCATGACAGGAATCATCGTCCCCATGGACGCGGACGACCTGATCACGCCTGCCTTTCTGGAAACACAGTACTGGGCACTGAAATGCAATCCGGATTACGACTGGTCTTACTGCAATAACATTGGCTTTCAGAACCAGGAGTATCTGTGGGACAAACCCTTCGATCCAAAGCTTCTTCGCACCTATAACTTCCTGGTGTACTGCGGGGCCATCAGAAAGGACGTTTTGGATGAAGCCGGCCGCTATGAGGAAGCTGCGAAGCATTTCTTTGAGGACTGGCACCTGTGGCTGAAGCTCCTCTCATTGCACAAAAAGCCCGTGAAGACGCACAATTACGGCTTCTGGTACAGGCGGACAGATACGGGAGTCTTATCGGCAATGAGGAGAGACCCCAAAACCAGGAATCTTGCAGACAGGCTGATCCGCGAGGCGGCGAAAAGGGCGGATATCTCCGTTCGGGCAAAAGAATATCCGGTTTACGGACCGGCGGAGATGTACGCCGCGCCGGGGCCGTCCGGCTGGGACAGGAAGGTCTTCGCGTCGCATGAAAAGACCCATGTCCTCATGCTCCTTCCCTGGATGGAGATGGGGGGCGCGGATCGCTTCAATCTGGAACTCTGCGCGGGGCTGGACAAAGCCCGCTTTGAGATCGGCATTATTACAACGCAGGCTGCGGAAAACGCCTGGCAGCAGCGCTTTGAGGAGCATGTGGCGGACATCTTCTGCCTGCCGGATTTTCTGGATATAAAGGACTGGCCGGAATTCATCAGCTATTTCATAAGATCCAGAGAGGCGGATGTCCTGTTTTTGAGCAACTCCTATTACGGCTATTGCCTTCTTCCCTGGCTGAGGATGGAGTTTCCGGATCTGGCCATCATTGACTACGTCCACATGGAGGAATGGTACTGGAGGCGCGGCGGCTATGCCCGCACCTGTGGCGCAATGGGGAGCATCCTGGAAAAAACGTACGTCTGCAATGAGAAAACGAGGCAGGTGTTGATCCATGATTTCGGGCGCGAACAGGAAAGCGTGGAGACGCTCTATATCGGCGTGGATGAAAGATACTATGATCCTGCCAGAATAAAGCCGGGACTGGCGAAGAAGAAGCTGGGAATAGAACCGGGACGGCCTATGATCCTTTTTCCCTGCCGTCTGCACCCCCAGAAACGGCCGTTTCTGATGCTGGAAATAGCAAAAGAGCTTCGATATGCAGTGCCCGGCGCGGCGGTCGCCGTCGTGGGCGACGGCTCCCAGATGGCAGAGTTGGAGCAGGCTGCAAAGAGGGAAAAGCTGGAAGGAACCGTTTATTTCGCGGGCAGACAGGACAATATGCTTCCCTGGTACCGGGACGCCGCGCTGACCCTGATCTGTTCCCTCAAGGAGGGCGTCGCCCTGACAGCCTATGAATCTCTGTCCATGGGCGTACCGGTGGTCACCTCCGACGCGGGAGGACAGGCGGAGCTGGTCGATGAAACGGTCGGAAGGGTCCTGCCCCTGCAGCAGAGCGAGGAGACAGATCTGGACGGACGGATTTTTGACCGGAAGGAGATCCGGCAATATACGGAGACGATAAGAGAACTGCTGGCAGACAGGGAAGAATACAGAAGGATGTCGGAGGCCTGTCGGCACCGCATCGAAGAAGGCTTCTCCCTGAGCGGCATGATCCACAGGATGGAGGAGATCCTGGAAACTCTCCCCCGGGACATGGTCTCACCGCCTGTCAGGGAGGAAAGACATAAAAAAGCCGCCCTCCTGCGTCAGCTGGGGGCGCTGCCGTCGGAGCTCATAACCCTTTACAGCGAGATCGACATTTATGAAGCTTCCTGGAAAAACGGCTTTTCTGACGAAAAGAGCGAGCTTTTGCGCATGGCAAACTCCAAATGGGGCCGCAGGGCCATCCGGCTGGCCTTTGGCCTCAGGCTCAACCGGCTGTTCCGGTGAAGGGGGCAAAATACGCTGATCGCCAGCTCCATGAGCCTCCTTCCGGGACTCAACCGGCTGCTCCGGTGAAGGAGCGAAACTTTCTACGGCAGAAACACTTAGGTTCATGGATCTGAATCATGTCAGGCATAAATAAGCGGACCGGGGAACCGTCCCCTGGTCCGCCTTTGAGGTATGATTATATGAAGTTCGATTTTTCAAAGGAACCCGGCAGAAAGCTCCTTGACCGGGGGCTATCCGCAGACGGCGCGCCGCTGATCAGCGTCATCACGCCCTATTACAATGCGGGAAAATATTTTGAGCAGACCTTCAACTGTGTCCTGAACCAGACCTTCCCCTGGTTTGAGTGGATCATCGTGGACGACGGGAGCACGGACGAAGAGAGCGTCCGTATTCTGGAGAGGCTGGCGGCCAGGGACAAAAGAATCCGGATCTATCGGAAGAAAAACGGCGGCATCTCCACGGCGAGGAACCTCGCCATCGAGCATTCGACGACGGAGATTATCGTCCCTCTGGACGCGGATGACCTTCTGACGCCCGCGTTTTTGGAAACGCAGTACTGGGCCCTGAAATGCAATCCGGACTATGACTGGTCCTACTGCAACAACATTGGTTTTCAGAACCAGGAATACCTCTGGGACAAGCCGTTTGACCCTGAGCTTCTGCGCACCTATAACTTCCTGGTGTACTGCGGCGCCATCAGAAAGAACGTTATGAACGAAGCCGGCCGGTATGATGAGATCACGAAGCATTACTTCGAGGACTGGCGTTTGTGGCTGAAGCTCCTCTCACTGCACAAAAAGCCGGTGAAAACGCATGACTACGGCTTCTGGTACAGGAGGACCGACACAGGCGTCTTATCGGCAGTCAGGCGGGATCCAAAGACCAGGGCCCTTGCCGACAGGCTGATCCGCGAGGCGGCGGAAACGGCGGACATATCCGTGCGGGCAAAGGAATATCCGATCCGGGGGCTGGCGGACGGGTATGCAAAACCAAAGCCGTCCGGCTGGGACAGGAAGGTTTTTGCGTCGCATGAGAAGATCCACGTCCTGATGCTCCTTCCCTGGCTGGAAATGGGTGGCGCGGACCGCTTCAACCTGGATCTCTGCGCGGGGGTGGACAAAGCCCGTTTCGAGATCGGCATTATTACGACGCAGGCGGCGGAAAATACATGGAAGCAGCGCTTTGAGGAGCATGTGGCGGACATTTTCTGCCTGCCGGATTTTCTGGACAGGGAAAACTGGCCGGAGTTTGTCAGCTATTTCATCAAATCCAGGGAGGTGGACGTCCTCTTCTTGAGCAATTCCTATTATGGCTACTACCTTCTTCCCTGGCTGAGGAAGGAGTTTCCGGATCTGGCCATCCTTGACTATGTCCACATGGAGGAATGGTACTGGAGGCGGGGCGGCTATGCCCGCACCTCCGGGGCAATGGGCGGCATCCTGGAAAAAACGTACGTCTGCAATGAGAAAACGAGGCAGGTCCTGATCCATGATTTCGGGCGCGGACCGGAAAGCGTGGAGACGCTCTATATCGGCGTGGATGAGGCGTATTATGATCCCTCCGGCATCAGACCGGGGCGGGCAAAAAAGAAGCTGGGAATCGCCCCGGAGCGGCCCATGATCCTCTTTCCCTGCCGCCTGCATCCGCAGAAGCGCCCCTTCCTGATGCTGGAGATCGCGAAAAAGCTGAAAAAGGAGCTGCCGGGCGCCGCCATCGCCGTGGTGGGCGACGGGCCGCAGCTTGCCGAACTCAAAAAAGCGGCCAAGAGAGAAAAGCTGAAAAATACTGTCTATTTCGCGAACCGCCGGGAAGATATGCGCCCCTGGTACAGGGACGCCGCATTGACCCTCCTCTGTTCGCTCAAGGAGGGCGTCGCCCTGACAGCCTACGAGTCCCTGGCCATGGGCGTGCCGGTCATCACCTCGGATACGGGCGGTCAGGGGGAGCTCATCGATGAGTCGGTCGGGAGGCTCCTGCCGCTTATGCAGAATGAGGAGACGGGCGTGGACGTCCGCAGCTTTGATGCGGCGGAAATCTCTCAGTACGCGGACGCGGTCAGGGAGCTTTTGTCTGACAGGGCAGTTTATGAGAAGATGTCGGCCGCCTGCCGCCGGCGCATTGAAGAGGGGTTCCGGCTGGAGGGCACGATCCATCGGATGGAAGACATTTTTGCGGATCTCGTCCGGGACGGACAAAAGCAGGCCGCCCGCAGGGAGGCCTCGGCTGCCCTGCGCCGGATCGGCTCCGTCGTGGACGACGCGCTGGGAACCTATCTGCGCCTCGAGGCGAAGGAATCCGAGCTGGAGGAGGTCTGGAAGAGGAGCGAATGGTTCCGGGAGAAATACGAGGCGGCACTGGCCAAAAACGGAAGCGGCGCTTCGAAAAGCGCCTTGGCAGCCCCGGTTTTTGCCGACGGGGGCGAAGCGCAGCGCATGCTGGACGAGATCTACAACATGCGCACCTGGAAGCTCATCCAGAAATACCGGCGGTTTATGGATGAGACCCTCCCGGGGGCAGGCCTTCGGAAGGTAAGAGATTTCTTGAGGCATCACGGATAGGACTATGCGGCAGCGTCAGAGATTTCCTGTTGATTTTCAAGGGAGCAGCCGATGTATGAATTCAGATGTAATTCATGATGAAGAGCATTATGCACTGGAATCATTCATTAGACAAGATGGCTGTTTGGTAATATAATAAAAAAACTTATTCAAGCTGGAGAAGACAGACAGGCAGTCCTGAGCTGATCGCGCTGCGTGCCTGCTGATTAAGGGAGGTCGTGATGACTGGGAAATAATTTGAACTGACCAAGGACAGCCTTTCCATAATCGAGGAGATCGGCGGACATATGCCGGGCGGCGGGTGCTGCTGGTTGAGGACAACGATGTCAATGCGGAAATCGCGGTCAAAATCCTTTCCCATTTCGGGGCCACAGCTGATCGGGCTGAAAACGGCCGGATCGGCCTTGAAATGATCCTGGAACGAGGAGACGGCTGGTACGACGCGGTATTGATGGATATTCAGATGCCGGTCATGAATGGTTATGAGGCGACGAGAGCCATCCGGGCTGCCGACAAAGGATACTGCAAGACCCTGCCTGTTATCGCGATGAGCGCCAACGCTTATGACGAAGACGTGAGGGAATGTCTGGCGGCAGGGATGAACGCGCATCTGGCCAAGCCTTTCAATCCTGCCGATTTGCTGAAGCTTTTGCATGAACAGATCAGGGAAAACAGATTCCGCGATCATGAAAGCGGAAAGATGAATAACCCAAAGGAACGATGAATAACCCGTAGGAACGATGAATAACCCGTAGGAACGAGGAACGATCCATATAAACGCCTCCCCCCTGAGGGTGAAGGTATCCATCCCCTCGGGATGGGCCCCGAAGGCAGGCAAAAAACGGATCGGGACGGTCCGGAGGTGTCTTCAACAACATATGGCAGTTAACAGCACACTTCCTGACTAAGGAATGCAACGCAAATAAAGGCTCCATCTGGCGTGTCTTTTTCTCCTCTTACACGCACATTTTTCGCGTGTAAACCGACAAGCCGTGCCTGCGCAGGATGTGGCGGAGCACACTTGCATCCGATCTCGTGGGGCGGGAGACTTTCGTCACATAGTAATGTTAAAATTAAAAAATGAACAGAAAAAGGGAGGCGGTTATGAATTATCTTGCACCATCGATCCTTAGCGCGGATTTTTCGCAGCTCGGCGACGCCATCCGGGCGCTGGACGAATCGGCGGCGGATTACATCCATATCGACGTGATGGACGGAACCTTCGTCCCCAATATTTCCTTCGGCTTTCCCGTCATGAAATGTATCCGTCCTCTGACCAAAAAGGTCTTTGACGCCCACCTGATGGTCCAGGACGGGGACCGCTATATCGACGCGGCCGCGGAGGCCGGCGCGGACCTCATCTGCCTGCATCTGGAGGCGGTGAAGCACCCCCAGCGGGCGCTCTCCTATATCCACAGCATCGGGAAAAAGGCGGCGCTGGCGCTCTGCCCCCATACGCCGGTCTCGGAGCTGTCCTGGCTTCTGGACGACCTCGACATGGTCCTCCTCATGACGGTCAACCCCGGCTATGGCGGCCAGTCCTACATTCCGGCCATGACGCAGAAGATCCGGGACATGCGGGCCATGATCGACGCCTCCGGGAAGGCCATCGACCTTGAGGTCGACGGCGGAGTCAAGACCTCGAACCTCAAAATGTGCCTTGATGCGGGAGCAAATGTCATCGTGGCCGGATCCGCCGTCTTTTCCGGGGATATCGCCGAGAACGTCAGGGCCTTTAAGGAAATCATGGCATAAAAACAGTCAAGATCATCAGCCTTTTGACGTAGCATGAACGATAAACCGATGATTGAGTGGAGGATAAAACAGGAATGCTGATTCTGAATAAGGCGGTAACAAGGGAAGAATTGATGCATATCGAGGAACATACTTATTTTGATGAAATGATGAAATGTGTCGCCGATCTGGACAGAGGGCTGCTTGCGGTCAATGCTGATCTGCATGCGGAACTGGAAGAAATGCTTTTGGAAGACGGGTCGGAACAGCGCTCATTATACGGGTTTAATATCCTGTTTGATGACTGGGTAATAGAGTATGATTCCCTGATTAATCCTCCCAGAAACAGGGACGCGGGCTATCCCAGAGCCGGCCGGACCGTGGCTGATCCCGCTGCCCGGAGGAAGATAGAGGAGATTGTGGAAAAATGGATCTTAAAATGAGATGGTTTGGAATGCCTGTTACCCGGCAGATATCGAACATCGGAAGCGAAGTGGCGCGAGCCCTGCGCTGGAAGAAAAAAGGGGATGATCAGAAAGCGCGCAGCTTCTGCAATAAGGCGATTGAATTCTGGCTGCTCACGGAGGAGGATCCAAAGAACAGACATCTGGTCGGTGAGTTCAACTGCGCTGTGGAAGAACTGAGGGATTATTTCCTGGGAGAGAATATTTACCAGACTACGGAGGAAATGCTGACGAAATACTATGACGCCTTTCTCTATCGGGATATGTAAAATGGTAAGCGTAAGTTGATTCCTTTGCGTTGACGCGCTGTGGCAGGAGGGATAAGCTTAAAAGATTTGCCCGATAGCAAATCTTTTAAACCTGCCGCCCTTGCGAGCGGCATAAGAGGTAAAGATGGAAGTTCGAAAAAAAGAATATCTCTGCATAGGCCTCCTGGCGCATGTAGACGCGGGCAAGACGACCCTCTCGGAGGCTATCCTGCACAGGACGGGCGCGATTCGGAGCGCAGGACGAGTGGACCACGGCGATGCCTTCCTGGACACGGACGCCATGGAGCGTGACCGCGGGATCACGATTTTTTCCAAGCAGGCGTCCTTTACGACCCGCCCTGCGGAACGGTTTTTCCAGCCTTTGGATAAATTTCCGCATGGACGGGATTCCCTGTCGGGAGAGCAGAAGAAAGAGATAGGAAGAGCGGACTCCGGCAGCGGAAAGGCCTTCCCTGCCGGAGAATATGTCCCTGCGGCGGAGCGCGTCTGGACGCTGGTGGACACGCCGGGGCACGCGGATTTTTCCACGGAGATGGAGCGGGTGCTGCAGGTCCTCGATTACGCGGTGTTGATCGTCAGCGCGGCGGACGGCGTGACGGGGCAGGTCCGGATCTTGTGGAGGCTTCTTTCGCATTATCAGGTTCCCGTCTTCATTTTTGTAAATAAAATGGATCAGCCCGGCGCGGACCGGGCGGCGGTATATGACGAGATCCGCAGGGAGCTGGGCAGTGCCTGCGTGGATCTGCAGCAGGCACTGCGCGGATGCACCGTTTCTGCGCCAGGCAGCACGCTGCCGCAGCGGGCGGCATCAGGCGGCACGCAGCCGCAGAATGTTTCTTCGCAGGGAAAACCGGCAGATACACAGCAGTTTCTGGCCTCTGACTCCGCCCTTTTCTTCTCTCAGGACCTCCAGGAGGAGATCGCGGTCTGTGACGACCCATTGATGGAGAGCTTTTTAGAGGGCGGGGAGGTCACAATCCGGGACGCGGCGGAGCTGGTATCCGCGCGAAAGCTCTTTCCGGTCTGCTTCGGGTCCGCGCTGAAGGAGGAGGGCGTGGACGACCTGCTCGCCCTTCTGGATCTTCTCGCCAGGGAGCCTGTGCGCGGGGAGGACTTCGGTGCCTGCGTTTTCAAGATCACGCATGACGCAGCGGGCGCACGGCTCTCCTGGATGAAGATTACGGGCGGAAAGCTCCTGCCCAGGCAGCCGATCCCCGAGAGTCCGGACGAGAAGGGGCTGCCGGAGAAGGCTTCGCAGCTTCGCTATTACAGGGGCGGTCGGTTCGAAGCCCTGCAGGAGGCTCCGGCGGGCATCATTGCGGCCGTCCCGGGCCTGTCCGGAACCTATGCCGGACAGGGGCTGGGCGCGGAGGCGGGCAGAGCGGCGGAGCAGCTCCTGCAGCCCGTCATGCAGAGCCGCCTGATCCTGCCGCCGGACCAGGATCTCTATGCCGCCTACAAAAAGCTTCGCGTCCTGGAGGAAGAGGAACCCATGCTCCGCCTCTCCTATGACGAGGAAAAAAAGGAGATCACGGTCCAGATCATGGGCCAGGTGCAGCGCGAGATCCTGCAGCGCCTGATTTTGGAGCGCTTTGGCATGAAAACGGAGTTTGGGGAGCCGGGGATCGTCTATCGCGAGACCATCGCGGGTCCCGTGGAGGGGGTGGGCCATTTTGAGCCCCTGCGCCACTACGCGGAGGTGCACCTGCTCCTGGAGCCAGGGGAGCCGGGGAGCGGCCTTGTGTTCGAGAGCCGCTGCGGCGTGAACGACCTCGCGCTCAACTGGCAGCGCCTCATCCTGACCCATCTGGAAGAGCGGCGGCATAAGGGAGTTCTCACGGGCGCGGAAATTACGGACATACGGATCAGCATCCTGGGCGGCCGCGCCCACGCCAAGCACACGGAGGGCGGCGACTTCCGCAAGGCCACCTACCGCGCCGTGCGCCAGGGCCTCATGATGGCGGAGTCTGTCCTTCTGGAGCCGGACTACGAGTTCCGCCTGGAGATCCCCATGGAAAACGTGGGCCGCGCCATGGCTGACCTGCAGCAGATGGACGCCTCCTTCGGGCAGCCGGAGTTTATCGAAAAAACGGGGAGCTCCGTAATCAACGGGACCGTCGGAGCACAAGCTCATCAGGGCGGACAAAGTCATGGGACATCCGTCATCACCGGCACCGTCACGGTCTCGGCCCTGGGCAATTACGCGGAGGAGGTCGCCGCCTATACGCGCGGCGCGGGCAGCCTTTCCTGCTCCCTTCGGGGCTACGTCCCCTGCAAAAACGCCCAGGCCGTCATTGCGGCATCAGGCTACGACCCCGAGCTGGACGTCCGGAACCCTTCCTCCTCCGTCTTCTGCTCCCACGGGGCGGGCACCGTCATCCCCTGGAACGAGGTTCGCACCTACATGCATGTGGACACCGGCTGGCGCTTTCCGGAGGAGGCCCCCGCCATGACGCAGGAAGAGGCCATGGAGTTCGCGGCGGAGCGGGCCAGGCAGGCCGCCGATTCCTTCCGGCACCGCCAGCAGGCCCTTGCAGCCTCCGATAAGGAGCTCATGGAGATTTTTGAGCGTACTTACGGTCCAGTGAAGCCGCGCGGAGGAAAAAACACCGAAGCAGCTTCCGGAGCAGCTGTCGGAACATTCGGTTATTCTGGAAGATCCGTCAGAAAGACGCAGGTTCCCCAGGACCACTACCTGCTCGTGGACGGCTACAACATCATTTTTGCCTGGGACGACCTGCGCGAGCTCGCCCTGTCCGACATCAAGGCGGCCCGCGACCGGCTCATGGACATCCTCTCCAATTTCGCCGGCAGCCGGAAGGAAAAGGTCATTCTGGTTTTCGACGCCTACAAGGTCCCCGGCGGGCAGGGGAGCGTGCAGCGCTGGCACAATATCGACGTCGTTTTTACAAAGGAAGCGGAGACTGCCGATCTCTATATCGAGAAGACCGCCCACGTCCTCGCGAAAAAGGACAAGGTGACCGTCGCGACTTCCGACGCCGTCGAACAGGTCATCATCTTCGGGGCGGGCGCCCTGCGCATGTCGGCCCGCCTGCTCCTGGAGGAGATTATCTATACCCAAAAGGAGCTGCGCGACCGCTACGGCATCGGTGTGGACGAATAGGGAGAAGCCTGCATTCGACCTGGTGAGTCCATGTGCCAGAGCGCTCAAACCGTACAGTTAGTAATTATAAATATGATTTAAATGGTAAGGAAGCAGTGGTCATGAATCAAATCCTTGTTACACGCTCGTCCATGCCCGGTTTGCAAGAGTACATGGATGAAATCAGCTCTCTGTGGGACTCACATTGGCTTACAAACATGGGGCCAAAACATAAGCAATTGCGATCAGAACTATGCAAGTACCTGGGTGTAGAGAATATTGATCTCTTTACGAATGGTCACATAGCAATAGAGCTGACGCTGCAGGCCATGAATTTACAGGGGAAGTAATCACCACGCCGTTTACTTTCGCATCTACAACTCATGCAATTGTTCGCAATAGTCTGGAGCCGGTGTTCTGCGATATAAATCCTGTCACCTATACCATGGATGTGGAAAAACTTGAGAGCCTTATTACAGACCGTACCTGCGCTATTCTTCCCGTTCACATCTATGGTAATATCTGCAATGTTGAAGAAATCGGGCGAATCGCGCGCAAGTATGAATTAAAGGTCATATATGATGCCTGTCATACTTTTGGCGAGACATATAAGGGGAAAGGGATCGGCTCCTTCGGTGATGCTTCCTGCTTCTCTTTCCATGCTACGAAACCTTTTCACACAATAGAAGGCGGGGCAGTGTGTTTTAGAGATCAAAGACTGGGAGAGGCTCTGAAGGACCTGAAAAACTTCGGTATTCACGGTCCCGAAGAGGTAAGCGCAGTTGGAGCAAATGCAAAGATGAACGAGTTCTGTGCAGCCATGGGACTGTGCAACCTTCGCCATATTGATACTGAGATCGAGAAGCGGAGAAAGGTTGTTGAGAGATACCGTAGTCATCTTGAAGGTGTAGAAGGACTCCGGCTGAATGCTGAGGATCCTAATGTCAGGTATAATTACGCTTACTTCCCGGTTGTTGTCGAAGAAAAGATTTTCGGCTCAAGCAGAGCGGAAATAATCGACGCCTTAGCTGAGCAGGGCATAGGAGCAGGAAAGTATTTCTATCCCCTGACAAACACATTCTCTGCCTTCCACGGAAAATATAACGTGTTGGAGACTCCGGTTGCTCTCCATGTCAGCAAGCGCGTTTTGACCCTTCCTCTTTATGCTGATCTTGCGCTTGAGGATGTAGACAGGATTTGCGGAATTATTTTAAACTGTGGAAAGTGAGCAGTTTTCTATGTCTGAAGATAAAACTGGTAAGAAATGCCAAACGCATAGGGGTACAGCTTTTCCCGATACAGATCGAGAGGATGCGGCCGCCTTTGGTACGGACGTGGATGGCATCTGTGGGATTGCGGGCATTTTTTGAGTACGGGCGAGATCACATTTGAGTGCCCGTAGGTAGGGAAGGAGGAGGAAATGGAACAAAAAACCGACAGCCTGGCCGGGAAAAAGCTGCTGATCCTTGGAGGCGCGGTGCTTCACTGCGAGCTGATCAATACCGCAAAAAGGCTGGGAGTAGAGACCTATGTGACGGACTATTTGCCCGCAGACCGCTCCCCGGCCAAGCAGATTGCCGACCACGCCTGGGACCTGAACATTACAGCCGTCGATGCCATCGTGGAGCGCTGCCGCGAGGAGAAGATTGACGGCGTTTTGAACCTCTATTACGATCCATGCCAGCGTCCTTATCAGGCGATCTGCGAGAGCTGGGCCTGCCCTGCTTTGGAAACAAAGAACAGTTTGAGATCTTTACCGACAAGAAGCGCTTTCTGAGGACCTGTGTCAAATACGGGCTGGACATTATTCCGCAGTACCAGGAGGCGGATTTTGAATTCGACAACCCCGCAATCGAGTATCCTGTCTATGTCAAACCCAGCGACAGCAGGGCGTCCCGCGGGCAGTCCGTGTGCCGCTGCTACGCTGAGGCAGCGCCCGCGATCGAGAAGGCGCGCTCCGAAAGCAGGAACGGCGAGGTCGTCATCGAGCGGTTTCTGTCCGATGCATTAAATATGCAGCTGACTTTGCTTATGGTTGACGGGCAGCTGCATATTAAAACATGATCGAGGAATACAAAGGGGAAAAGGGCTTTTCTTCCGTGAGCATCTGTTCCCTGGCCCCGTCGCCGCACCGCCCTTTCATCGAGAGGGCAGTGATTCCGAAAATCCGGGACATGCTGACGGCACTGGGGATCCGAAACTCTCCAGTCTTTATTCAGGGCTTTTTGGACGGGGACTGTTTTCGGGCGTACGACCCCGGCCTTCGTTTTCCCGCCATCATGTTCGAGGAGATCATGAAAGCGGAGACCGGACTGGACATGCACGAGGCTATGATCCGTTTTGCCATGAGCGGTCGTTTCCCCGCATGGCTTCATGAAACCGACGCCTGCTCCCAAATCAATGGAAAGATCCTCGCAAACATGGCTGTGTTTGTCCGGGCGGGGGTCATCAGTCGGATCTGCGGGCTGGATACGATTCGCGAGAAGTGGAAACCGGCCTACACAGCCTTTCGCATGTCGATTGGCGACCGGGTCGAGGACTGGCATGATTTCCGACAGTATTGTTGCGAGATCCAAATCCCCTGCAGGGATCTGGACGAAGTGAAAACCGCTTTTAACGAAGTTTATCAGGCGCTGCAGGTGCTGGATGAAAATGGGGAGGATATGAAAATCTGATCCCGCCCCACAAGATCGGAGAAAAAGACAAGCCAGTTGGAGTATTTATTTGCGTGGCAATCCTTAGCCGTTTGTTATAACCACGAGCCCTTTCTCCGTACCGCGCTGGACAGCATCCTTGCCCAGGAGACGGGCTTCCCCTTTG
Source organism: Lachnospiraceae bacterium UBA3386 (assembly GCA_002358875.1). Taxonomy (GTDB): domain Bacteria; phylum Bacillota; class Clostridia; order Lachnospirales; family Lachnospiraceae; genus CAG-791. The sequence goes on along the minus strand of DEPS01000208.1, from coordinate 34,178 downwards.
AAGTGCTCGGGCACGACGACGCCCCACCGGACGGCAGAGCCGACTTCATCCGGGAATACGCCGCGGCGGGAGTGCTGAACCTCACTTTCAGCCGCTTCTGATCAGTAACGCTGTGGGGGCGTGAAGTTGCGATATTTATCGTTTTTTCCTGTTAAAAACCCCTCACATGGGTTATAATGGATAACAGTAGCAAATTTTCCATCATTCCCGGCAGATATATAGATCAGGGCTGTTCACCAGACCAGGGAACAGGCCTTCGGAGGGAAAAGAAAGGAGTTAAAATGGCAAAACTGACTGTTTTCAAGTGCAAAAAGTGCGGAAGCATGGTCGTGAAGATCAATCAGAACGGATGTACTCCCAGCTGCTGCGGCGAGCCTATGAAGGAGCTCCGCGCAAATGACACGGACGGCGCAAAGGAAAAGCACGTCCCGGCCGTCAGCCTTGTTGATGGAGTTGTTAACGTTCAGGTCGGTTCCGTCGCGCATCCCATGGCGGAAGAGCACTATATCACCTTCATCGCTCTCGAGACAAAGAAGGGCGTTCAGGTCAAGTTCCTCAATCCCGGCGAGGCGCCTGTGGCTGATTTCACACTCTTCGATGACGACCCCGTCACGGCCTATGAGTACTGCAACCTGCACGGCCTGTGGAAAGCGGACATTGTGGCTGAGGCAGAATAAAGAACGCAGGGGATGCTTTACAAAGATCTATGATAACTGATCATGTACTGGCATCCTGCCGGTTTCAGGATTGAAAGTGTAAGAAAGAACGTGCCAGGATTTACGTCCTGGCACGTTTACTATAGATATGAGTTTTAAGTGTCAGATTTAGAAGACAAGCATACAGTGAAAAGACAAGTGTGCTGCTGCAAGACAAGTATACGGTTGGAAAATTATGAAGAAGAAAGAGACAAAGGAACCCGGAAAGAAGAATGTTCGCGGAAATATGGCGGAGGGACAGAAGAGGGCATCCGGAAAAAATTCAGCGTCCGGAAAAAACACAGCGTCCGGGACCAGGCCTGCCGCAACGGGGAAAAAGCCTTCTGACAGGACCCCGTCTGCGCCGGAAAACGGGTCAGGAAAGAAAAAGAAATCCCGCTGCCCTGTCTCCTCCCTGTGCGGGGGCTGCACAATGATCGACGTTCCCTATGATGAGCAGATTGAAGGAAAACAGCGGAATCTGGAGGAACTGATTGGAGAATACGTCACACCGGACCCCTTTATACGCATGAAAGCTCCCGAGCATTACCGTCACAAGGTGACATCTGTCTTTGCCAGGGACAGGAAGGGACACCCCGTCTGCGGCATTTACCGGGAGGGCACGCACGAGGTCATCCCTGTGAAGGCCTGCCTGATCGAGCATATCCAGGCGGACAGGATCATCCAGACCATCTACAGCCTGCTCGCTGACTTTCGCATCCGGGTCTATGACGAGGATATGGACAGCGGGCTCCTTCGCTATGTCCAGATCCGCGCTTCCCGGGCGACAAAGGAGATCATGGTGACCCTGGTTCTGACCGATCCCGTCCTTCCCTCCCGCAATACCTTTGTCCGAAAGCTCATAAAGCTCCACCCCGAGATCACGACCATCGTCATAAACGTAAATGACCGCAACACGACCATGGTCCTGGGAAACCGCGAGACAGTCATTTACGGGAAAGGCTATATCGAGGACGTCCTCTGCGGAAAGCGTTTTCGCATCTCCTCCCGCTCCTTCTTTCAGGTCAACCCTCTGATGACTGAGAAGCTCTACAACATCGCCATCGACTTTGCAGCCCTCTCCGGCAAAGAGACCGTCCTCGACACCTACTGCGGTATCGGAACCATAGGCATCATCGCGGCCTCCCGCGCCCGCCGCGTCCTGGGCGTGGAGCTGAACGCCGACGCCGTCCGGGACGCTCAGCACAACATTCAGATGAATGGACTGACCAACATCGAGATCGTCCAGGGGGATGCCACCAGGTTTATGCAGGAAATCGCCGGAAGCGGCATGCCGACAGAGGCTTTGGAAAATCCCTCCCTGCTGGAAGAAGTTCTGGAAAAAACCTCAGCAGGGACTATCCCCAAAGTAGACGTGATCTTCATGGACCCTCCCCGCAGCGGCTCCACTGAGGAATTTATGACTGCGGCCTGCTCCCTCAAGCCCAAAAAGATCGTCTACATCTCCTGCAGCCCCTGGTCTTTACAGCGCGACCTGGCAGTTTTCGAAGAAAACGGTTATTTCGCAAAGAAAGCAGTTCCGGTGGACATGTTCCCCTATACGGGCGGGATCGAGACGGTATGTGTATTGTCCAAACTTTCCAAGGCGAAGCATCATATCAGCGTTCAGGTCGATATGGATGAGCTGGATCTGACTGCCGCCGAGAGTAAGGCTACATATGAAGAGATCCAGGAGTGGGTGCAGGAAAAGTACGGG
>DEPS01000208.1:21627-31671 GCA_002358875.1 Lachnospiraceae bacterium UBA3386 | reverse complement strand
ATCTGCCGAAAAGTGAGAACAGCCGGTCACCGGAGACTCCGCCAGATAAGGAAAATGCTATCATTGATGCGTTCAGACATTTTCGGATGATATGAATGCCGCTTATGATGTGAGGATTCAAAGACTGAGAAAAATGATTAAGAAAGAGGGAACAGGGGAGGCTATGTATGTATGATAATTGACTTCAGCACACTGGCTGTGCTTTTTCCACTTCTGTTTCTTTTGCTTGGCCTGGGTTTTACCGTGGGCATTGACTCATATATCCAGCGGAGACAACGACTGATCATGCTTATTATCGTAGCGCTGAGCCTCAGCCTGATCGGACAGAATATGTGGGAGAACGCGCTGTTCATCCACCGATCCAACCTGGCGCTGAAGAATATCCTGTCTGCCTACGGCTATTCCATTCGGCCCGTGATTTTGATTCTTTTTCTCTATATCATCCGTCCGGAGGGGAAAAAGTGGGTCCATTGGACGCTGGCGGGCATCAACGCATTGCTCTATTTCACTTCACCCTTTACAAAGCTCTGCTTTAAGATCCGGGCATCTGACTTTGCCGCCCTGCGGGGCCCGTTGGGGTATACCTGTTTTGTGATCAGCGGGCTTCTGCTCCTTGAGCTCCTGATTCGGACGATTTTCCGCTATCGGGAGACGAGAAAGCTGGAGCAGCTGATCCCGATTTCTATGGCCCTGATCATCGCTGGTTCCGTCGCCCTGGATATGAGCGTCGGAATGGCTCAGCAGCCGGTGACCTTTCTGACCATCGCCATCGTGGTCGGCAGTGTGTTTTATTACATCTGGCTTCATCTGCAATTCGTCCGTGAACATGAGCAGGACCTGCTGTCAGCGCAGCGTATTCAGATCATGATGACGCAGATTCAGCCCCACTTCCTGTTCAACGCGCTCAACACTATCCGTGCCCTGTATGCCAAGGATCCTCCTCTGGCGGACAGGGCATTGGAGGATTTCAGTACCTATCTGCGGCAGAATCTGGAGTCGCTGAGCCAAACCGAGTTGGTTCCGATTACCAAGGAACTGGAGCATACCCGGTTGTATGCCGAGATCGAGGCACTGCGGTTCCCGAATGTCCGTGTAGAATACCGAATCGAGGACAAGGCATTTGCAGTTCCGCCGCTATCAATCCAGCCGCTGGTGGAAAACGCGATCCGCCACGGAGTGCGCAGCCGCAAGGACGGCTTGGTGACCGTTTCCACTTCCCGGGAATCAGGCGCGCATCAGATTATAGTTCAGGATAACGGCGTCGGCTTTGATACTGAAAAAACAGCGTCCGCAGAGGGATCGCATATTGGCATCCGAAATGTGAAAGACCGCGTGGAGAAGATGTGCGGCGGCACGATGATTCTTCAAAGCGAGATTGGGAAAGGAACCAGCGTTACGCTGCTGATCCCCGACGGGAACGAAAGCGCCGCAAGGAGAAAAGAAAATGAAAGTAATCTGTGTAGATGATGAGGCTCTGGCTGTAGAGTATACCTTGGGCCAATGTGAACATCTGCCCGAGATCGACGAAGCAAAGGGCTTTACAGAGGCGCAGTCTGCCCTGGATTGGCTCCGCGATCATTCCGCCGATCTTGCCATCCTGGATATCAACATGCCGGAGATTGACGGCATCACCCTGGCCGCCCGGATCAAACAGGTACGGCCTGAGACGGCGATCCTGTTCCTGACTGCATATAAGGAATATGCCTTTGACGCCTATGCGGTGCATCCGGCAGGCTATCTGCTCAAGCCGGTTTCACAGGAAAAACTGGCGGAGGAGGTCCGTTATGCGTGCGGAGGGACGTCCCAATCCGCCCATGCGCATATTCATATCAAAACCTTCGGCACTTTTGATGTCTATGTGGACGACAGGCCTGTCAGCTTCAAACTGGCAAAAGCCAAGGAACTTCTTGCCTGCCTTGTGGATAAGCAGGGTTCGGGAGTTACGCGCGCCGAGCTTTTCGCCGCCGTATGGGAGGACAGTCTGTATGACCGCAGGATGCAGAAGCAGCTTGACGTCTACATCCGGTCGCTCAGGGAAACTCTTCAGGAATACGGCATCCCGGAAATCATGGAGATGAAAAAGGGCGTCCTTCGCGTCAGGCCGGAAACTTTTGTCTGCGACGCTTATCTTTTCTATTCCGGCGACAGCGATACGATCAACGCCTACCGCGGAGAATATATGAGCTCTTATGCTTGGGCCAGCATGACAGAGGCGATCCTGTACTGGAAAACAACGAACCATTAGATCCATAATCAACAGACAACGATATTCCGCTCTTTTTCAAAGAATTTTTGAGAAAGGGCGGTTTTTTCTTTGGACATCCTTAGGACACGGACTGCTATCATTAAAACATAATCAAGAAAAGCGGAAAACTATACGCCTGACAAAACATAGAGATTGCTGGAAAAGGACAACGACAATGGCAGATCACAAGGATGTACACATACTGGATCCTGAGCAACTGGAATCTGTCGGCGGTTGCAAGAATCCTCTCGGTGTGTACAGACCGGGATTTCAGTATAAGCAAGAGTCGCTTGATTACTTCAGACAATGCGTTGGAGAAAAAACGTATCAGCTCGCCATGAACAGCGACGCCGGACGTGCTCATCACTATACAGTCGCAAGAGTTTTTTTGAATCAGACAGACTGGGAAAAGTTTGTGTGGATCGAGGAATTCGGCTCCCTGGATGGGTTCCCCGAGCATTAAGGCGGTACGATTATGGAAGAGAATAACTGCAGGAAGGGATTCATTAGGCAGATGATTCAGGAGGTATTTGATTGGACATAAAGGGTATTTGTTTATGGGCAGGGTTCCTCGTGATCTGCGCAGTCATTTATCTGATCTCGCAACGTATGAAAAAACAGATCGAGGAAAATGGTATCGAGACCACAGGCGTGATCTCGCGCATTGTGGATGTTGGCGAAACGGATGAGATAACCATGCATTATTACACAAAGTATCGCACGGAAGACGGTGAAGAGGTAGAGGGCGTCCTGTCCAACCCAAACCAGGATCTTGAAGTGGGCCAGCAGGTCCGCCTCAAATATCATCCGAAGCAAAAGAGAAACGCCCGCCTGGTGACCAGGTGATATAAATAAGCCAGGGAGTAATCGAAATGAAAAAGATAATATGTATTATGCTGGCAGCTTTCATTGTACTTTCGCTGGCCGCCTGCAGCGTAGAAAAGCCTGCAGACAAGGGGGGAGAATCAACGACGTTTCCTCCAGGGACAGAGCAGCCGGCGGCCGATTGGACACGGTCAGGCTATTTCCAGGATGAGAATGAGAATTTCCTGTCTGTCACGTATATGGAGGACATCGATGAGCCTGGCTGGTACGTTGGATGTACGCTAGGAAAGGATATGATGGAGGAATCCTGGGGTGGTACCCTGCCGCAGGAAGGCAAAACACTTCATGGCGAACTTACTCCTTCCGGCAGTAAAGACGTGCTCGTCGTTACCATTTCAGAAGAGGGTGACGATGGCATTATGCTTACCGTCGAGGGTGGCGAGACATATCACTTTAGCCCCTGGGATATCCCGGATGCCACTATTTTCGTCACTATAAATACAGAGGGCTATGGCGGAATGATCGAATACGCAGAAGGCGAAGAAGCTCCTGTGATCGATCCCGAGTGGCCCTATCAGTCCGCACAGGTCAATCTGGCCGAGCCCGCAACGTACACCTTTGCCGCTGCGGCGGGAAAGGGCAGTGTGTTTGTAAAGTGGACGAAGAACGGGGAGGACTTCTCCACCGAACCGGTCATCACGGTGCTGCTGGAAGAAAGTGCGGACTTCGTCGCCGTGTTTGAATCCTCTCAGAATTGATGTGTTCGATCAAGGGATCGTATTGGAAATGGAAAAGGAGACAAATACTATGGAAAATAAATTTGCCAGATTCATGCGAAACACTGGCCCGGCGCGATTCTTTATTCCTGCCGGAATTATTTTGATCGTGTTCGGAATCATTATGATGAATTTCAATACCGACAGCTATCTGGAAACTGTCGGAAGGATCAACTCTGTGACCGAAGATACTGATACCGACAACAGAAAGGTGTACGATGTCGGCTTCACCTACATGGTGGATGGCAGGCAGTATTCGGGTAGCTTTGAGGATCTTACTGAGCAATTTAACGAGGGCAGCGAGATCGCGGTTTATTACAACCCTGAGAATCCCGAGGAAATCACCAACAGCAAGACAGGTCTCCTCCCTTTTATCATGATCGGAGTCGGAGCTCTTGCGATCGTGTTCGGCGTGTTCCGGACTATGAAGGCCTTCCAAAAGAGCAGAGAGATGGATGAAACACCGAAGGCCCCTGCAGTGATTTTTGACAGTTTTAAGCAGGCCGCAGGCGTGACGGAATACTATTGCAGGTATGATGGTGTGACACTGAAGCCGGGATATATCCTGGAGGACAGCGCAAGGAAGATCCTTTTTGAAGGGAAAATGGTCAAGCAGTCTCTGGTCGGCGCACGGGTCTTCGAGTTCAGAGACAATACCAGAGGGACGGTCACGGAGCATGAGGTCGGGCACACAATGACACAGAGCTACAACGACGAGTTCTTCTCTGTCAGTTCATGGTTTAAGTTCGACGGCAAAAACGTATGGGATGTGCTGCACGAGCGCGGCATGCGCATGACGACTAACCTTCGCAGCAAATTCCCCAATCTGATCTATGAGGTCAGCAAGGACGGTGCACCTTTTGCCATTATCGAGACCAGCGGGAAATACGTCCACGAGGACGAGGCAGCAGAGCACAAGGTGAATATCCCCGTCGGACGGTATTATTACCGTGTTTGGACAAATTCCGGAGACCTTGAAACACTCTTCCTCACGATTTTTGCGATCTCCGAGACAGAGCAAACCGTTGTAGAGTAAGGGCTGCAATATACAGATATATTCGGTAACCAAGGGCTGAGAAAACGGATACAGGAGGAAAGAACGTGCTGAATATCAAAAAAAAGATCGAAAACGAGAACGTATTGCTCACCCTTGAGGGTCGGCTGGATACGACGACTGCGCCGGTACTCGAGACGGAACTGAAAGATGCTATCGAAGGTGCAGCATCTCTGACATTTGACCTGGAAAAGCTGGAGTATATCTCGTCTGCCGGCCTGCGCGTTTTGCTGGCGACGCAGAAGAGCATGAACAAGCAGGGAGAAATGAAGGTGGCTCATGTCGGAGAGACGATCATGGAGATCTTCGAGGTCACCGGGTTTTCAGATATCCTGACCATCGAATGAGGTTTCAATACCTCCGGGCAGAGCACAGCAGGAATTGGATGCCATGGACCCTGCGGACCAGAAGCTTTACACCGGGAGTTCCTGCTCGTGGCTGATCACCAGGTCGAACCAGATCAAAAGGGCCTGTCAGATTGACTTCCTGTTTTGCTCAGCGACAGATGATACATATGAGACTTATGATATCCATGAACTGCCGCCTTTAAAGTAAATGACGGCACAGGCGGTTCCATCCACAAGGAGCAAACGATGAAAACCGTATACAAAAACGACCTTACCATGGATTCCGCCGGGTTCGTGCTGTTGGCAGACTTCGTGCCGCATATCGTGCAGGAGATCCGGTACTATTCTACCTACAATTTTATCGGCGAGCGGATCGACGGCTATGAGGAGCCGTGTGCGCTTCTGACAAAGGAGGCGGCGCGGGCGCTGAAGGCCGTCTCGAATGAAGTCTTCGTGCAGGGGTATCGCCTCAAGGTATTCGATGCTTACCGCCCGGCCTGCGCCGTGAAGCAGTTCGTGCTGTGGGGCATTGAGGATACCGACGTACGCATGAAGCCCTACTTCTACCCGGCGCTGGAAAAACAGGAGCTTTTTGCAAAGGGCTATATCGCAAAGCAGTCCAGTCACAGCCGCGGCAGCGCCGTCGACCTGACGCTGCTTGATATGAAGACCGGAAAAGAGCTGGATATGGGAAGTCCCTTCGATCTGTTCAGCGAGCTGTCCCACCCGGACTGCCGGGAGGTTACGGACGAGCAGTATGAAAACCGGATGCTGCTGCGGCGCGTCATGCTTCGGAACGGGTTTCAGCCCATCAACTGCGAGTGGTGGCACTTCTCTTTGAAGGACGAACCATATCCCGACACCTATTTCGAGTTTCCGGTCTCATCGCAATATTTAAGACGGTAAGACGGAACGGAGGGGAGAGCATAATAAAAAAGGCCAAAAAAGGAAGATTCAAAAATGAAACATACAACGAAACAACTGAAAATCTGGCGCGTTACCGCGATTATAGCCATTTGTGCTCTGCTGATTGTCAGCATTCTGTACGCTTTCGGCGTCGGATACAAAAGCGCCGCGCCTGTCATAGACGGGAAGGAATCGCTTTCCCTCTGGAATGAAGGTACCGGCGCACGAGATCAACTGATCGACTATGTGAGTACCGTCACAAAAGAGGGAGGCGCTGACTTTATCCCTGTCAAAGACCGTATTGCTGTGTTTGATATGGACGGGACGCTCGCGTGCGAGACCTTCTATACCTACTATGACACGATGATGTTCATCGAGTATTGCCTTTATGACCACCCTGAGCGTGTTTCAAATGAGCTGAAAGAGGTTGCTGCGTCGATCCAGCCCGGGTACCTCGCCGACGAGACGCTTGCGAGAAACTTTGCAAAAGCCTACGCGGGCATGACCGTTGAAGAGTTTTACAACTATGTTGTGGAGTTCGGGCAGAAAAAGACCGCAAGCTTTAATAACATGCGCTACATAGATAACTTCTACCTGCCGATGGTGGAGCTCGTGAAATACCTCTATGACAGCGGCTTTGAGATCTGGGTCATCAGCGGTACCGAGCGCACCACCACCCGCGCAATCGTGGCGAATTCCCCCATCAAAGATTATGTGGAGCCGGAGCACGTGATCGGCACCGACTTTGAGGTAAAACAAAAGGGTCATGAGGACGAGCCGTCCAACATGAATTTCAAATATGAAAGCGGCGATGAGCTCGTTCTGACCGGCGGTTTCATACAAAAGAATCTGAACGGCAACAAATCCATTTGGATCGAGCAGGAGATAGGGCAGCGGCCCGTACTCGCCTTCGGTAACAGCGGCAGCGACACCAGCATGATGAACTACGCCATCGACGAGAGAAATCCCTATCTCGCGCAGGCATATATGGTCGTTGCCGACGACAGCGAGCGTGAGTGGGGCACGCAGGACTGGGAGGCAAAGTCGGCGGATTACACTGCCAAGGGCTTTATCCCGATTTCCATGAAGAACGATTTCGCTCAGATTTATCCGGACGGCATCACGAAGGCGGCTGAACAGTACGTTCCCGTCGACATTCAGTTGCCAGTGACAGAGACCTCGGCACCGGACACTCTGGATTACGGCATGCAGGACAACTGGGCATATTTTGAGCTCGGCGAGGATCGTGCTGTCGATGTATTTCTGATCTGCCCGACAGTGGATACCCGGAGTGAAACGAACGCCTTTGATCTCAATGATAAGCTGAAGGGCAACTTTATCTACGCGCTTGATCTGGAGAAAGGTATCTTCGAGGAGACGGGGCGGCTATTCTCTCCTTATTACCGGCAGATGTCCATCAATGCCTACACACTGCCGGCAGCAGAGCGCGATAACGCCAGAGAGATCGCCTATGCGGACGTTTCTTCCGCTTTCCGCTGGTATCTGGACAACGAAAACGAAGGGCGTGGGATCATCCTGGCCGGCTTCTCTCAGGGCGGCGAGATGTGCCTGGAGCTGCTGAAGGAGTATTATGGCGGTGACAGCGCGGAGGCACAGGCACTGCGTGATCAGTTGATTGCGGTCTATTCCATCGGCTGGATGGTCACGGAAGAGATGACTTCAGAATATCCGCAGATCGTCCCTGCCTCCGGTGAAACAGACACAGGAACTGTTATCTGTTTCGACTGCGAGGACGGCAATGTGACGGAGACCATCATCATCCCGGCGGGGATGAAAGCTCTATCTATCAACCCGCTGAACTGGAAAACCGACGCTACGCTGGCGGACAGATCACTGAACCACGGAGCAGTTTTTGAAGCAGGCGGTGAGCCTGTTCCTGAACTCTGCGGAGCTTATATCGGCGAGAAAGGTGAACTGATCGTAACCGACGTTACGGCAGCGGACTATCCTCCCGGACTGGACATTTTCCCGGAGGGGGCGTATCACCTGTATGACTATATGTTCTTTTTCACGAATCTGAAGGAGAACGTCGCCATGCGCTCCGCTGTTTGGAGTGCGCAGCACAATCCGTTCGGGGCGCTTGCAGAAATCCGCTCCCGCGGCGTCCTGCGTGTCGGAACGACGGGAGATTATCAGCCCATGTCCTATCTTGATTCGGGCACCGGTTCCTATGTTGGGTTTGACGCGGAACTGACGGAAGACTTAGCCGCAGCGCTTGGCGTGAAACTCGAATATGTGGAGACTTCGTGGCCGACCCTAATGGACGACAACCTGGCTGGAAAGTTTGATCTTGCCATCTGCGGCATTACAATCACAGACGCTCGAAAAGAGCAGGCGCTGATGTCTGTTGGATATCTCGGCAACGGCAAGACCGTACTGTGCCGGGCGGAGGACGTGGACAAGTACACGAGCCTTGAAGCGATCAATCGGCCGGAAGTGCAGGTGATGGAGAATCCCGGCGGCCTGAACGAAAGATTTGTGCGGGAAAATCTTCCTAATGCGACACTGATCATTCACGATGTGAACCAGGAGATCCCGGGTCTTATCGCTTCCGGTGAGGCAGATGTTATGATCACGGAGATCATGGAGGCGGGTTTCTATGTGGGGCAGGACAGCAGATTGGCCGCTCCGCTCATCTATGAGCCCTTCACCCACGGAGAGCTTGGCGTTCTGATGTCTAAGGGCAGCGAGGATCTGCTTTCGTATGTCAATGATTTCCTTGAAAAAGCAATAGCCTCCGGCCGTATCAATGAATTGGCGGAGGAGTATATCTACCAATACATCGAGCCGGAAGAGCTCCCCAATGCTGCTTAAATTCTGTAAAAGCTATCGCGATAGCTCTTATCATCCTTCAGAATTATCGCATGAAGGTATTACAAGCGTTTTTATATAAAACGCGCAGCTCACACAAAGTGTGATCTCTGGGTTTGGGATTTGTTCCCAACGAGCCTGTGCCGAAATTCGCGCGGGTCCGGATCGGAACACTGCTTGCCAGTTTCTGAACCAGCCATCCGGACACTGCTCGCGAATTTGCAAAACCTGTATGTGCAGGCCCTGCTTGCTAAGTACTGAAATCATACAGGTGTGCATTGCTTGCCAAGTACCAAAAGATGTATACAAGCAGAGACAAAGAAAAACAGGCGGATTGGTCAATGAGAAGTACCGAGATCATTCCGCCTGTTTGACGTTATTCCTCTATTTGTTTTTTGGGTTTTCGGGGCCGCTTGTGTTTGACTGGCTTTATCATTTCGTCGGAAGAGCCCTTGGGGGTTTTCGTAGTTTCACTCTTCTCTGCCGGAACAGCAGTCGGAAATGTGATCTGCCAGTCCTCATACTGTTCGAGCGTCCACTCCCCGCTGTCCAGTTTCTTTCTTGCCTCCAGCCAACGATTCAGAAAAGGCTGCAAAACAGATGTGTCGATGTGGTTATAAGACGGATCCAGAATAAGTGCAGTCTTCCCATCGAGCTCAACCGGCCTGAGTCCATGCACGTACTCTATACGGAAAAAACAATGCATGACGCCGGCGAGTGCAGCAAGATTCGGATCGGCCAATGTGTAGTAATTTACATGAAGAGCATCCGCGATATCATCCAGCGTCTCATAGCTTGGGATTCGGTTATCTAATTCATAATTGCGAATTGCCGGTTCCGTGATACCACAGGCTTCGGCAAGCTGCCTTTGCGTCATTCCTGCTCTTTTTCGATAATAGCGGATACGTTCCCCGACCGTACTCTCGAAAGCATCAAACATCTCTTTTTCCTCCCGGAACAAATTCACAAAAAGAGTATAACACGGAACAGTTCAGAAATGAAATGTTTTTTGAATACTTCGGTCGAAAACCCTTTTGGAGACTTCGGTCGAATACCCTT
>DEPS01000208.1:0-21563 GCA_002358875.1 Lachnospiraceae bacterium UBA3386 | reverse complement strand
AATGACTATGCAGTTCAAAAATGAACTGTATTGAAAAGCCACTGTAGGGTGGTCAGGATCTGCCGGTATTTTGTGAAATATATATTTGGGGTGGCGGATCCTGCTTTTGCTCTTTCAAAGAGCGACATATAGGCTGCTTCAGGCAGTCGGGGCATGTAGGTGCCGGTTACATAGAATACATCTTTTGAAGTCGAGGCAAAAATGCTTCGGCTTGCCGGATGTACTCTCATGTACCCGGCACTTTTGCTTTTTCGTAAAGCAGAGACCTCCGGGTGTCCCATTTGGAAACTGAAAAAGACATGAAGGAGGAAGACAAAATGTCAAAGAAAAGCAACTTACCTGAACTGGTCATCGATCCGGGATTTGAATCGTATGTACCACCGCTTACGCAGGAAGAGTATGAACAGTTGGAGAAAAACATCCTCTGTATGCACCGTGTGCTCGAGCCGATTATTGTCTGGGAAGGCAATATCATCGTGGATGGTCATAACAGATACCGGATTGCTAAAAAACATCCGGATATTATTTTCAGTACAGTCGACCTTGGTGTCGATACCCGGGAAGAAGTACTGGATTGGATCTGCAGGATGCAGCTGGTAAGGAGGAACCTTACACCTGAACAGCGGAAGTATCTGATCGGCAAGAGGTATGAAAATGAGAAACGGTCCCACGGCGGTGACAGGCGCAGTGATTCATTTAAATCAAGTGGTCAGAATGACCACTTGGGAATGACTACCAGGGCACGTATTGCGCAGGACAACAATGTAAGTGAAAGCTATGTCAAACGAGCGAAGGAGTATGCCCGAGGGTTGGAGATTCTGGAATACTATGAGCCGGGAATCCGGAACATTGACCGTTATATCCATACCGATATGGGGTCCAATGGTATCGCTCGCTATCTCTCCAATCAGGGCATCCATAAGATCGAGAGACAGAACGGAAAGAATCCTTTCTTTGACGCCGCTCTGATCAGCCGCATCATTCAGAATCCGGTATACTGCGGCAAGATCGCATACGGGCGTAGACGTACTGAAAAAGTCCATGGGACCCGTAATGACTACCATCTGGTTGAGAAAGACGATTATATCCTGGTCGATGGCTGACATGAAGGTATCATTTCAGAGGATGACTGGCAGGCCGCCCAGGTCAAGGTGGAAGCCCAGGCAAAGAAATATGAACATGTGAAACGCGGCAAGAATGAGCGGATCCATCTGTTGACCGGTATCGTGAAATGCCCACTCTGCGGTGCCGGGATGTACGGCAATAAAAGTATCAAGCACAGAAATGGGAAGAAATATAAGGACTATTATTTCTACGGGTGCAAACACCGATTAACAACCCGTGGCCATAAGTGCGATTATCACAAGCAGATCAGCGAAGAGGTCCTGGATGGTGGAGGACGCGAGGTACTACACGGCGCTGCTGGTTTACGGAACCTACTATATGCTCAACAAACCGATATGGCTCGACCCGATGAACGCGAAGTACCGCTACGAGACGGAGAAATGCTTCCAGGAGTATTTCAGGCAGCACAAGGTCCTTTTCCAGTCGGTCGATCCGAGGGTCAGGAACCACATCATCGCGGGCACAAAGCGGCGTGTACTGAAAGAAGGCGTGCTGTTGGAGCGGTTCACCTTTGACGAGTGGATCAGACATATCGAGGAACTGGCGTGATGAAGCGTGTGCTTATCGTCGGCGTTGGGAATATCGGCGGCAGACTGTACAGGGAATACGGAAAGCTCGCTCCGGATCGCTACGACCCCTGGAAGGGATACGACGAAAAGAAGGATGGCCGATATGATTTCGCCTTCATCGCGGTGGACACGCCCTCGTGTGAGGACGGAATCTGCGACCTGTCTCAGGTGAGGCGGGCACTGGACGAGACGGATGCGGAGGTTTATGTGCTCCGTTCTACAGTGCCTCCCACTACTACGGAAAGGCTGAAGGCTGAAACGGGAAAGCGGATCGTGTTCTCCCCGGAGTTTTACGGGACAACGCAGCACTGCGACGAGTACGCCTTCGACTTCTCTTTTACCATTCTTGGCGGGGAGAAAGCCGATTGCAATGCCGTCGTTCAACTGCTCCAGGAGGTTTATGATGCCCGCCACCGTTTCCGGATTACCGATAGCACAACCGCAGAACTGACGAAGTATATGGAAAACACGATGCTTGCGGCGAAGGTTTCCCTCTGCGTTCAGTTCTGGGAGATTGCGAAACAGTACGGCGTCAATTACCCGGAAATGCGGGAGCTGCTGTTGGAGGATAGGAGGTTCAGCCGCGCCCATACTTTCGTATATGACGGGCATCCGTATTGGGAGAGCCACTGCTTTGACAAGGATCTCCCTGCGATAGCCAAAGTGTCAGATGCCCCGCTGATCGAGGAGGTGATCCGGTACAATGAGCGGTGCAAAGCCAGATATGGCGGGGCTGGGGATTGAACAGGAGTCGCTGCGGCGGCTCCACATTTTTTGAAGGAGGTATTCTTGCATGAAGGAATTTTGGAATGTCATTCAACTCGTATTCACGGCCATCGGAGGGTGGCTCGGCTGGTTTCTGGGAGGGTGCGACGGTTTGCTCTACGCGCTGATTGCCTTCGTGACACTCGACTATATCACCGGACTCATGTGCGCCATTGTGGATCACAAGCTGTCCTCTGCGGTGGGCTTCAAGGGGATTTTCCGCAAAGTCCTCATCTTCGCCCTTGTCGGCATCGGGCATATCCTTGACTCTCAGGTCATTGGAAGCGGCTCTGTGCTGCGGACTGCGGTGATCTTCTTCTACATCTCCAATGAGGGTGTTTCCCTGGTGGAGAATGCAGCGCACCTGGGGCTGCCTATCCCGGAGAAGCTGAAGGACGTGTTAGAACAACTGCATGACCGCGCTGAGAAGGAGGAAGGTAAGGATGAGTGAGTTTATCGTTGTGAAGGATGGCACTGCGCTGAAGGCGTATAAGACGCTTCCCGCCGCAAAGAAGCTGGCGGATGCGGAAGGCGCAGAGGTCTTCCACGATGGGGAATGTGTCTACTCAGGTACCGAAACGGTACCCGAGGTTCCTGCGCCGGAGAAGTATCGGCTGAAAGCCCTGATGAATGTGCGGAAGGAGCCGTCCGTTGAGGCTGAGAAGCTGAGGACGCTTCCTGCCGGGACAGAGGTTTCCGTTGCCGCACTGGAGGATGACTGGCTGAAGCTCGAAGAGGGCGGCTTTATCTTGTTTGCGGGCGGGAAGTTTGCGGAACGGATCTGACGATCTGCCCGTATTATCCGTATGATCTTTGTCCAGTTTATTCTCCCGACAGGCGTGGACTTATGCCCCAAAAGACGGTAATGTACACATACCGAAAGGGAAAACAAAGGCCACAGGCCAGGGAGGATAACGACCATGACGAGATTTGAACAGGAATTGAGCGGAGCCCTTGGAGCCTTCTGGAAGAAGAATGCGGAAGAGGAAATCGCAAAGATGCAGCGGCGGGTGGACAACGACGAGATTCGCACCAACATCGGCGGCGGAGCCTTCTGGAACAGCAACGGGAACTACCTCCCTGCCGACTGCGCCGAAATCCTCAGCCACACGGATTTCCCCTTCAGCATTGAGGAGACCGCAAGGGCGAGGGAAGCGCAGACCGCCGCCTTCCTGGACAGCTACAGGAAGAGCTACAAGGGACCGACCGCCGAGGAGCGGATGGAGATGGAAGCCGCCTTCGGCAAGGGAACAACGGTGGTAAACGTGATCACCGGGAAGAAAACCAGGCTGTAATATCAACCGAGAACCATAAGGGCATCGCTTAACGGCGGTGCTCTTTTTATGCTCTTTTTCAAGAGCGGAGGAGGACGAAATGAAGTATACCGAAAAGAATAAGCCGCTGGTCTGTATGATGACACAGAGCACCTGCTACAAGGGTACTCGCAAGTTTACGCCCAAGGGCGTCCTGTGGCACAGCACCGGGGCGAACAATCCCACTCTTAAGCGGTATGTTCAGCCGGACGATAACGCAAAGGACAAGGCGGAGTGGCTGGCGAAGCTGGGTAAGAACCAGTACGGCAACGACTGGAACCACATCGACCGTCAGGCGGGCATGAACTTCTGGATCGGCAAGCTGGCAGACGGCACGGTCGCCGCTGTCCAGACAATGCCCTGGGATTACCGTCCCTGGTCCTACGTGCTTCGCTATCCCGATCAGAAGGTCGGGCTGAAGCTCGCCCTGCTCGGTATCGATGCTGCGCTCAATGACAAAATCGGCTACGACCAGAGCCAGAACAGGACGTATCTCAAGCAGCTCAAATCGGTCGGCTGGGAGCCTTCCCGGATTACCGTTGCCTGTGAGGCGGACTGCTCGGCGGGTGTATGCGCCAACATTACCGCTGCCGGTTATCTTCTGGGCATTGACGCGCTGAAGAACCATACCGGCACCTATACCGGCAATATGCGTTCCGCTCTGAAGAAGGCGGGCTTCCAGGTGCTGACGGACAGCAAGTATCTGACGGGCGGAGACTATCTGCTCCCCGGCGATATCCTGCTTTACGACAGCCACCACACTGCGACAAACGTCACCATCGGCAAAAAGGTGCGTGGCGATTGGAAGCCCACAGCATCCACTCCGGCCACGCCTGCCGCTCCGACCACCATACCTCCCAGCGCATCCACTCCCACCACACCCGCTACCACGAAATATTACCGTGTGCGCAGGAGCTGGGCTGACAAGGCTTCACAGATTGGCGCTTTCACGGTCTTCCAGAACGCGAAGAACTGTGTCGATGCCAATCCCGGCTATGCCGCCTTCGATGATGACGGCAACCAGGTATATCCCAAAAACTGAAAAATGAATGGAGGGGCGGCGCTCATGCCGCTCCTTTTTCAATTATGCCAATCAATGACAAAAGAGGAACCGAGGTGATGCGAATCGAGAAATGAGAGGTGTCATACATGACGTTGGAACAGAAAAATGCCATTGAGAGCTGTAAACGGCAAGTACTTTTCCTGATGGCTTAATATCCGAAAATGAGTTGATATGTGCGCTGAAAAGAGCGTAAATGGTAGCGAAAGGAGGCGGAAACATGCCGAAAGTTACACGGATTGAAGCGAGGAAGCCGACCCCCATGCAGAAGAAAAAGGTCGCTGCCTACGCCCGCGTTTCCAAGGATACGGAACAGCTGATGCACTCGCTTTCCGCTCAGGTCAGCTACTACAGCGACTTTATCCAGCGTACACCGGATTGGGAGTACGCAGGGGTCTACGTCGATGCCGGCCTGACCGGGACGAACACCGAGGCAAGGCCAGAGTTCAGGAGACTGATTGAGGATTGCGAGGCGGGCAAAATCAACATCGTGCTGACCAAGAGCATCAGCCGCTTTGCCCGCAATACTGTGGATTTATTGTCCACGGTGAGGCGGCTGAAGGAGCTGGGTGTTGAGGTTCGGTTCGAGAAGGAGCACATCAATTCCCTTTCCAGCGACGGAGAGGTGATGCTTTCCATCCTCGCGTCCTTCGCCCAGGAAGAAAGCGCGAGCCTGTCCAAGAACATCAAATGGACGGTGCAGAAGAAGTACAAGGAAGGCAAAGTCCACTCCCACCAGAAGATGCTGGGGTACGAATGGCGGGGAGATGAGATGGTCATCGTTCCGGAGGAAGCGGAAACGGTGCGCTTCATCTTCCAACAGTACATTTCCGGGAAAAGCACGGGTCAGATCACGAAAGAGCTGGCGGAGAGAGGCATCAGAAGCGTCCACGGCAAGCCCTTCCCGCAGGCCAGCGTCGTAAGGCTGCTCCAGAATGAACAGTACACGGGCTGCCTGATCCTTCAGCAGTCCTACAACTACCGCCCCAAAAAGCAAAAACTGAACTACGGCGAGATGCCCATGTACCGCATCGACGACCACCACCCCGCCATCATCTCCGCAGAAACCTTCGCGGCGGCTATGGCGATGAAGACAAAGCGCGCTGAAGCGGCTGCCAGAGACCCACAGTTTGCCAGCGCCTTCTCCGGCATGGTCTGGTGCGGGAAATGCGGATGCAAGGCATCCTGGCATCGGAGTCCGCAGAGCAGGAAGAATAACGACAAAAAGAGCATGATCTGGATCTGCAACGGCAGGAACCGGCGGACGGGATGTGACTGCAAAAACATTCAGGACAGAGACATTCAGGCCGCTGTAGACGGTTTGGGTGTTGAGATTGGTAGGATTGAGCAGATCGAGATGTTTGACGAGAAGCTGAAATTCCACATGAAGAACGGGAGGGCTGAGACATGGCGCAGAACGTAAGGGTGATTCCCGCAACCTTGAACAGAGCGACCCAGGCTCCGATCGCGTCAATGTCAAAGCGCAAGGTTGCCGGGTATGCACGAGTGAGTACAGACCAGGAAGAGCAGCAGACCTCCTACGAGGCGCAGGTGGATTACTACACCAATTTCATCAAGGGGCGCGAGGACTGGGAGTTTGTTTCCGTGTACACCGACGAAGGCATTTCGGCGACCAGCACCAAGCACAGAGAAGGCTTCCAGCAGATGGTGGAAGACGCGCTCGCCGGACGCATCGATTTGATCGTGACAAAATCAGTGAGTCGCTTCGCCCGCAACACAGTGGACAGCCTGACCACGATCCGAAAACTGAAGGAGCATGGCACTGAGGTCTTTTTTGAGAAGGAGTATATTCATAACGGCAAAAATGCTTGATTTTCAAGGGATTTTGCCGTTTTTCCATGCCAATTTGTCGCTTATTTGTCGCTTAAATCTACAAGCTGATACAAGAAGATAACAGAAAATCGGCATAATACCATATTGAAAACGCGCCGGGGTTGTGGCATGATATCATCATAAATGGGTAGTTGTAACTTCCTGTTAGATAATGAACACAAAAGGGGTTGTCACGATGCAATGCAAGCCGCACAATTTAACAGACAGGCAGACAGATAAAAAGCGTATTGAAGAGATTGATATTGTTAAGGCGTTAGGTATTATCTGTATGGTTGCCGGGCATTCTGGTGCGCCTTTCACTCATTTTATTTATCTTTTTCATATGGCTATTTTCTTTATGGCATCAGGCTTTTTCTTTAAAGATGTGACGTCAAATGATTTTCGTTCTGTAATTAACACAATTAAACGAAAGCTCCTTCTGTTGTGGCTTCCTTTTTTTGCTTGGAATGCTATATATGTATTACTACATAATTTATTTATAAAGATAAATGTGTATACAGATGATCCAAGATTATTGGATTATGTATCTGGAACATATATTCATACGACAGGTCCATATTCATATGCGGTTATACTAAAGCAAATCGTAAAAGGGATTTTTTTTAGTTCTTCAGAACAGATGTTTGGTGCATCTTGGTTTTTAAGAATCTTGTTTATGGTTTCTGTTTGCTATTTAGTTGCTGACTATATAATTAAAAAACTGATAAATAATAAAACCATAAAAGTACAGTTAGCTATCTCCGCGATATTACTAACATTTGGATATATTTGTTATTTGCAGAACAAATCCTTTCACGGGATTGCGCAAACAGCTTCTTTTTATTGTTTGTATTATATTGGATATCTTTTTCATATTTTCAAGACCCGATATGTTGATTGGGATTGGAAACGCTATATCTTTATTCTGCTTATTTCATTCTTCTTGCTTCTATACTTAAACACTACTGGTTCCATTTCGCTAGGTAATAATAGCTATGAGAATCCGTTTTTTCTCCTTGGAACATCTATAATTGGTTGGGTATTTCTGTACAGTATGGCTTTTTTCTTAAAAAAGATTTCTATAGTAAAGAATCTTATGTTAGGAATAGGAAAAAGAACACTTTCAGTTGTAATTCTTCATTTTCTTTCGTTTAAAATTGTAGCGGCTGTTATTACTGGAATATATCACATGCCCTCTTTTTGTATTGCGGCATTTCCAAATCTACATGGGAATAAAGGATTATGGTGGGCGGCATATACTGTTGTCGGTGTCGGAGTGCCAATAACTGCAAATATATTTTTCAAAGCAGCTAAAGATAAGGTGCTAACGAAAAATTGAAGCAATGAAGAATTGTGCCTTTTTATAGTATTATCATGGGAATAGAGGCGTTTGCACTTAACCGATACTATTACGAAACAGACGGCAGGTGTTCAAGCCTGCCGTTTGCAGTATAGTGTCAGATCGCTTTTGTAGCCCTCGAAAATGTCTACGCGGACAATATTATACTGGACGCCTTTATACAGTATCACGTTTTCGGTCGTTATGTCCGTGCGGTAATTGATAATAAACATGACTTCTTCCGTGGCCTGCGTTGTCACGCGGTATATCTCATTCCCGGAAAGCTGCCGGAAATACGCCCATACTGTTGCAAGTGTAAAGGTTTCTTTCCGGCGGTTCCCGTACTTGTCGGAAACATAACGAACGCCCTGAATATCAATTTTCTTGTCTTTCAGCTTCATGCCGCTGCCCTCCCTTTCAGATCGCGGTTGTATATTCGTTGTAATGCTCATACAGGCCGACGTAACAATCAAGCAGCGCCGCCGTTCCGTCTATGCGCTGTTTCGGGGATTGGTTCTTGATCGGAACTATATTGCCGTTGCGGTCGGTCTGAACGCCGGTATTTGTCAAGCACCATTTCAGAACCGGGTTATTGTTGTATATGACTTTGTGTGCCTGCAAGTCTGCCCCTAACATCTGCATAGGCAGCGACAGCGTTTTTGCCCCCTGAATGCAACGAACCATATTGAAACCCTGCATCTGCATTTCTTCCACGAAATACCGGGCGGAATAGCTGTCATAATATACCCATGCCGGGAACAGGTCGTATTGCTTCACGGTTTCAACAAACCATGCTGTCACGTCGGAATAGTTGATACTGTTCCCGGCGCAAAGACGCAACAAGCCCCGGTCGAACCATTTGTCATAAGGGATTTTATCTTGCTGCACCCGTTCCGTCAGGCGGTCGGCGGGTATCCAGTACATTTGCTTTATATACTTGTGATCGTCGCCCCGGCGCATGAACAGCAGGCTTGCACAAGTCAGGTCTGTTGTAATGGACAGGTCAACGCCGCCGATACAGTACGCGCCCCGGAACGCTTCAAGGTCGAACGTGCTTTCATTGTTTATGTCGTCAAAGGAAAGCCACGCCGTTTTCACGGTTTCCCGGACGTTGAATTCCTTGCACAGAACGCCGGAAAGCTCGTTCCGGTTCTGCTTTGCCCGCTCCACTTTCGCGGTCAGGTCGTCCAGCTTCTTTATACTTCCTAACGCCGGGTTAGCTTTCGCCCACGCCGCCGGGTCTGTCCATTCGCTGCGGTCGTCCAGTTCATACAGGACGGGCAGAAAATGGGGGTCTGTGATAGCGCCGTCCGCCACGCCTGCCGCGTATGAATACATATCGTCAAATATACATTCCCGGACGGTTCCGGCGGTCGTTATCATAATAAGCAGGGGTTGACGACGCGCCGCCATGCTCTGCCGCATGACTTCATAAAGGTTTCTGTCCTTTACGCCGTGCAATTCGTCCATGATAACAAAACTTGCGTTCAAGCCGTCCAGCGTGTCAGAATTGCGGGCAAGGGGCTGAAACTTTGACATTGCCGGTTCATAGTACAGATCGCTTTTGCGCTTTCTGAAATGCTTTGACAGCGCCGGGGACTGTTTTATCATGTTGTGGGCTTCATCGAACAGCAAACGCGCCTGCGCGTATTTGGTCGCCGTGCTGTAAACCTCTGCGCCGCCCTCGCCGTCACTTGTCAGCATATACAGGGCAAGCCCCGCAAGCAGCGTTGACTTTCCGTTCTTACGTCCCACAAGAAAGAAACTTTCCCGGTACTGCCTGCACCCGCCGTCACGGTCTACAAAGCCATACAGGGCTTGTATATAGGCTTTCTGAAAAAGTTCAAGGGAAATACCCTGCCCCGCCCATTCCCCTTTAGAATGCTTGCAGAACCGTTCTATAAAGGCAATCGGACGTTCGGCGCGTATTTCGTCAAAGATATACCGCCCGGACGTGTCGGCGGTCGCTGCCGCAAGGCGGGCATATACCTGTTTTACCCGCCTTGAAGCAACGATTTTCCCGGACTGTATCAGGCCGTTGTATTCCGTGATATAGTTCATGCTGGGGTATTGAAAGCGGTCAGGGGGTCAACCTCTGTTTCCGCCTGCGCCCGCTTTTCCTGTTCCGCGCACAGCTTCAAATACTGTTTCTGTACGGGCAGGCATACCCGGAAAAGGCGGGTGTATTCGTCGGTGTCGCCGCTTTGACGGGCAGCGCCGATTTCTTCTTGCAGATAGGTCAATTCATGCTGCAAAAAACCGATTTCCATTTGTAGTTCTTCCATATAGGTTTCATTCATGGTCGTTTTCCTCGCTTTCTTCTTTCATAAGCTGTAATAAAGCAAGCTGCGCCGGGACGTATGCCTGCAATAACGCCGCGCTTTCATCGTCCGCGAAACGCTCATATTCCGCCTGCCTGTCCAGTTCGGCGCGGAACCTGCGCACGGTATTGTAAAGGGTGACAACGGCGCGTTCCCGCTCCGCCCGGTATGCTTCAACATGGGATTTCTTCATAACAGCACGTTCCTTTCTGAATGATATTTCCGTTTTCGTCAAAGGCAAGCCCCGCCGCCGTTGCGCCGCCCTGCCCGAAATGCTCCGCATTGTGACAGTTCATGCAAAGGGCTTCAAGGTTGCCGGGGTTCAGGGATATTGCCGGGTCAAGCACGTTTTCGGCGGTCAGGTATGTTTTGTGATGGGCGATTTCGGCAGGCTGTCCGCAACGCTCGCAAATGTAATGTTTCGATATAAGGAACGCTTTGGACAGTCGCCGCCATGCTTTCCCGTGGTAGAACTGCGCCCGCGTCATGCCCGCGCCCGTTCTGCCGACAACGCTTTCAAAAGGCTGTCAATCACCCTTTGCAGCTTGTCGGTGTCGGCATTGTCGCCGTAATACCACAGTTGCAGCAGGAACCGCCCCGCCGCCTGCGCCACGGGCGAATAGCACCCGTGTGTTGCCGTGTAACCCGTCGTCGCTTCAAGATACGGCGGGACGGCGGACAGCAAAGCGCAAATCATAGCGTCGTTGTCGTTGCCGTCTATCCGTAAAATGTCGCGGGCTTCTTCAAGCGTGAAAATCATTGCGCTTTACCGTCCTTTCCGCCGTCCGCTTACGCTGCAACGGCAAGTTTCACGAACGCGCCGGGAACAATGGGCTTGCCGTCGGCAATGCACAGCGCCCGGTAATCAATCAGGCCGGACGTGAAACCGCTTTCGCGGGAAACCTCGATTGCCACGCCCTGCGGGATGTTCACGCCGTAATAGCGGAAATTTCCGAACAGGATGGTTCCGGCGGGGATATTGTCGTCAAGCACGATTTCAAACCCGAACAGGCGACGGACGCCGCCGCGCTCGTTATCGGTGAACAGATAGTTGCCGATACCGTCTTTGAGCGGGTACACGCTGCCGAAAAGGGTTGCTGTGGACATTGCGAACTTTGCCCCGCCCGCATACCCGGCAGGCAGCAGGGCGACGGCGGCAAGCAGGTTGTCGGCGGTCAGGGCGGCGGTGGAAATGCTGTTGCCCGCGTTCCATGTGATACCGGACAGAATGCCCGTGGGCTGTCCGTCGCCTGTTCCGCTTGCGATTGCCGCGCCGATAGCGTCCGCAATGCAGCTTTTCAGTTCGTCGGTCAGATAGCGTTCAAAGGCGGAAACCTCCATGCGCTTGACGGCGGCGGACATGGACAGAACCTTGATAAGCTCCCGCCCGGTGAACGTCACGGCGGCGGTCGTCACGTTCTTACGCTCCACGGCTGCGCCCTCGGTGTGCCATGCCGCCGCGTCCGTGGGTGTTCCGACAGGGACGGAAAGGTTGTTCGGAACAGAGAACAGGCGGATTTCGTGATACAGGCCGTTCACGCCCCGCGCCTGCTTCACAACTTCATTCAAAGTCGTGGTAGGGACAACGGCGGCGGAATTGGACAGGGGGTTGAAAGCGTCGGCGCGTTTCTCTGCCTGCGCCGCCTGCATTGCGCGGGTTTCCCCGTCGGTCAGTTCCTTGCCTAACAGGGACTTGTAAAACGCGCTGCGGTATTCCGGGGTGTCGTGGGTGTCGGTGTTGATGCTGCCTTTCTCAAGGCTTGCGGTAATGGGATTGAACATAGTCTTTTCTTCCTTTCCGGCTCTCGCCTGTACGTTGGTTTGGGTGTATGCGGCATAATTTACGATGCTGATTTCGTAAATTTTGCTGATTTGGGTAATTGTCCGGGTCTGCGTCTGCTCGTCATAGTCCGCCGCGCCTATATCGAACGCAAAGGACATTTGCGACAGATCGCCGCGCTTGACGGCTTCATATACCGCCCGCGCCTGCTCTGTGTCCGGCAGTTCCGCCGACATTTCAAGCCCCTGTTCTGTGACGGTCAGGGAAAGGGTTTTCGGGCTTCTTGCAAGGGGTATCTGTCCGCCGTCGTGATTGGTAATCAATACAATGTCGTTCAGGTCAAGCCCGCGCAATGCGTCCGGGGCGATAACCTCTTTGATGCTGCCTAAATCGGCGGGCTGATTGAATACCACGGCAACGCCGGTCAGGGTCAGGGGCTTGTCCGCTGCACGGACTTCATAACAACGGGTCTGTGTTTCATGCTTCATCGGTGTTTACCTCGCTTTCTTCAAGTTGGTATGCGTCCGCCTTTTCAGCGGAAACATAGTTCAGGGATTGCAAACGCCTGTCGCCGTCCTCGACGGGCGGTAATGCCAAAATACGGCGGGCTTCATTTACGGTCAAAAGCCCTAACGGGGCGGCTTCATGCAGCAGCTTGATTTTCGTTGCCGCGCTGGAAAACTCCATGCGTTCTGCCGTGAACGTGATCGCCGCCCCGCTTTTCAGGTGGAATTCCTGCGAAAGCTGCAAGGCGAACGGTTCCACGATGCTTTCATAGAACGCGCTGAATTCATCTTCTGTATAGCTGCCGGAAATGATTTTCCCGTTTACGCCCAAATAGTCGAATATCTGCTTGTTCACGGCTTCAACCTGTTCCTGCGGGATGCTGTACGGGGTTATATTGGTAGGAACAAAGTCAAAGCGTTGGTCGGTCGCCGCCACGCCGCCGGAATTCGCCGGGTTGAAATAGTCGGAAACGAACTGTTCCTTTTCCGTTTTCACCTGCGCCGGATTGACAAGCGAAGTGAATTTCAGTACGCCGCGAATGCTTGTTCCGTTCTTCACGCTTGCCGATATGCCTTGATTGAGCGTTTCCGCCGTATCAAGCAGCGGGAACAATGGCGCGTTCCCGTCGCCTAACAGATCGTTGGTCAGGAAATGACGCCGCAAGTGGATAATATCGGCATAGGGGAACAAAACCTGTCTGCCGTCCGGGAACAGACAGTCAAGGTATAACGCGCCGTCGCTGCCGGGGACGAACTCGACGCTTTGCGGGGTGATCGGATAAACCGCCGAAATGCGCCCGGTGTCGTTGCGGGCAAGCAGCAGGAACGCATTATTGTTTGTGAAGTATGCCGCCGCCGTTTTATACAGCAGGTCATACCCGGACATATAGGCGTTCGGGGCGGTATTCAGCAGGTTTTCAAGGCCGCTGTCGTCGCTGTGCGCCTGCAATTTCGCCGTGTGCCTGCCGATAGCGTCCACGGCTGCGCGGAATGCCGCGTTTCCGTATGCCGTGCCGCTGAAACTGGAAAACGTGTTGTTTATCTCAATCATGGCTTGCGGGGCGGGCTGTTTCGGTCGGAACAGGCTTGATAAAATGCTCATGGTCAAAACTCCTTTCCTGAAATTGTTTTTTCCGTGCGGGGGAAAAGAAAACTCCTGCGCCGGTGTCCTGCCGCGCTGATTCTTGCGGCATGGGCGGGGGGTGTCTTGCGTCAGGGTGACGGACGGTGACACAGGATTACAACCTTTTCCCACGGGAAACCCGTTTTTGAAATTCTGCAATTATAGTAATTGGGTGTCACCCTCTGTCACCCGCGCCGCCGCAAGCCCGCTAAAGCGGCGGAAAATCAGGCGTTATCCGTATGCCGTGATAAACCGCGCCCGTCTTTGTCTTGTGCCATTTGTACCCGGCTTTTATCATTTCGTTTTTGAATTCCGCCGCGCTGCGCTTGTAGTCGCCCACCTCGTCGCAATAGGAACGGTAATTCAAATACATGGTCTGTGAACCCTCTGTGAAGCTGCCGCCGTCCTCGCAACGGTCGTTTATGAAGTTGTGGAACCAGTCGTTTTGCTGCCGGTATTCCCGGATAGCTTCTTTGACGCATTCCGGCTGTTCGATGTGGTAGCCCGCTGCAATGAACTTCCGTGCGCCCTCGATAATCCATGACAGGATAGCGCCGCCAGCGTGTTCAAGCAGATATTCCGCATAGTTGTATATCTGCCCTTTCATGCCACGAAACCGGGCATTGAACGGAACCACAACAAGCCTGTCCCATGTGCCGCTGTCATTGGTTCCCACTTTCGGCAGGTGGTTTGTGTAAAGAATCGTCGTGTGCGACGGAATGAAGTCGAACGGGGCTTTGAACTTCTTTTCGCCCTTGATCGGGTCTGTGCTGCACAGCTTCTTCACGACGGCGGTATCAAGGCGCATACCTTCTTCCAGTTCCGCCGCAATGATTAACCGCTTGCCGCGCATTTCCGCGTATTCCGGGCTTTTGTTCTTCCTGCAATTCACAGTCAGGGTTTCCGCCGACAGGCTCCCGGCATAATCGCCCATAACAAGCGATTGCGCGTTATAGAACGAACTCTTGCCGTTGCCGCCGCTGCCGTATGCAATGACAAGGTTTTCGACAAAGACTTTGCCGACTGCTTCCATGCCTGCAACAATTTGGTGATATTCCTGCAATTCCCGGTCGCCGCATGTCAGGCGGTCAAGAAAATCTTGCCATAGTTCCGCGCCGTCATGGGACGGGGCAACGGCGGTCATTTTGGTTATATAATCCTGCGGGTCATGCGGACGGATTGCGCCGGTTCTAAGGTCTACGGTTCCGCCGGGTGTATTCAGCAGGAATGCGTCTTTGTCCAGTTCTGCAACGGCGATTTCCGCCATTGGTTCCGCTTCGGTCATGGTCGCCGCAATCCGGCTTGTTTTCCGCCTGTCCAGTACGAACGCCCGGTATTCTTTCGCTGCCCGTACTGCCTGCTTTGCGTCCTTTTCGGCTTCTTCGTCGCCCGCTTCAATGGCTGCGTCCTCGGCAGCGCGGGCAGCTTTTAACCGTTTCCGTGCGTCCTTTAACTGCCTGTCGGTCAATTCCTGCGACAGCGCCCGCGCCTGCAATTCGCTTTCGTTCCATTTCATGCCGTCGTATCTAAGCCATTTTGTCGCGGCGCTGTATTTCAGCTTGTCGCCGTACTGCGCCACGAAAACCCGCGCTTGTCCTACGTCGGTATAGTCGGACGGTTCAACAGCCTGCGCGAATTCCTGCGCGATGTATTCCGCCGGGGTCACATAGGCCGGATTTGATGCAATCTTGCTTTCATAGTGCTTGCAGGCGTCACGCCATATCTTTTCAATTTCGCTGTCCGGCTTCGGTTCCTCGCATTGCGCCACGCGCTGCATATAGGCTTCATACGCCTGTTCGGAAAAGCCGTATTTCGTCAGAACAGTTGAAGCGAAACTAACAAGCGTCCCGTGGCGCTGTCCCGTCGGTATGGTTTCCCCGTATTTTGTCCAGTCGGTTTTTTTGCCCGCCTGCGCGGTCTGCGCGTCTTTCTGTGCCTGTTCCGGGTTTTCCGGTATCTGCATAGCGCCCGCAAGGGCTAACAGATTGGCTTTACTGCATACCGCTTCAAAATCGGTATAGCCGTCAATCAAGCCTTTATCGGTTCCGAAAAAGATACGGTCGGCATTTGTGCAATCGGGGTCAGATTGCGGAAACAGCTTGATATTTGCCGCCTGTACCCGGTCGCGTTCTGCTTTGTCGGTGAATTCTTCATCACATACAAGGCAATAGCGGAACCGTTCGTTTTCCTGTGTGCTGTTGAATGTGTCATACATGAACGCCGCTTTCAGGCCGTGGGCGGCTAACACTTCGGCAACGTGCGCCGGGGTTTCAATGGGAACGTCCGTGCGCTTGTTGTCAATGTCGTTCAGGAACGCGGTCTGCCGGGTAAAATCTTCCTTGCAGGTTCCGTTCTTGCCCGCTGCGCGGCTGCGCTCTGAAAAGGGGCATACACCCGGTTCAATGGTTTTTCCGGCGGTCAGGGCGGCGGCAATCTGCTTGACGCTCATATCCTTAATAGTTGCCGCTTTTTTGAACCGGGACTTTATGCCGCCGATTTCGCCGCCCGTGGGCTTTACTTTGTACTTGTAACTGTCAACGTGAAGCAGCAAAGGTTTCGCCCCCTTTCCTGATATAGTTAGCGAATATTTCCCGTGTGATATAGCAGCGGTTTCCCACCTGAATGACGGGGAACGCCCCGCGCTTCACAAGTGTTCTGATTGCGTATTCCGGGAACTGAAATTCTTTTGCAGTTTCCTTTATGGTCAATGCGGGCTTTTCCATGATCGCGCCCCCCTTTCTTTTAGATTCGCTTTTCTTGAATGATTTTCTTGACAAAGGCGTTTCCCCTGTCTATAATGTCATTATAGCAGGTACGCCCACAAAGTCAAGTTTCCTTGAATCGCTTTTAATAAGTTCAAGAAAACCGCAATTAGAAAGGAAAAAGAAAATGCCGAAAACAAGAAAAGGTTCGTCAATCGAACTCTATAATTCCCGTTTTGCGACAACGCTGCGTGATTTGATGGAACAGCACGGAACGACACAGAAAGAACTTGCCGATGCCGTGGGTGTTCGTCCGCAAACCCTTTCCCTTTATACAACGGGGGAAACACAGCCCAACGTGGACAAGCTGTTGAAGATCGCGGAATACTTCGACGTGACAACGGATTACCTTATTACAGGAACCGTTATTGAAGATATTCCCGTCCGTGAAATGCTCGGCTTGTCGGAACGGACGGTTGAAAACATGAAGCTGATAAAAGACGGGTATTTTGAAGATGCCCCCTATATGCTGCCCCTGCTTGATCGCCTGTTAGGGGATAAGGACTTTTACCTTGCTTTGCAGCAGGCGGCGACATGGTACGGCAGGAAACGGCAGCTTGCAGCAGCGGCGGCAGACGACGCGGACAGCATAACAGAGGATGAACGCGAATTCTGCGATTGGAAAGCCGTCAAGTATATGGAAACGTATCTGCTTGACTTCATGCAGGCGGATATGAATATACAATAAGAAAGGGTGGTTTTATGGCAAGCATCAGAAAGCGCGGCGACACTTTCACCATTACCGCATACATGGGGTATGATGAAAGCGGAAAGCAGCGCAAGAAAACAACGACGTTCCGCCCGCCGGACGGGGTGACGCCGGGCAAGGCGGAAAAACTCGCAAAGCAGTATGCGGCGGTGTGGGAAGAAAAAATCAGGGGTTACGTTGCCCTTGATGAAAACCGGACGTTTGCAGAACTCGCGGAATGGTACTATTCGACGGTTGCCCCGTCCACGCTGAAACCGAATGTTCTTGTGAACTACAAGAAAGGCATTTATGACCATATCATGCCGGTTATCGGGCGGGAAAAGCTGAAAAACATCACGCCGCCCATGCTTGACAGCCTGTTTGCCGAATTGCAGAAATCCGGCAATATGGAACAGTCTTTCCGGCTGAAAGACAAGGCGTTATGCGACGGTATCACGCGGCAGGAATTGGCGGTCAAAGCAGGGGTCGAACGCTCGACGCTTTACACGGCATTGCGGGGGAACACGATTTCCCGCGCCACGGCGGAAAAGATCGCCGCCGCGCTTGATATGAAGCTCGACAGGGCGTTTGACGACGTAACGGAAAACCGGGGTCTGTCCGGGGCTTCAACGAACAAGCTGAAATTGAACCTGTCGGCAATCTTTACGGCAGCGGTCAAGAAAGAAATCATGCGCCGGAACCCGTGCAAGCTGGTAACGCCGCCGAAAGTGGACACAGCGCCCGCCTCATACCTCGATGAAGCGCAATGCCACGAACTGCTTGATTTGCTTTCACAGCAGGACGATTTTCAGTTTGAAGTCATTATCAATCTGTTCATTGCGTCCGGCATTCGCGCCGGGGAACTGTCCGCGTTGTATTGGGAAGATATAAACCTTGAAACGGGAATGCTGTTTATCCGGCATACGTTGGTGAAGATCGGCGGGGAATACGTCAGGCAGGAACCGAAAACGGCAGACAGTACGCGCCGCATTATTCTTCCTGAATACATTATCGGACTGTTGAAGAAACACAGGGCAAAGCAGGCGGAACGGCGGTTCAAGATGTGCGAACGGTGGAAAAACCCGGATTTGGTGTTCACGAACAAGTCAGGCGGCTTTTACCTCGGCGTGAACATGAACAGCAAGTTGAAACGGGTAATCAAGGGAACGGACTTGCCGCAAGACTTACACCTGCATTCAATGCGTCATACTCATGCGTCATTGCTGATTAACTCGGACGTTGCGGCGCGTGTGATCGCGGACAGGCTCGGACACAGCACGACGAAAACCACGCTTGACACATACAGCCACGTTTTCGCGGAAAGTGAAGCGCGGGCAATGCAGGCCATTGATATGGCGTTGTTCCGGCAGGCAAAGTAAAAAAGGACATGAAAAAACCGCCGTGAAGCGGTTAAAATTTGTCGCTTATTTGTCGCTTAAACCTGCTAAAAGTAGCTTATTGAAATAAGACGATATTCGATTGACAGTCAATATATTGTGCCTTTAGAGTCTAATATCATACTATATATTGTGGTTAGCTGGGTATCATGGAATATCGTTTTATTTGAATATACTCCGAGAAAGAAAATATATGGACCTTCGACAGTAAGGGCGAGCTTTTACTCACCATCATGTCCTCACTCGCACAGGAGGAGTCCAGAAGCATTTCGGAAAACGTCCGCTGGGGGCAGCGGAAGAAGTTCTCCGATGGCCGGTACAGCCTGAACTACAAGCACTTCCTCGGCTACGACAAGGGAGAGGACGGGCGGCTGGTCGTCAACCAGGAACAGGCCGCCATTGTTCGTCGCATTTTTGCTGATTTCCTTGCGGGGCATACCCCGTTCCAAATCGCAAAGGCGTTGACGGCGGAGGGCATTCCCACCCCGGCTGGAAAGACGCAGTGGAGCTACACGACCGTCCGCAGGGTTTTGTCGAACGAAACCTACATGGGCGATAAGCTCCTCCAGAAAACCTACAGTATCGATTTTTTGAGCAAGGACAGGCTCAAAAACCACGGCGAGGTCCCGCAGTTCTATGTAGAACAGGATCATGACGCCATCATCCCGCCAACCACCTTCAAGCGGGTGCAAGACGAGCTGGAACGGCGAAAAGGATGCCATGCCACGGGCAAGAGCATCTTCTCCGGTAAAATCTACTGTGGAGAATGCGGGGAGATCTACGGCTCCAAGGTCTGGCACAGCAACGACCCGTACCGGAAGGTCGTGTGGCAGTGCAACGGGAAATACGACGGCGAGAAAAAGTGCGGCACACCGACGGTCACAGAAGAGGATATAAAAAGGGGCTTTGAACGGATGCTCCGGCAGATGGACAAGCAGGCTCAGATTGCCAACCTGAGAGAGATCTATGCGGATGTCATGGACTATGGGGATCTGGAGCAGGAAAAGGAAAAGCTGGAAGCGGAGCGGGACGGAGTGAGTGAAAAGTACCAGAAAGAAATCGAGCAGAACGCCAGGGTCGCGCAGGACCAAGGCGAGTACCAGAAGCGCGCCGATGAACTGGCCAGCGAATACAACCGTTTGGATGTCGAAGTGAAAACGGTGGAAGCGGAGATCCAGAAGCGTCAACTCTGCGGTCGGCGGATTGAGACGCTGGTCGCAGCCCTGGAAACCGCCGGAGAGGACTTTACGGTGAGCCTCTGGGGAAGCATGGTTGAAAAGGTGACGGTGTTTGAAGATGGGCTGGTGTTCACGCTGACCAGCGGTGAAGATGTACGAGTGGCTCCCTGCTGACGGCGGGGAGCTCTTTTTTTGTCTATTGTATTTCTTATAGAAATACACCCACCCACTGGTGGATTTAACCCGCCATCCCCGGACAGTATACTTTCTAACAGAAAGTCTACTGCCTATAAGGGGGAATTGTGTGGACGCTCAGAAAGTGGGCAGACGGATACAGGAAGCGCGGAAGGCCCGCGGTCTCACGCAGGCGGAGCTTGCACAAATGGTTGATCTGTCTACCAAATATATCAGCAATGTTGAGTGTGGATTTAAGACACCGAAATTGAACACGTTCGTCGCCATAGCCAACGCACTCCAGTGTGACGCAAATCAGCTCCTCGCCGACGTTCTGGATGTGACGACAAGCCAGGAAAGCGGCTCTATCTCCCGGAAGCTACAGACGCTCCCGGTCGATGAGCAACGGCGGCTGCTGCGGGTTTTGGAAGTAATGATCGAGGAACGCTGACCCATCCCTGCGCCTTTATTCGGGGCGTAGGGATCTTTTTTTATTTTCCGTGACAGGTTTCGGCATATTTCGACTGTATCCTTGCATATAATAAGTATTGCTAAGAGAAATACTTCACCCCACCTGTTAGCGTTCCCATTTCCCTTAGTAGACACACTGATAAAGGAGACAGAGCAATGTACACGAAGAGAGAACTAAAGCGGGCTGCGGGGATCATCCGGCAGATTGCCCGTGAGAACCACGTCACCGAGGAAGAGGTCAGGAGGGACATGAAGGAAGCCATGGATGCAGGGAGACAGAATACGGACCCGGCTGTCCAGGCGAAGTGGGCGGGTTTCGAGTATGCCGGGGATGAGCCGACGCTGGAGGAGTTCATTTTGTGGATGGCGGAGAAGATAAAGGAGAGTGGGGCTTGAGGATTGTTTTCCTACTGATATTGGTATATAATGTACTTGGGGGTATGGACCATGAAGGGATATCTGTCAGTGCGGGAAACATCATACAAGTGGAACGTATCAGAGCGTCGCGTCAATCAGTATGTGACGGAAGGACGGATTCCCGGCGTGGAGCGGTTTGGGCGGTCATGGGCCATACCAGAGGATGCGAAGAAGCCGACTGATCCGAGGAAGGATAGGAACAGAAAATGAAACTGAAAAAACTGCCCTACAACCTGACTGTGTGCAAAACCCAGTCCATTTCCGATATTGACCTGTCTTCCGACTTCTTCTTCATCGGCATGACGGACGAGGAGCTTTCGCTCGTGTGCAGGACGGAGGATGTGCCTGAGAAGACTGTGGAGAGGGATGACGGCTGGCGGGGCTTTCGCATCGAAGGCGTGTTGGATTTCTCGCTGGTCGGAATCCTATCAAAGCTCTCCACCATACTGGCTGAGAACGGAATCGGCATTTTTGCCGTGTCCACTTACAACACAGACTACATCCTGGTGAAGGCGGAGAACTTTGAACGCGCAATGGCAGTATTGGCAGCGGCGGGATATGAGGTGGAGGAATGATTGAGACTGAACGACTGGTCCTGCGTCCGTTCCAGGAATCCGATGCGGAGGATGTGCTGGAGTATCTGCACTCTCCCGCCGTCCATTGCTTCTACAGCATGAGGCTGGAATCGCTGGAAGCGGCAAAGACTGAGATGAAGAAGAGGACGGAAGATGAGCTGTATCTC
>DEPS01000034.1:2589-15115 GCA_002358875.1 Lachnospiraceae bacterium UBA3386 | reverse complement strand
TCCAGTACAGCATACAACCGAAATATGGCGGTTGCTATTTCATGTAGAAATAATGGAAAGATTCAGAATGAGCAGGCGCAAAGATTTATCGTCGACAACTTCGAAAAGATTCTGACCGAATCGGGGGCCCTGTACTTAAAGGCCCGCGAATTAAGGCGGCAGTCAGCACAGAACGCGAAGACAGGAAACATAGTTTCAATCACGCCTGCGAACGAAGCGGGGCAAAATGAAGGAAGAACGTCAAACGGGGTACTGCCGGAAAATGGAACAGTTTCCCGTGGCAGCTTTGCGTCGGCAAATCCTCCTTCTCCACAAAAGCCTGACGATAACAGGCCGTCTCCAGTTGATGATCCCGCTTTCGCGTCACTTGTCGCGAACATCCCTTTCCAACAGGGCGCGGAATACGAAAGCGGGGGCTGGAATTCCGGAACAGGCTTCATGGACGACGGCTGGGAAAGCGTGGACGAAGGATTGCCCTGGTGACACCTGTGTGTTCGGTCAGAAAAAACCTGCCTTGGGAATAAAAAAACAATCAAAACAGCCCACTCACTTTAGTGACAGCGATACAAAGAGCGGCACTAATTGTGAGTGGGCTTGTTTTTCAATGTCCGTCTGACATTTTACCTGAACTCCTCCATGATAGGATCCCCGCATCTTTGGCGAGGTATTTAAATGACCAGTCTGAAAAGGAAACGGAAAGAAGCGAAAGAAGTATTGCTGCGCCTGGCAGCAGTCCTGTTCGCGGCAGCTGCTTTGTATGCCATGGCAATGCTCGTGATTATTTTTCGGAATTACAGGCAGATCGGCGAGCTGTACGGCGGGATGGAAGTCAGGTATGCGCAGAAAGAAGCAACGGATCCGGAGCGGAAAAGCTCTTTTGATACCGTGGAAGACGAAGAAATATCCATGCGGCAGGCATGGGAAGACGACAGTTATTACGAGGACGCGGAAGTGCCCGTCCGTATTGACTGGGGCGGGCTGCTTTCCGAAAGCGGCAGCATCATCGGATGGATCTATGCCGATTCCCTCGGGATTTCCTATCCAATCGCACAGGGAGAGGAAAACGAATACTTCCTCCACCACACGCCCGGCGGCGATTATCTTTTCGCGGGGACGATCTTCCTGTCCTGCAGCAACTCTCCCGACTTTTCCGACGCGAACTCCATCGTCTACGGGCACAACATGAAAAACGGCTCCATGTTCGGCAATAACGGCAGGCTCAAAGACCAGGCAGCCTACGATGCCGACCCCTATTTCTGGATCCTGACTCCGGAAGGAAACTACCGGTACCACATCTATTCCGTGACCGTCGCCCGCCCTGAGACGGAGCCGTACATGCTCTGGAAGGAAGGCGGCCCTGAATTCCTCGTGTGGGAAAAAGCCCTGCAGCGGCAGTCGCTGGTGAAAAACGACGTGGAGCTGCGGGAAACTGACCACACAGTGATCCTGTCCTGCTGCGAGGCCGATCCGGACAAAAGGACACTGATCATCGGCAGGTGCTGTTCCCCGGCGCAGCCTCCGGAGTACGGGCGTCAGGCTTCTCACAATTCGTGGGCCGGCTTTTGAAAATCTTTCCCTGGGGCGGGCGGTTCATTTATCCCGTTTCCGGATGCAATGGCCTCAGCCATGTGGATCCTGTCTTCCAGCGACGGGAGCGGGTCTACCCTGATCCCAAGCCTGTCCTGGTTTTTCTCAAAACACTCATCGATGGTATGGTACAGGCCAAGGCTTTCTGTTCCATCCGGCATTTCAGAAAAAACAGAATTGTCCCCGTAAAAGCCGCTGACTGTTTCTTCTATTACGCTCCCGTCCCTGTCATATTCGGCCTTTGTATATACCTCCCCGTCTTCCCATTGCCCGAACAGCTCCATTTCCGCCGCCATGGTTTCCGTCGCTTTTTTGATGTTCTTAAAAGTCGCCGAGCCGTATTCCCTTTTGACCTCGCTGACGGCGAGCCATGCTCCCCATTCCGTGTACTGGTCGATCGTGGAACGCTCGTGATTCGAAAGGATGACATAATCGGAAAACAGGGGCTTGATTTCCGCAATGCGGCTGGTGTCCCTGTTTTCGGGAGAGGGCGTGCCCGGAGCCTCCTTTCCCGGATCGGGGGACGCCTTATGGTCCGTGCTGCCGCGCCCGCCTTCCCATCTTTCTTTTTCCGGACCGGGGGATGCCGCACGGTCTACATCGTTGCGCTCGCCTCCCTTTTCTTCCTTTCCCTGAACAGAGGCTTCCAAAGCAGCCGCCGATCTCCTTTCCCGTTCCTGCCGTGCGGCATCTATTTTCTGGAGGTCGAGCAGCGAGTATTCCTGCCCGAGTTCATAGCCGTATCCTCGGGCGATCTCTGCCGCGTCTTCTTCAATCCTTCCGGTATACGCCACATCATCGGAAACGCTGTCTATTTCAAGCAGGCACCTGTCCGTCCCGTTCATCCGGAGTTCCCAGTCAGCCCAGCCATTCGGAACTGCGGGCTTCGACATATGGCAGTTTTCCAGCAGGAAATCTACATATGCCTGTTCCTTCACAGATGCAGGGACGTGTTCCATGAGCGCTTCGTTGAATTCCCTGTCAACCTTTGACCAGTCCCTGTGCGCCGAGACGATATGCGACAGGAGGTCGAATGCCTCCCGAGGATCCTCCGGATATTTTTCGACCCCGACTTCAATGACATGCCGCTCCGGCGTGAGGAAATACTCGTTTTTCCCATCGTATTCTGCCTGTACGAACTGCGCCTTTTCTTTCTTCATTTCTTCGGCCTCCTCAAAAAAAACAGCTGGAAACAGCCCGCAGGAAAGCCCGGCGTAGCAGCCGGAACAGGCACGGGCAATTAAAGCCTGCTGCCTGCATCCTGCAGCTGAACCTGGCTTCCTGCTGCCGCCAGCAGCCGGTTTCCCGGCGAAGTGATTTTGCCAAAATAAAAAATACGCGGCAAAGGCATTGCGCCTCTGTCCGCGTATTCTGTATCTGAATCATGCTGTATCTGGATTATACCTGAAATGAAGGTGAAATGGCAAAACCGTCCTGGCGTTCCAGTTTATTCTTTTGGCATCCTGAATCCCAGAAGAAGCATATTGTCCCGGACCTGCTTTTCACTGATTTTCAGCTTCTGTGCAGCCCGGGCAACGGAGATGTCGCCGTCCTGGACCATCTCATAAATTGTGTGGTTCCGACCTTTTTCTATGCCTCTTTTTTCGCCGACGCGTTCGCCATCAAGGAAGAACAGCCGCATGGCTTCCGCTTCATTGTATTCGGTTAAAAGCATTTCTTTCACCTCCGCTCTGTGTTCTTTAAGGAATGGAAGGATTACTGCGTCTTTCGGAAATGCCGCCACGGCCCTGTCCACGGCATCCATCAGGATCGCTTCCTTTTCTTCCCGCGTCGCGATATCTCTCGGAGCAGCCTTCGTGCCATATTTCAATGTACAGGCAGACTTGTAATTCTTCCGGATCAGATCGATCAGCAGGGAATACTCGGAAAGCGGCCTGCACGCATCCAGGATCTTTCTGTTCCTGCCATGATTGATGTTGATCATGCGCACCCTGACTTCAACGTCCGGGGATGAGCCCTTTGGGAACGCGTCTGACAGGCGCAGGATATGTTCGTCCGGCATTTCTGCTTCCCCGTTGTAAAAAACGACGAGTTTTGGGACCGGAAGCCTGATCAGCCCGGCACCGTACTTGTTCAGTTTCCTTGCGGCAATATATTTCTCGTACAGGCTTCCCAGATATTGAAGGAGCCTCAGCGGCATGTTGGGATTATAGGACGACTGCTGTTCATAAAGATTGAATTCACCTGCATCTTCAGGATCCTTCATTACGGGGGTTCCTTCTGCGGTTACGGCATCCTTTGGAAAGTCGTCTCCATCCGGAAACAGGACGGCTTCCGGCGTGATCAGGAAGGAAACGTCATTGTGCATTCCGAGATAGAGGACTTCCTTGATCGTGTTGATTTCAATTTTGGAAGGATCGTTGTAGCTGGTCCCGTTGACGGCGTTGTAAAGGGAAAGCGTCCATTCCTTGTTCTTTTCATTCCCGAACAGGAAATTGAACAGCCGGTCCTTATAGTCCGAAACGATGTGCGGCATGTCAGTCATTCTCCCTGTTTCATAAAACCGGATGCCTGTTGGATATCGGCAGTTATTGGCAGCCTGCCCGGATCCGGGGTGTTCCGGCGGGCTGTTATCTGCTATTATTATATCACTCCAAAGCAGATTCATCCATGACAAAATAACTGAAATGTGTGTGGCAGGAGGCTGCAGGCGGAGAACGCATGGTCTGGCAGGATCGGCCTTCGTACCGGGCACCCGGACTTCTTCCTTGATAAAACAACAAATAACCGGCACCAATTTCCCCAAAAAAACCACCTTAAAAGCAATCTCGTTTCCAGCCGGTTTTTTCCATGGCAAGCACCGCCTGCTGGTGCCAAATCCGGTGCCGGATTTGGCACCCTCCGGCTGCCAGTGCAGGGATGCTCCAGGCAACACGGATTATTTTCCGTGTTGCCTGCGGCCTCCTGTTGGGCTCCGCCCAAACCCCGGATGGCCTGTGGGTATCCGCTATTTCTATCTGGTACTGCCTGCTCCGGGGATACATGCCTTTTGTATTTTACACAGATACAGTCCATAGATCGGGGTATCTGTAACTTGGAATCCACATAATCCGCGAGATCCCTGCATTCCCCATATGCCGCAGGATTATTGGATTGGAGGTAAAAAATGAGCAGAAACGGGCTTCGGAACACCAGCAAATTCATTTCCCTGATCCTCCGTCACAGGCCCGAGGCCATCGGCATCAGCCTTGACGAACATGGCTGGGCAGACGTCCGGGAACTGATCATGGGAGTAAACCGTTCCGGCGGTCATTCCCTCAGCATGGAGTCCCTGGAAGAAATTGTTAGGACGGATGAAAAGCAGCGGTATTCCTTCAACGAGGATCACACGCTGATCCGGGCGAACCAGGGCCACTCCGTTCCCGTGGATGTTGAGCTGGAGGAAAAGATACCGCCGGACGTTCTCTGGCATGGGACTGCAGAAAAATACACCGCTTCCATCGACAGGCAGGGATTGATCCCAAAAGGGCGGCTGTACGTGCATCTTTCATCCGATGCGGAAACGGCGAAGAAGGTCGGGAGCCGGCATGGCAGGCCTGTGATCTATGAGATTGACTGCAAAAGGATGACGGAGGACGGCTTTCGCTTTTTTCTGTCAGCCAATAAAGTATGGCTGACGAAGGAAGTGCCGGTAAAATACTTGAAGAAATCAAAGCAATAAAGCAGGGAAAAGGAAGGCTGGATGAATCGTCTGATAAAATCCCCCTTTGAGAGGCGCATCTGGACAATGCCAGCATGGATATTCCGGGCATTATGCCTGGAAATTCAACGGAAGGATTTACAAAGAGGGTCTGAAAAGCGACAGCGACGGAGAGGTGAGGGATGAAAAAGACAGACAATCACACAGATTACCATTTGATCAACGAACAGGCTGCCGCGTTTATAGCCGCAGAGCCGCACTATGTGGCGGCCCTGGCATTGAGCCGCCATCGGAATGTCTTCCTTCATATATACGTGAAGCGATTGAATGAAGGAATTCAGGGCGAAGAACTATGAATGAGGTGATTATATGCGTCAGGACAATATCGCCATGTTCCAGGATACGATGCGTATTCTTGACCAGGGCTATTATACGATCGGGAACCAGAGAATCAGATTAAAACTCTCCCGGGAGCAGATGGAAGCTGCAGATGTGTACCTTCCGAGAGAAATCCAGATCCTGTCGGAAAACAGGGATTTTGAGCATGTCCATGTCATTGGAAGATGCGGATATGGCTGTGAAAACGCGGATTCCTTCACCCTCGCCAGAAAGAGGCGGGAGCAGCTTTCCTACGATTTCAATAAGACGGGAGCAAAACCGATCCTTGTTTTAAACCTTGCTAACGCCATACATCCGGGCGGAGGCGTCCGCCGCGGAGCAAAGGCACAGGAAGAGGATCTGTGCAGGAAGAGCTCTCTCCTGCTGTCTCTTGAGAGCAGGAACGCCCTCCCATATTACGAATATAACCGGTCGCTTCACTCCGATATGGGATCGGATGCGATCATCATCAACCCGCAGGTGGAAATCGTTAAAGATGAAAATGGCGATCTGCTCCCGGAAACGGTCATTGTGGCAGTCATGACCTGCGCGGCGCCCATGCTTCGAAACGGTATGGGTGGAATGTCACAATCAGAATATGAAGCACTGATGTACCGGCGCATCACTGGCATGTTGAAGACTGCGGCTTACCTTGGCTATCAGCACCTTGTCCTGGGGGCATTCGGCTGCGGCGCTTTCCGTAATGATGCTCGTGTCGTTTCAGACCTGTTCTACAAAGCCCTGAAAGAGTTTGATTATGACGGCATGAAGGAAAAGGACATGTTCCGCAGGATCGATTTTGCGGTCATGGACACTTCAGATGATCA
The DNA here is from genome assembly GCA_002358875.1 of Lachnospiraceae bacterium UBA3386. GTDB lineage: Bacteria > Bacillota > Clostridia > Lachnospirales > Lachnospiraceae > CAG-791. The sequence goes on along the minus strand of DEPS01000034.1, from coordinate 8,662 downwards.
ATACAATTTCAAGGAGTTCTCAAGAAACTTCGCGCACTTCTACCGGGAAGAAGACCAAGCTGAGATCGATGATGCCGTGAAAAAAAAGAAGGACAAGGAAGTCCATCTTGACGCGATCCGCGGCTGCATTTTCGGGGGAGCCGTCGGAGATGCGCTCGGATATCCTGTGGAGTTCCTTTCGGAGAAAGCGATCTTCTCAAAATATGGCTCACAGGGTGTCAGGGCGTATGAAAAGGACCCAAAGGACGGGAAAGCCCTCATTTCCGATGACACGCAGATGACTCTTTTTACGGCAAATGGGCTTCTGGTCGGGGATACGCGGGGAGCCATGCGGGGAATTATGGGATGGCCAAGACATTATGTGGCGACAGCTTATCTGGATTGGCTCAAGACACAGAGATCTTCCATTCGGGAAATCAGCCGATACGAACGATTTACTAAAAAAGGAGGCTTTTCCTGGCTGCTGGATGTTCCGGAGCTGTATTCCAGGAGAGCTCCGGGAAATACATGCCTGTCGGCTCTTGAGGAAGAGAAGAACGGCAAAACATTCGATGACTATGTAAAAGCGAAACGAAATCACAGCAAGGGCTGCGGTGGGATCATGCGTGTTGCGCCGGTCGCTGTCAACTATCAGATAAATATGGAGCAGCTGGATATGGAAGCCGCCCAGATTGCCGCCATCACACATGGCCATTCCCTCGGCTATATGCCGGCAGCGGTGCTTGTGCATATCATCAACCGGATCGTATTTCCGCCCAAAGGCAGGAAAATGACTCTGAAGGAGATCGTGCAGGAGGCAAGGGATACGATGCATCAGGTCTTTGCCGGAGACCCGCATCTTCAAAAGCTGTCGGAGATCATTGACCGCGCGGTCACTCTTGCGGAGTCCGGCAGTGATGATGACCTGGATAACATTCACCGGCTCGGAGAAGGCTGGGTTGCGGAAGAAACGCTGGGTATCGCAATCTACTGCGCATTGAAATATCAGAATAATTTTTCTGCCGGGATCGTTGCCGCAGTAAACCATAAGGGCGACAGCGACTCAACGGGCGCTGTGACAGGGAATATCCTGGGCGCTCTGCTTGGATATGGCGCCATAGAGGAAAAATGGAAGAAAGATCTGGAGCTGTCAGAGGTTATTCTTGAGATTGCGGATGATCTGTGTCATGGCTGCCAGATGTCTGAATACAGTCATTACCGTGATGAGGACTGGGAACAGAAGTATATGTATATGCATCGTCCGGCTAGGCGGTTGCCGCCAGTCTTTTTCTGGAAGGACAATGAAGAAAACGGGTATCTTTCCAACTGGTACCGGAGAAAATTCGTTATTGATGATTTCGAATACCTTCATGTCGAGCAGTATATGATGGCCCGGAAGGCAAAGCTGTTCCATGATTCGGCCCGTTATACCGCGATCCTGCGGGCGACGAAGCCGTGGGAGTGCAAGGATCTTGGGAAACAGATCACACCTTTTGATGCAAAGGCCTGGGATGCGGTCAAATATGATATTGTAAAAGCCGGAAACCGGGCAAAGTTCGAGCAGAATCCGGATCTGAAAAAGGCATTGCTGGATACGGGAGACGCCATTCTTGCAGAGGCAAGCCCTAAAGATAAGATCTGGGGGATCGGCCTGGACGCACAGGCGGCCATGCATGTGGACATGTCCGAATGGCCGGGCCAGGGGCTTCTGGGCCGCGCGCTCATGGAGCTTCGGTCAGAGTTTGCCGGTGCTGCAGGAAAAGAGACCGGGATCCGGCTGGTGCAGGGAGATATTACTAAGATTTCTGATGTGGAAGCCATCGTGAATGCGGCGAATAATAGCCTGCTCGGCGGTGGCGGCGTTGACGGAGCAATTCATCGGGCTGCGGGGCCGGAGCTTCTGGAGGAGTGCAGGAAATTCCATGGCTGCAATACCGGCGAAGCGAAGCTCACAAAAGCGTACAAACTGCCATGTAATTACGTAATCCATACAGTCGGGCCTGTCTGGAATGGCGGGAAAAGAAACGAGGCACAGTTCCTCGCCGACTGCTACAGGAATTCGCTTCAGGTTGCGGTGGACCATGAGATCAGGAGCGTGGCATTTCCATCTATTTCAACCGGTGTTTACAGCTATCCGCTGGATAAAGCCGCGCAGATTGCCGTCGCTGCAGTAAATGAGTTTGTCGGGGAACATCCAGGAGAACTTGACCTGGTCGAGTGGGTGCTTTTTGATAAGAAGACCTACGAAGCATATGACAAGGCGCTCGGACAGATCATGGTTTCCAAAATCGTCCATTCTCCCAGACTGGATGAGATAAACAGACTCCTCAGGGACGGCCTGATCTGAACAGTGGGTACGAAGGAAAAAGCACACGGAAAACCAGTAATGCAGTTGCGCTTGCGGACGATGATCCCCGGATTATCCCCGGCGACAATCCGGGGATCACCGTGCCTGTCCTGAAGGAGCTGTATTGATCGCGGAAAGGAAGAATCCGAAAGGGTCGGAAAGATATCATCAGCGGAACCGTCAAAGCAGTCTGTGACGGTGTGGAGGAAGGACTGAAACCTGGAGTCATGCATATATGCCCAAAGTGATCAGAGCATTCGATCATTAATACGGGAGAGGACGATCTCGTCATGCTGACTGTGGTCGTGAAAGCAAAAGGAGGCGATTAATAAATGTGCACGAGTATCGTTGTAAATAAAAAGAAGACGATCGTCGGCTGGAATCTGGACATCCTGGATATGGAGTACAGAGTCCGCCCGGCAGCGGATGGCGTTTTTATTGAGATCAATGACGCGAAAGAAGACTGGCTTCCGCTGTTCGGAGCAAATGCCAGAGGAGATTTCGTCGGAATGCCGACCTGCTGGCCTTTTGATTCCCGGAGCGATCCTGCCGGAGAAGGCGAAAATGTCATCATGCTGGATATCGATCTGCTTCTTCAGAAGAAGACCCTGCAGGAGATCCGGGATATTGCTGATAAAAAGCCTGTATTCAGCCTTCCGGGCGTTACGTTCATGTCGGCGTTATCCGATGCGGAAGGAAATGTGCTGCACATTGTGCCGGGACAGGGTTGCCTGTATTATGAGAGACCTGTGTTTAAGATTCTGACGAATTTCTCGCCCTTTAAACAGGATCCGGAGCAGCATCCGTGGATGGGCCGGGACAGATATCTTAAGGCGGAAACCATGTTGCAGGAAGCACCGGATGATTTCGATGTAAAGGATTGTTTTGCGATTCTGCAGGCTGTCTCTCAGGAGGTCTGCCCCACAGTCGTATCCATGGTTTACGACGTGGGCGAAAGGTCGGTTTTCTGGTGTGAAATGCGGGAATGGGACCGAATCCGGAACTGCAGGCTGTAAGTAGCCAATTAGACTTGAACATGTCTGTATGTCAGATATTCCTGCTGAAAAACCGCCGGAATAGATGAGAAAACGAGGGCCGGGAGTAAGGATACAATGGATATCAAACACTTTTTTATCACGAAAGGACAAGGAGCCCCGCAGATCCTGCTCCACGGAAACGGGGAGGACAGCAGTTACTTCAGTTATCCGACAGGCGTGCTTCGCAGTTTCATGGAACGTCTCTTCTTCCCGATCAACTCCTGCAATCCAAAGATCGACGAGAATGGGAAAATGCAGAGCAGCCTGCTCGAAAAGTATGTCCCGACAGCCATGATCTACACGATGGGAGTCCCCGGGGAAGAGATGGCGGCTGTCGGCCATTATCCTGAGATCTTCGGAGAAAATGCCAGACTTCTGAAGTCGCTCTTTGGTTATGCAGAGACGCTCTGCTCCTACAGTTCCTATCAGTTCAGTGATTATTCCAAATATGATGTCATGGAAGGGACACAGGAGCACAGGGCGAAATACCGGGATGAACAGCTGCCGAAGGACCTGAAGGCGGCCTATGAACTCGGCAGGAGGCTTGCAAACAAAGCAGCGGAGGAGACGAAGTGATCCTATGCGCTGACAGAAATGGTTTTTGAGAAAGCTCCGTGGGTAAGAGGTATTTGATGAGCAAGTTAGCAGTTATATTTCCGGGAATCGGATATACGGCGGACAAACCGTTGCTTCACTACAGCCGCAGGATTGCGGCAGATCATGGCTATGAGATCCTTATAATGGACTACGGCGGATTCCCGTCCAAGGTAAAGGGCGATCGGAAACGAATGGAGGAATCCTTTGCGATCGCATTGCAGCAGTCTGAGGAGATGCTTGCCGATACGGATCCGAACACATATGAGGACATTCTGTTTATCGGGAAGAGCATCGGGACGATCGTGGCGGCGAAGATTGCTGCGGAGAGCCCGGCAAAAGACCTGATCCGCCTGATCCTCTATACGCCACTTAAAGATACGTTTTCCTTCTCCTTTGGGAAATCTATTGTCTTCACCCGAGACGATGATCCTTGGGTCGGGAAAGACAAAAGCCCCATCCTCGGCATCTGCGAGGAGCGAGGTATTCCATGCAGCTTGATGGCTTACGCCAATCATTCCCTGGAGAGCAAGGATGTGTTCATGGATCTGAAGGAGCTCTACCGGATTATGAAGCAAACGGAGATTTTTATTCTTGAAAAAACATAATCCGCTCTTGACCTTGCCGCAGCGTCAACCATTATGCTGAAGACATCAGGAGACAGGAGACATTTACTATGATGACGATTAAGGAAATGTCGAAGTTAACGGGTGTCAGTGCACGGGCGCTCCGGTACTACGACGAAATAGGGCTGTTCCATCCGACAGGAAAGAGCGAGGCCGGCTACCGGCTGTATGACGAAGAGGCAATGTCTGTCCTGCAGCAGATCCTCTATTTCCGCGAACTGGACATTCCTCTTAAGACCATAAAAGAGATCATAGAAAACCCTGCTCTTGACAGGAATCATGTACTGAGATTGCAGAAATCGATGCTGACAGTTGAAAAAGAACGTCTGGAACGTCTGATCGGAAGCATCGACGATACCCTGAAAGGAGCGGATATGATGGATTTTACGGTCTTCGGAAGGAAAGAAAGCACGGAACTGTTTAATGCGATGCTGAAAAACATGCCGGAAGAACTGAAGGCGACGGCGGTTAGGGAGTTTGGTTCCGTGGAGGCGTGGAAGGAACACTATCTGGATGCAGTATCCTCAGAGAAAATCCAGAAGCAGTATGCAAAAGTCGTGGAGTGGTACGGAGGGAAAGAAGCTTATAAAGAGGCGGTGGAACACCCGATTAGTGAAGAAATCCGGGCAAGCTATAAGAACCGGCTCGACCACATCATCGAGAAGTTCTCTGAAAAGAGAGATATGGATGTGGACAGTTTCGAGATCCGGTCTCTGGTCGGGGAATACGGCTTTGCCATGAAACAGCTTCTGCAGCTGAAAGACGAAAAAGAGATCATGCTGTCGCAGGCCCGGATGTATCTGGACGATCAAATGAAGAGTGCGACCGATGCACAGTATGGCTCTGGATTTGCGGACTTCCTGCACCGGGCAATCGAAGCATTTTACAAAAGATGATTTCTGAATGAAGCCAAAAATTGTTGCATGAATTCGGAGATAGCGAAGTATTTCGGGATCGTAAGGAGTACATCACAGAATTATCTGGTGGCGATGAACGAGCGGGGCCGGGTCCTTGGACAGTATGCGAGAAACTGCAAATCCTCCGGAAATCATTGCCTGGCGGGCGTCAACTGGCTTATCTTCACCGGATCGACAATGTCCTGTTCTCCCATGGTGGCCAGGCGGATGTATTTGTCCGCCGGTATGTTCCAACAGCCCTATCACAACGCCCATGCTCGATAAGGAAAAGACAATGGATGCTGCAAACAGTAAAACAGGAAGCAGTAAAAGATGCTGCACGGTCATCGAAATCCAGGACATCCTGTGCATCAGCCGCCCTGCGGCTTACGGGCTGATCAAAAAGAAAGCCTTCCGGACGGTCTTTGTGGGCGGCAGGCACTTAGGATTGCCACGCAAATAAATGCTCCATCTGGCGTGTATTTTTCTCCGATCTCATGGGGCGGGATTCAGTTACATAGCCCGCTATGCGCCTTCATCCCGCCCCATAATCTCGAAGAAAAATCCTACGCCAGTTGACTCATTTATTTGTGC
>DEPS01000034.1:0-2541 GCA_002358875.1 Lachnospiraceae bacterium UBA3386 | reverse complement strand
CAAAAACAGCTTCGATGCATGGCTGGATGGGATTGAGGCAGGGAACTGCACCGGTTGAAAAGACACGATAATAGAGGTATTATAATTACAAGGTCGGCCTGTCCTTATAGAGGCCAGGAGGTGGCTATTGGCTGAAAAAGACATAACGGAAAAAACTCTGGAAGCATTCAATGATGTATTTGCTGATGTCGTAAACGGACTCCTGTTTCATGGGAGGCAGGTCGTACAGGAAAACGACCTGACGGATGCCCAGCCTTTTTCCATGTATAAAGCTGACGGGAAAATCCATGAACAGGAACGCGACGTGTCAAAATACTGGAACAGGACTGAGGAGAGCCGTGTCAGCGTGAGGATCGCTTTCCTCGGCTTTGAAAACCAGACGAAGTACGAGAAAGACATGCCGCTCAGGGTGATCGGGTATGACGGCGCGGCTTACCGGGCAGAGCTGTCGCAGAAAGACCGGTATCCGGTCATTACCCTGGTCCTGTACTTCGCAGGCAAGCCGTGGGGCAGGAGCCGCTCGCTGTACGATGCAGTCGAAATACCGGAAGAATTCAGGCCTTTTGTAAGCGACTATAAGATCAACGTCTTTGAAATAGCGTTCCTGCCTGAAGAAGCAGTCAGCTGGTTTCACAGCGATTTCAGGATCATGGTTGACTACTTTGTCCACAGGCGGACGAACCCGGATTACAGGCCATCTGATCCCGATAAATTCAGACACGTCGATGAAGTCCTGAAGATGATGGCTGCGATCACGCATGACAGCCGCTTTACAGAAGCATTAAATGGGGAAGGAGGCAAACCGAAGGATATGTGTGAAGTACTGGACCGCGTAGAAGCGAAAGGAAAACAGGAAGGAATAAAAGAAGGTAGAAAGGAAGGAATAAAAGAAGGTAGAAAGGAAGGAATAAAGGAAGGAAGAAAGGAAGGAAGAATTGAAGGCATAGATGAGAACCGTCTTGAAAATATCAAAACGGTCATGAGGAAGCTGCATTACAGCGTACAGCAGGCAATGGAGTTTCTGGACATCCCGCTGCCTGATCAGTCCAAATATCTGGCGAAACTGTGATCCTGCCTATTTGACGCAGGAAGTCCATTTCAGGTATTATTACAGCAATAGAGTATGCGGCACGGCCCTGGGGCTGGTGCCGCATTTTTTGTCCGTATCGGCTGCAGCGAGGATATACAGCGCAGGAAAGCCCAAGGCATCACGGTCGCATTTGCTATTCGCCTATTGGCGATACTGTCACTGGAAGTGTTTTGCCTGCCGCTCCGCTTCCGAAACGCCAATCTGCATGTAAAAGCATCGCGCTATCTTGCCGTGTTATATCCGGATACCTGAATGGAGGGAAAATATGGAAAGAAGCTGTCACTGCCAACAGAATCAGGAAAACGGCCGGACGCAGCCGGCTGGCATGGACGCCCTTCAGGCGCTCCCTGGAAAGAATTCTGTCACCCCTGCCCTGCCCGTCCAGAAGACCTTTGTCCGCTATGACGAGGGGGCCTCCCTGTACTCCATGTGCAGGCATACCTTCATGAAGCTGGCGGCAGAGGCGGGATCTGTTTACAAGGTCGGCAGGGTTTCGCTTGTCAATACCCGCATTTTCGAGGAATACCTGGAACGGTTCAGGGTAAAAAGCACTGCTGAAAGGCAGGAGGGAAATCCCGGATAAAAAAGCACAAACGGACAGCTAAGGATTCCGGCGTAAATAAGTCAGTCAACTTTGGCATGACGGGCACGAAGATCCCCGACATCAGCACCCGTTTCCTGGAGCTTTATTACCAGCGCCTGCTCTCCACCCCTGCCGTCCAGAACAAGGCCCCGAGGAAAGAAGGCAGCGGCATGGTGGGAATGAGCACCATCCGCGATATCCACAAGCTGCTCCGCAGCTGCTTCGAGCAGGCGGTAAAATGGGAGATCATGGAGAAAAATCCAGCCATACACGCGACCGTTCCAAGATACAAGGCGAAAAAGCGCGAGATCTGGACGGCGGATATCTTCATGAGGGCCACCGAGCTCTGCGGGGACGGGGAGCTGAAGCTCGCCATGAACTTGGCGTTCTCCGGCTCTTTGCGGATCGGGGAGCTTATGGGCCTCACCTGGGACTGCGTTGACATATCCCCCGAGGCGGTCGAAAAGAACCGCGCCAGCATTTACATCAACAAGGAGTTCCAGCGCGTTTCAAAGGAAGCGGTCAGCCAGCTCGGCGGCAAGGACATCATCCTGGTCTTCCCTTCCGAAAGCCCGCGCTGCACCACTGTCCGCGTCCTCAAAACGCCAAAAACCGAGAGCAGCATCCGCCGTGTTTATCTGCCCCGCAGCGTGGCTCACATGCTTTTTGGCTGGAAAGAGGAACAGAAGAAGGCAAAACAGTTTGCGGGGAAGGAATACCATGACTACAACCTTGTCATGGCCACATGGTCCGGGATGCCCATCGGCATTTCGGTCATTGAAAAGCGCTTTGCAAAGCTGATCCGCGAAAACGGGCTCCCCGAGGTCGTTTTCCACAGCCTTCGTCATTATGTAGAGTGTTTTTAAAT
>DEPS01000057.1:5870-6208 GCA_002358875.1 Lachnospiraceae bacterium UBA3386 | reverse complement strand
CGGCGCAGAACCGGAGTCATGTCCCTGTCTTCAGGCTTGAAGAAGGAGGCGCCGGCGGAAATCGTGATCTTTTCGCCCTTTCCGTCCTTGAGGAAATCGGCGCTGTTTATAGCATGGATCACCTTCTCCATGATGCGGTCAGCTCCGTCGCCGCGAATATGGGGGCATATCAATATGAACTCATCTCCGCCCCAGCGGATAATGGCGTCCGATTTTCGCAGCGTCTCACTCAGGATCTCCACGACCTTCTTCAGCACAAAGTCACCGTATTCATGGCCGTATGTGTCGTTTTTTCTCTTGAAATAATCCACGTCAAACATTGCAAGCATGGGTCCGTC
>DEPS01000057.1:0-5796 GCA_002358875.1 Lachnospiraceae bacterium UBA3386 | reverse complement strand
GCTGCCGGCACCCGTCAAGCCATCCACATTCATTTCGCGGTTGAGCAGGGCCAACCGCTCCCGGCTGATACGCGCCAGAAGGACGAGCGAGACAACGAGAAAGATAACAAGAGTCGTCAGAACGGCAACAGCGCCGATGGTAAATCCCAGAGGAAGATTTTCCAGGGCAGTGCGAAGATTGGTTTTGCCATCGACTGCATTTTCGATGATCGCTTCGTTCAGGGCATTTCCCGATATCGCTATGGCCTTATTTAATACAAACAAAAGCTCGGGGTCATCACGTGAAACGGCTGCCCGGATGGCAAGCTTGACGTTTGGCAGGACAGACAGGCTGACTCCCCGCATGGTGTGCTGGTTGACCAGCCAGGTAACGCCGGTCATGGATCCGATCACGGCATCTGTCTCGCCCCGCATCATAGCCTGGTAGCCTTCCTCGACATTGGAATAGGCCTCCAGACGGATATCCGGATCCAGCTGCTCCGCCAGAAGGAAGGCTGTGCGATTGGTCACGGCGGCTGTCCTGATACTGCCGTTGAACCCGCTCTTTGTCAGGCGGGCGCATTCCGTTGCCCCATACTCCATTGTGTCGTACAGGTCGTCCCTCTCCGCAATGATGATATCGCCGTAATAGTGACCAAGGATATTCGCTTCTTTGTTTTTCACCGCTTCGATGGCATCCTGAGTCTTATCATAAGCCACAAAGCGGAAAGTAACACCAAGCCTCTCTCCGATCTCTCTGTAGTAATCCGGGATAACGCCTCCCAGGCTTCCATCGTCCTTCTCCACAGTAAATGGCTCAGCGCCGCGCACGACCGCAACCGTCAGATCGTTATGTTTTTTGAGGTATTCCCTCTCCTGCGCGCTTAAGGGTGTCATCTCCGTGTCATGGGAAGCCACATACCTCTGGTAAAGGTTCAGCATATAGTCCGGATCATCTGTCTTGAGCCGGCTGATCGCCATATCAAAGCGGCTGCGCAAAGAGGTATCTCCGGCGCGGAACATCATGTAGGAATTGATCGAAGGCGTAGACACGAGCACTCTGTAGCCCGTCGGCACTGCGCTGCCTGTCACGCAGGCATCTGTCTCCCCCCGCTCCATGGCGGAATGCATATCGGACTCGGAATAAAAACCAACAAGCTGCACCTTAATGCCCGACTCAGTGCAATAGTCTGTGAAATAATCCAGAAACCCTGAATCAGTCACATGGCCGACCCGGAGCGTCTCTGCCTCACTAAGCCTGTCTGCCGTCAGTGCGTCAGAAGAATTATAAGTATACAGACTGACCTGTTCTTCCAGGATAGGGCTGTTGGTAAAAATAAACTCCTGTTCACGCTTTTCAGTGCGCAGAAAATCGATGAGGACGTCGACATCTCCTGCACGGAGAGCATCCTCCATTTCCGTCACATTGTCATAGGCCAGCATCTCTGTGTCAAATCCGCCGTACATGCCGATCGTCTTTGACAGCTGAATATCATATCCGCGCAGATTACCGTCAGCGCCGACGTAGCCATATTTCTCCGAAGTAAAAAAACCGATTCGTATCGTATCACGCTCTGCGGCTGCTGAAACTTTAACAGAAGTAAATAAAAAGCAAAAAACAACAATGGACGCTAAAAAGACTTTCCCCCAATGCCTTCGCATCAGTTTCTGTAATACCATGCTGAAAATTTTCATAGGAACACCCTTTTGTTTTCTCGTTTCTTTTTTTAAAAGGCCTGAAATTTCTTTGATAACTTTTTTTATCATACTTAAAGAGATTCCAAGGCCTGTGTCAAGAAATCTGAGGACGATTCTTCGTTCAAAAATCCACACTGCAGAGAAATACCCCGGCTCATATTATATAAGTTTTGCCCTCAGGTATCAAGGGAGCCCGGTGAAACAGGGGGACGGTTCCATGCCGATTTTCCCTTGAGCGCCGGCAGGTGTGCGATTATAATAATGATGTCAGGTTCAAAATGTCTGTGACTCTACTGAGCTTCGGCAATTTGCACTAACAGCTGAAGGGCCTTTGCGAGCTCCGAAGGAGATGTTGCGGCCAGGTACTTGGGCGCTTGGTTTTTAGCGCCCTTAGTACCGCTGCCTGCGAGCTAGAGCGAGAGCGTGCCCGAAGCGTTTGTGCAAAATGACGAAGCAGGGTCGGCAAAACCACTTTTTTACCTGGCATCATAATAATTAAAAGCAGCGTTATTTCATAAACTGAGGGGAGGCTGTGGTATGGAACCAAACCTTTTATATGGATTACTTTACCTTGAGATCAATCTCATGGCGTCCCTTCTTGTGATATTTATCTGTCATAAAACCCTGGGCATTTCCAAAATGGTATCTCAGAGGAATTTCTCTCACGCAATAACTGCGGAGATCGTTTTTTTCCTCTCTGATACAGCAGCTGCTCTGATCTCATGCGGCATTCTTCCGCTTGGAGAAGCAGGTCTGATCGCGGCAAAGACCGTCTACTTCTTTTCCACTGCCCTCATGTGCTTCTGCTGGTTTATTTATTTTGAGCATATGCGGGGTTCACTCTTTGTAAACAGCAAAAAAAAGATCCTGGTCAGTTCCTGCCTTGTGTGGATCATGGGGGTCCTGCTTCTGGTCAATCTTTTTACCGGAATTTTTTTCTATGTAGAAGACGGGGTCTATCGTCGGGGAACATGGTTCGTTCTCCAGTACCTGCTTGCCTATGTTTATGTCTTTGGAGCCTCGGGACATGCAATGGCAGGTATAAATAAAAAAGAAAATCTGTCGCAGAAAAAACTCCTGACCAGCCTCGCCCTGTTTCCGATCGCGCCGGCGGGGGCAGGTATCATTCAGTTCATTTTCCCCCAGCTTCCAGTTGCCTGTGCAGCGCTGTCATTTGCCACTCTGATCCTTTATCAGAACTGGGTGGATGATATGATCTCGGTCGATCCGCTGACCAGGCTCAGTAACAGAAAGCAGCTTGCTTTCCACTACGAGCAGTGGCAGCGCCGTGACGAACCCACTGCCCTGTATCTTCTCCTGGTCGATGCCGACAGGTTCAAAGAGATCAACGATAAATACGGCCATACCCAGGGAGACGCCGCACTGGTGATGATCGCCGACACGCTGCGCATATCCTGTGAGGGAATGCATTACAAGGCAAATATAGCCCGTTACGGGGGCGATGAGTTCGTAATACTCGCCCGGGCAGATATAATTGAGGAGATCAAGCAGATAAAGAAGCGTGTTTACCGGAATCTGGCTGATATTACCGCCAGGTGTGAATTGCCCTATAATCTGTCTGTAAGTATAGGAATCACCAAGGTGGATAAGAGAAAATCTTTGAAGGAAGCGATAGAAAAAGCCGATGCTGCAATGTATGAAGAGAAAAAGAAACGCTCAAAACGTTGACAAAAGCTGTTTCCTTTTTGGGGTGCGGTCCTTGTATAAATTCCCTGACGAAATAAGAAAAGCCTATGAATTACTTCCGATCCCTCTTGTGATCGACCAGCAGATCGACGGCAGGGTCGTTCCTCTTCTTGTATCGTGAACCGGGGGACGGTTCCCCGGTCCAATCCTTTCTCGCAGCAGGACAGTTTTCCATGCCTCCAGCAGCCTGTCCGGCAAACCGGGGAACCGTCCCCTGGTCCCTAAAAAACAAGAGACCCCCTGGTCCTCATACACCAGGAGGTCTTCCATGGGCACCCGCAGGATCCTGGAAAGGGCAAGCAGGTTGTCCACTGTGGGCAGGCACTCGCCGTGCTGCCATTTGTATATTGCCTGCGGGTACTCAAACCCGAAATAGGTCTGCAGTTCCCGCACGGTCAGCCCGGCCTGACGGCGCTGCCGTTCAATGCAGCGGCCGGTCTCGACCAGATTAATGACCGGATATGCAGTTTGAGCGTACATCGAACCATCCTCCTCTTCAGCTGATCAAAAAAACGGTATGTATCACGTTAAAAAGAAGAAACGGCGGCGGTGAAATTGTTCTTATTATATGTGCGGCAGACACGGCTGTCAATCCAAAATAATGAAACCGGGGCGGACCAAGAATAATTTTAGTTTGTGGCGATAAGGACTTTTATGCTGCGAGGCGCAAGATCCACAGATTCCAATCCCGGGATCTTTTTTTCTTTTCCCGGTCTGGCAGAATAACCGCAGGTATCAAATGCAATCCTCCATGAGAAGCCGGCCGGAATGATCGGCAGTTTCATGCAATGCCCTTCCCAGTGCGCATTGACCGCTATGTAGATAAAGCAGTCCTTTGAGGTACTGAATTTGATGTGATCCTCCGCAAACATGTATGCAAATGTCAGGGTGCCGGCCTGTTCATCCAGCTGCCACGGCTCAATTCCGTGAAAGGAGATCTCCGGATATCCAGTCCCGTTATGGCCAAACTGGTACTTTACATTTCTTAGGACCGGATGTGCTTTTCGAAAGGCGATCAGGTCCCTCACATATTCAAAGAGCTTCCTGTTCTTTTTAAGGTTTGACCAATCCAGCCATGACATTTCATTGTCCTGGCAGTATGTATTGTTGTTGCCCATCTGAGTATTCGCAAACTCATCTCCTGAAAGGATCATGGGAATGCCGCGGCTGGTGAGCAGGATGGTCAGCATGTTTTTCATCTGGCGCATGCGCAGGGTCAGAATCTCTTCATCCTCTGTGTTTCCTTCTGTCCCGCAGTTCCAACTGTCATTCTGGCTGCAGCCGTCGTGATTGTCCTCTCCGTTTGCCTCATTATGCTTTTCATTATAAGAGACAAGATCATAAAGAGTGAAACCGTCATGGCAGGTGACAAAATTGATAGAAGAAGCTGCATTCCGCTTCCCATACAAGTCATCCGATCCACGGATCCTCCTGTATAATTCCGGCGCGCATTCTGCACCGCCTTTTATGAACCGGCGAAGGCAGTCGCGATATCTGCCGTTCCACTCGGCCCACCTCCCGCTGGAGGAAAAATCACCGACCTGATACAATCCGCCGGCGTCCCAGGCCTCCGCGATCAGCAGCGCTTTTCCGAGAACAGCATCCTTCGCAATGAGGTCAAGCAGCGGAGGATGAATCAACGGAGCACCGTCTTCCCCCCGAGAAAGGATCGATGCCAGATCAAAGCGGAATCCGTCCACATGATAGGCGCTGACCCAGTAGCGCAGGCAGTCAAGTACCACATTCCGCACGACAGGATCGTTGCAGTTCATCGTATTTCCGCAGCCGCTGAAATTGTAGTAGCCGCCATCCGGAGCGAGCATATAGTAGGTTCTGTTGTCGATCCCCCGGTAAGAGATGGTGGGACCGTTTTCATTTCCCTCGGCAGTATGGTTAAAAACAACATCCAGTATTACCTGAATGCCGTTTTTGTGCAGCCGGCGGATCATCCACTTGAATTCATCCACCTCCAGGCCAAAAGGCCCCGAGACAGAATATCCGGCCTTGGGCGCAAAGAAACAGACTGTGGAATATCCCCAGTAGTTGAACATCCGCCTTCCGTTCACGACCCTTCCATTTTCAAACTCATCAAACTCAAAAACGGGCATGAGCTCTACGCAGTTGACACCGAGTTTTTTCAGGTAAGGTATCTTTTCCACCAGTCCCGCAAAGGTCCCCCGGTATTTCACACCGCTTTTGGGATGTACCGTAAAGGAACGCAGATGAAGCTCGTAGATGATCAGTTCTCCGGGATCCTTTTCCAGAGGTTTATCTCCTTCCCAGTCATAATCTTCCCTGATCAGCTGGCCCCTGTGAGGAAAAGGGTCGGACTCATCCGGCTTCTGTCCCCAGATCGTCCGGCCTGAAACAGACTTCGCATAAGGGTCCAAAAGAATTTTTGTTTTATCAAAA
>DEPS01000081.1 GCA_002358875.1 Lachnospiraceae bacterium UBA3386 | reverse complement strand
CAGCGGGCACTGTCGTGATCTTTCCGCAGCCGTTTCGCCCATTCTCTTCTCTCCCGGGGCAAGAGGGGGAAGGAATCGCATCCACTCACCCTCATAGAGATGAGAGATATTTCGTACATACAGTTTTGTCATAACGATATTACAGAACCAGAATCATCCAGGGCATTGAACCATCTGGAGTTAAAGTATATTTGCAACCATTATTTCAAAAGGAGCGTTCCCTATGCGTGAATAAAAAATGGACCAGGGGATGGTTCCTCGTTCCGAAAGCGGAACAAGGAACCGTCCCCTGGTTGATAAACAAGGTCAGACATGCTTATACAGGATGGCTCTTTTTTATGCTTTCCTGCAGCAAAAGCATCCCATGCCTTCCACTGAGGATACGCTTACTGCCTCGTACATACCGCCCAGACGTTTTCCCAGGCTGTCCTTAGTTTCAAAGGGCGGGGTAAAGAAACCCTTCGGAACGTAAAGCTTTTTAATAAACCAGTCTGTCCGTCTGCATCCGCCCTGAATGTAGAAGCAGCCGCAGAAGGTGCCGCCTTTTTTCAGCACGCGATATGTCTCACGATAGGCCGACTCCTTATCCGGAAAAGCGTGGAAGCCGTTCAGGGAAAGGACGATATCGAAGCTTTCATCCTCAAAGGGCAGCGCACCGACGTCACCCTGGCGGAAGGAGACATTTTTAATCCCGAAAGCTTCAGCCCGCTTTTTAGCGGCTCCCATCATATCCGCCGAATAATCAAGACATGTGATGTCTGCCGCCGGCAGTTCCCTGTAGACCGGCATGGTCAGGACTCCCGTTCCTACCGGCACTTCCAACAGCTTCCCGGCGAAATCCTCCGGCACGCCCGAGAGCGCCCGTGTAATATACTCGAGATTTTTCCCGCCGTCCATGTTCCAGACCAGACGGCAGACCGCTTTGCCGGGGAGGGTGGAATATGTCATCATCCCGTCATAGAAGCCCGCGCTCTCACCGAGCTGCCTGTATGCGCTTTTAATCTGTTCTTTCCTTGTCGCATCCGCGACGCTGACCTGCAGCACATGCCCGCCCCTCGTCCGGTCCTCGTTGATGAAGTGGAAGTGCCAGCCAACGCTGTTCAGATCGTCCATGTAATCCGTGCAGTACAGGCCGACGATAGTACCTCTTATGTCCTCAAATCGTGAAAACTACTCTGCGTTACCGATGCCCCTTGCCTCATACGCGGCCAGTTCCTCTGCCGTCAGTTTGACGAAAGTCGAAACATCTGCTCCATTTTCGCCCGCGGTGGTCCAGGTAAGTGTACCGTCCGCGTAGGTATAGCTCTGCGGGAGTGCGCCTTCACCAGAGGTCTGCATGGTAGTATCGTCGTACTTGACGGATTCCACGACTCCGAGCATATCAAAGACACCGATGCCGCCATCATAGATAATCAGATTCGCTGTGACACCAATTTTCTCCATCTCGACCCATTTATAGACGCCGACTAAGCCGCCGTTATCATCAGGCCAGGGCGAAGCATTCCCCTTATTTGCTTCTTCTCCGGCTCCCACCACGCTGCCGACGCCGAGCGCTTCATAAGCCGCCCGCTCTTCTGCCGTCAGTCTGACAAAGGTCGACGGATGCTCTCCCTGCTCGTCCGTGTAGGTCCAGATGAGCTTATCGTCCGCATAGGTGTACTTCTGGGGAACGGTGCCTTCGTCAGCGACCTGCATCGTTTCGTCGTTGTAAAAGACGCCCCGGACCGTACCCGTGCCAACCATATCGATCGAGCCGATCCCGTCATCCCAGAGGATCAAATAGGTTTCGAGTCCGTAATCCGCCATCTCGATCCACTTGTAAACGCCGGCCATACCGTTATCCTCGGGCAGGGTCACGTGTAACTCTTCTGCTTCGGCGCTTCCATCTTCCATTGTGGCTTCTCCCGCCTCAGGAGTTCCTGCGCTGGCGGGGGACTCAGTGTCCAATGAGGACGTCTCTGCTTGAACACAGGCGCACAGACACATTGTCAACGATAGGGTCAAAATCACTGCCATAAGCTTTCTCATATGCTTTCCTCCTAATTTTATGATCACTCGTCAAAAGTTGATAGAAGAGACGCCGTGGGTATTATTATCAATGCGAATGCAATTCCCTGTCATTTTACCATATAGTCCAATAAGCCTTTCACCTCTGTTATTCTGTCTTCAATCTTATCGCATGCGAATTTCCCGTCCGCAACGATAAGCGCCTGGGGAAACGCCTGCCAGTCGAGGCTGTCGAGGCCAGAAATCTCGTTGCGATATAGCTGCAGGGCGTCCCCTTCGACGAATTTCAGCAACAGAGTCTGGAGCGTCTCGGACAAATCCGAATTCATCACGCTGCCATACTGCTGCAGCGCTTCGCCGTTTCCGAGCAATGTCGCCAGAACGTCTGTAGTGCCAGACCCCAGGTTCTCGATCAGCGCCTTTTCGTCCCAGTACATCAGATGCACCTTGTTTCCACCCTGTGACAGCTTTGACGCGACGCGATAAATGCCCAGCGCGATCCATTGCCCAACCAGCTTTGATTTCGCCTCAAGCTCGGACGAAGCTACCGTCTGGGCCTCGATATACGCTCGCACCACCTCAGCGATGGAACCGTCCAAATAGCCCTGCAGGTTGCCCACAGTCGCGTTTACCGCGTCCTCGTAGTTCTTCCCGCCGACGGAGGATCGGATCACCTGCATTTCCCCGCTGGTAATGCCGACGATAAACTCGATACCCGAAGCTGCTCCGTTCCGATATGCCTCATACACCTGCTTGGGGATCAGTTTTCCGTCACAGGTCGGTGCGCACATGTTCATCCAAAGCCTTTGCGCAGCGTCCTTCAGGGCTTCCGTATCCAGCTGCAAAAGCTCTGTCATCGTCGAAGTGTTTGTTTCGTTCAACAGTGCTTTCGCCAGGGCTCTGGAGGCATCCGGCGTATCATAGGCAGACTCCGGGCTTCCATTGAACACGAGGCCCCTCTGGAACAGGCCCTTCGCCTGCTCGCTGGCCGCCAGCAGGCAGATGCAGGTCGCGCCGGACTCGAAGCCCAGCACAGTGATCCGTTCGGGATCGCCTCCGAAGGCGGCGATGTTTTCCCTGATCCACTTCAGCGCCGCGATCTGATCCAGCATCCCGAGGTTCAGGGCGTCCGGGCAGGCCTCCCCGCCGGGAACCTCCGAAAAATCGATGAAGCCGAAGATACCGAGGCGATAATTAAAGCTGACAAATATGACGTCTTGATGCGCATTTACATAATCGCCGCCGTACAGCAGCGGATCGACCGCGCCGCCGTAGGTAAAATCGCCGTGGTGGAACATCACGAGCACCGGCTTTTTCGCCTCCGTCTTTTCGGCTCCGGCGGCGATATTCAGAGTCAGGCAGTCCTCGCTCTGCCGGTGATGCTTGATGATCGAGCCCTTGTGCTCCACCTGTATGGCTGAGGCTCCAAAGTTCTTAGCCTCAAACACTGCATCTGATGATGGCAGCGGTTCGGGTGCCTTCCATCTGAGCTCACCAACCGGGGGCTTTGCGTAGGGAATTCCTGTAAAGATCAGAGTTTTCTTGTACTTCTCCCCGACGTAGACGCCGGTTCGTGTCTTGACCGCGCACTCGGCATCGTATTCGCTGCGGATGGACTGATTCTGCCGGTTCACTTCCTTGATGTCCTCATCCGTCACGTCGAACACATAGCCTTGGCTTCCATCCCCGTAGCGCTTGCGGATCTTACGGATGCGGTATCCGCGGATGAGGAGGTTCACGATCAAGCCGAGAATGGGAAGACCTACAACCCACGCAAACTCCTCCTCCAGGTCTTCCATCAGGGACGCGCCCAGCAAACGCGTGGAAACAAATTCGGCGATCAGGAAAACAAGCAGGATCGCCACATAAGTGAATACCCGGTTGACCTTTTTTTGCTGGACGGTTTTGCTGAAAACGATCTTGCTGATGAGTTCTTCCAGCGCAATTCCGAGGGCAAAGCAGGCCGCCATGCACGCAAGCTGCGGCCAGCCCAGATGCATCGGAATCGTATAGCCAAAGCCATAGCCCATCGCCGAAATGAAAGCCACCATAAAATCATCGATTGTAAACAACTTTTTCATGATTTTTCCCGACCCTCCCGAAGAGATTCATTTACTTCCTTTTCAATTTCATGATACAGCTGATCGACGTCGTTTTCCGTGTAATTCGGAGCCTCATAGCTATCAGAGAAAATGACCTTGATACTCGCGAGCCGTCCGGCCAATCTCCTTTGATGGCGAAGGTCGGCCCCTGTCAGGAAGATATAGTCGCACAGGGTTTCCCCCATAAACCAGAACGGAATAAACAACAGCTCGCGTGGTTCATCTGCCAGGGATTTCGTAAACCACAGCAACGCACCTGAAAGAATCAGACCGATCCACATAAAGATGAATATCCGCCTGTGTCGCTGCTCTGCCTTCTCAACCATACCCAGATCATAGGCCAAATCATCCCGGATAACCTCATCAATAGTTTGTTTCTCCTCCTGTGCAAGGCAATCTCCGATGATATTTAGAACCAGAGGACACTCAGTCGGCGTCACCTCAGCAGCTGTTGTAAGATAGTCAAAAAAATCCGTATTGAGAGTTTCACAACCCTTAACGCTATAAGGATTGATTACATCGCTGTAGTCGGAAATACGGCAGGGGATCACCGCAATCCCGTTCCTGACGTAATCCCGCTTGATGCGATAATCAAGGTGTCCCCTTCTCCGTTCAAACAATCTGGCAATATTGTGCTTGGCCATAGTTCTGCCATGTTCCTTTCTTCTGAGTTTGAAAAGGGCAGCCCAAAATCCGGTGGGCTGCCCAAAGAGCTCCATTTTCTCAAGCCTTCAAAGAGTTCGGAATATGCAGCTCTTGACCGTTAAAGAAGGCGCAGACGGAATCGTATGTACCATCCCAGAATTGTGTCTTCTCAACTTGCTTGTGATTAACGAGGTGTATCCGAATGGTACGGTGAGAAGACGAGAGCTAATCGCTCCCTCCTCCTTAGTTTTTGATACGAAGACGTCTTAAGCCTTGTAGACCTCTTCACCGTCCACGACGGTGGCGACGAGCTTGGCCCCGGCGACCTTCTCAATGTCGTCATGCAGGAAGTCACAGTCATACACGGTCATGTTGGCGATCTTGCCGAACTCGATGGAGCCCAGGCGATGCTCCTGGTGCCATGCATGCGCGACGTTGATGGTCAGGGCCCGCAGAGACTGTTCGCGGGTGATCGCTTCCTTGATGTTATGCTGCGTTTCCGCTTCAATGCCAAACGACTTTGGAAGAGCGCGGGTTTCCGCCATGTAAATACTGTGCGGGATGCTGAACGAGGGAGAAACCGGGTAGTCCGAATGGAAGACCGCGCATGCGCCCGCGTCAAAGAAGGACTTGATCGGGTAAGAATTCTCTGCCAATTCCTTACCGACATAAGAGACCTCAATATCATAGAAGCCCGGAATCTCCGCCGTCCAGAGCGGGGGCACCGCCGGAACGGAGCCGGTTGCCGCCATGCGACGGATATCCTCGTCGGTGACGAAGTGCAGGTGCGCCAGCACGTTGCGCTGGTCCATATCGCCGGTGATCTTTTCCGCGTCCTCGATGCAGCCCAGCATGAAATGTGTCGCGCCGCCGCCCTCGGAGTGGACGTGAACGGAGAGGCCCTCCGCGTCCGCCGCCGCGATCAGCTGAACCATCTTGTCATGGTTGTTGAAGCGCTCGTTGCCGTGATAGCCCGGCTGGTCCAGGTAATCCTGGTTCTGCCATGCAGTGTGTGCTTCGGTCACGCCGTCCAGGAACGTCTTGACGCCGATGACGTGGAAATATTCGCCGCTGTATTTTGCGCGATCTGCGGCGATGCGGGCCACCTCCGCCTTTGGGTCTTCGGGATTGTCCGGGCACATCAGGTAGGCATAGGTGCGCAGCTTAAGCTTACCCTCCTGTTCCAGCTCATAGAAAGCCCTGGTCGCGATCGAATTGGTGACCTCCACGCCGGCGTCGGCCACTGCGGTGTAGCCGTTTGCGAGGGCCATGTCCTGCCAAGAGAGCAGATAGTCCTTGGCATTGTCAAGGGTTGTGGGAAGCTTGGGATACAGCTCGAACACGGGCGCTTCACAGATATAACCGTCCGGTTCGCCGCTTTCATCCACATGCACCAGATCATAGCCCATTTTCTTCGCGTAGGCAGCGTCAATGCCCGCCCATTCCAGCGCCTTGCTGTTGAGCAGCATGGAGTGCCCACCACCGGTCTGCATGAGCAGTATCTTATCGGCGCAGATCTCGTCCAGATACGCCTTGGTGACGTATTCGTCGTTTTCAACCCAGCCAGCGGCCATGTAGAACGTGCGCTGCGGGTTCTTTTTGATGTAGTCCTTGATGATCTCGCGGTATTTCGCATAGTCGGTCATGCCAACCTGAGAGAGGTTCGCCTGCCCGATAGCGCGGTCGCCTGCCAGATAGCTGTGGCAGTGTGATTCCAGGAAGCCGGGATAGATGTAGTTCTCGCCGTAATCCAGCACCTGCGCGCCTTGGGCTGCGAGCTGCTTCGTCTCCTCCGCACTACCGATGAAAGCGAATACGCCATCCTTTACCAGGGCTGCCCTGGCAAAGGGTTTCTTTTCGTCCATGGTGATGATGTTGCCGAGAATGATTGTTTCCTTCATAGAATATGTCCTCCTTAATATTGTCTCCTTAATACTGTCTATGATAAAGGCCAGCCTGAACTCTGGCAAACTACCCAATGAACGCCATTAGTTCATTTTCTTCCCGCCGAAATACACATCCCGCGGCAGGTTGTAGCTAAATCCCTCGTGCTCCGCAGTGAGCAGGTCATTGTCGAACACCAGGAAATCCGCGTCCTTGCCGACCGCGATGGAGCCCTTGGATGCCTCGATGCCGAGTTGCTTCGCACCGTTGATGGTAAATCCCATCAGCATTTCCTCGATGCTCATTCTCTCGGCAACAGGAGGAAATACAGCGGCGGTTCTGTTGTATTCCTGAATTCGGGTTTTTTCGCTTCTCAGGCGCGTCATTCCGACTTCCATGCCGAGATACGGGTTCCAGGATGTGAAATCTCCGAAGGCGATGTTATCGCTGGACCAGGCCACGGTCGCGCCAGTGTCCCACACCGTTTTGCAGCGGAACTGCTTTTTGGCGCGTTCCTCACCGAGCCAAACAGCACTTATGCTGGGGTCGTCTGCATGCCACCAAGGCGTATAATTTGCAAATACACCCAGCTTCGCGAAGCGTTCCAGATCCGCGTCGTCCTGAATCTCCAGATGGGCGCAGGTGACGCGCACATGGAAGCTGTTTCCGAGTTCCTTTCTGGCCAGCTCTACGCCGTCCAATGCCACGCGGGACGCGCGCTCACCGACGGTATGCAGGTGAAGATCCAGATCCGCTTCATTGAGTTGCTTCAAAAGCTCTGCCATCTCCTCTGCGGTGAGGGCGGTAGAACCCAGCGTATGGATATCTGCGTAGGGCGTGACCATGGCTGCGGTATGGATCTTCTGGGTGCCGTCCATGAAAATCTTCAGGGTATGGACATTCAGGTGCTCCGTGTTATACTCATGACGGAAACGCTTCAACTCCCGCAGGCCTTCCTCCACTTCCCGGTACGAGGCGATCACATAGCAGCCGTCGATATAAATAGGCAGCTTTCCCTCTCTGTCCAGTTCGCACAAGCGCTTGTAGACTTTCCCATGGAACTTGGGATCTCCCGGAATGCCCGCGTCAAAGACACCCGACACGCCAAACTTGACGGAAAACTCAATCCAACGGTTAATCGCCGCGTCAACCTGTTCATCGGTCAACTCCATCGAGCTGTCGAGAATGACCGGAATTTCTGTCGAACCTTCATACATGTTTCCGGTAACATGCCCATCCTTGCGCACATAGAAAGCAAGGCCCGGCACGGGGTCCGGCGTATCGTCCGTAATGCCGTGTCTGGCAAGAATCCTGGAGTTTGCCCATACGCTGTGACATTCCGCTTCCTGGATCAAAAGCTCAGCATCCGGGCAGATCGCGTCGAGCTCCTCTTTTATGATATCGTCCCCATTTAGGACCTTTTTCTCCATCATGAATCTGTAGCGTTTCTCACCGGGATGCTTGCGAATATAGTCCGCCATCACGTCCAGCGCAGCCTGCTTGCCGTCGCACTCAATGCGCGGCCCCATATCCGCGTACTCAAAGCCAACCGGCATGGTTACATGGACATGGCTGTCGATGATGCCGGGCACGATGAACCTGCCGCCGAGATCGGTGACCTCGCCTTCATAAGCCGAAAGACCGGTCTCGTCGCCCACATAGACAAATTTGCCATCCTTTACTGCAAGGGCAGTCGCCTGTGGAGCGTCCTGGTTGGATGTGAAAATCCTTGCGTTCTTGATGATTTGGTCTGCCTTCATTTGAATACTCCTTGTATAAAACTTGTCCTTATCATATTATCGGATAATTCCACCGGGGACAAGGGAGTTGCCGGAATCTCAACCCCTCCCTTGCCCTTCCTGCTTGCTTTTGTGATGGCACTTGGATTATCATACAATAAGATAAGGAGGAGGATTGACCCCATGAATACCCTGTTTGCGGAGACATTAAGAAACCTGAGAACAAAAAAGGGCCTTTCTTAGAATCAGCTTGCAAGACTGATGTTCGTCAACAATACCACAATTTCCAAATGGGAAAATGGCATTCATCTACCGGATGCCGCCATGATTACCCGTCTTGCCCGGGTTCTGGAAGTGGATGTCGGCACGTTGTTCTCCACTGCGGCCAAGAGCGATGAATCGCCCAAAATCATCATGATGGAAGACAACAAACCCATCCTCAACTACAGTCTGCAAATTCTGGAGGAGGTTGTGCCGAACGCGATGATCGCGGGCTTTAACAAGCCGAAGATGGCGACCGAATACGCGAAAGCGAACCGGATCGATCTGGCCATCCTCGATATCGAGCTGGGAACGGCCAGCGGCCTTGACCTCTGCCGAAGTCTGCTTGAAATCAATTCCTGCACCAACGTGGTCTATCTGACCGCCTATCCCGACTATGCCCTCAACGCATGGGACACCGGTGCCTGCGGTTTCCTGGTCAAGCCTCTAACCTCGGAAAGCGTTCGCAGGCAGCTAAAAATGCTGCGCTTTCCTTTTGCGATGGGAGGCTCGGACGCATGAGCCACTGGTCAGAAATCTTCTACTTCTCCATCATCAGCGCGGCGCTGCTGTTAAGTGTGGTGGGTTTGTGGTTCACCGCTGTCATGCCCGGGATCGACCGCTGGGGCAAACGCTTTTTTCTACACTATTTTATCGTTCTGATGGTATGCTGTTTTTCCGGCTTCATCGAACTGATCCTCTCCCATCATCCCGTTTCAGGCGCGGTCATAACTATCGTGGTGTTTATAGAACTTCTGTTCATCTCGCTGCCGTTGCCCATGTTGACGACTTATATACTGCATGCCTGCGGAGAAAACATGCGCTCCAGCACGCTCCTTCACTCCGCGCTTGGCCTGCTGGCAGTCTATTTTGTCGTGCTTGCAAGCGCTCCGTTCAACGGGGTTTTCTCCTATGCCACACCGGATAACCAGGATTACCGAGGGCCCTTGTACGCGCTACTGCTTCTGCCATTGATCGCGATCTTGCTGCTCAATCTCGCAGGCGCGATACGACGCCGGACGCAGATGCCCCATAAGGCCTTCTTCAGCTTCGTCATCGCCCAGGTGCCGATGGCGGCCGCGCTGCTCGCAATGCTGTTTGTCGATGCTCTGCCGCTCTTTGACATCAGCTACGTCCTCTCCGCGCTCGCCATGTATAGCTTCATCCTGTCTGATCAGATCGAACAGAATCTGCGCAACCAACGGGAAATCGCTCAGCAGCAGCGGGAGATTGCCCATGAACGCGCCAGCGTCATGGTGCTACAGATGCGGCCGCATTTTATTTATAATACCCTGATGACTATCCATAGCCTTTGCAGCCTCGACCCCGAGAAGGCCCAGCAGATCACGATGGATTTCACCAACTATCTGCGGAAAAACTTCACCGCCGTCGCCAGTGACAGCACGATTCCTTTTTCAACGGAACTAGAGCACACCCGTGCCTACCTGGCCGTAGAACAGGCACAATATGACGATATGCTTGTCGTGAATTGGGATACACCGTTTATCCGTTTCCGCCTGCCGCCGCTAACCCTTCAGCCCATTGTAGAAAACGCCGTTAAGCACGGTATGGATCCCGATGGCGAGCCACTGAACATCTCCATCCGAACGCGACACACAGATGCCGGCACCGAAATCATCGTGGAGGATACCGGCCCTGGTTTTGATCTCTCCGATGAAAGCAAGCCCCATGCTACGCTGAAAAACATTCGTCAGCGCCTGGAAATGATGTGTGGAGGCACCCTGGAGCTCACATCGCGAGAAGCGGGTGGAACCAGGGTCACAATCAGGGTGCCGCTCAAGAATGAGGAATAGACCCTCGAACCAACAAAGCTGTATAGCACATGTTTTCGAGAAAAAAATAACATGGCACCCTGCTTCCGAAGAAGCAAAGCGCCAAGTTACATTTGTATTTATGCATCAACCTCCATCCCACCGGTCAGCGTCCAGACCATCCGCTTCTTGTCCATCACCGTCACGCTGTCCACCATCACCGACCACTGGGCGGAGTCTCGATGATGGCGGGATACAGGATAGAGGGAATAATCACAAAAAACAGTGGAGAGATGAATAGCCGTCTC
>DEPS01000061.1 GCA_002358875.1 Lachnospiraceae bacterium UBA3386 | reverse complement strand
CAAGAAACAAGATACAGTTCGAAAAAAATCATCTCTCTTGTTCTGGCCCTGACCATGTCCCTTTCTCTGGCTGCCTGCGGAGGCACTTCCGGAGAGAGTTCAGGCAGCACAGGCACTGCTGATTCCGGCAGCTCTGCTCCCGCAGGCGGCGGCAGCGGATATTCCGTCGATTCTCTGGAAGTGAACATCTGGGACTCCAACCAGCTGGACGGCATCCAGAAGATTGCCGACGAGTGGACAGAAAAGTCCGGCGTAAAGGTGAAGGTCAACGTCATCACCTGGAATGAATACTGGACGCTCCTTGAGGCCGGTGCTTCCGGAGGCGAGCTGCCCGACGTATTCTGGATGCACATCAACGAGGCCCAGAAATATATGGAAGGCGATGTCCTCCTGAATCTGGACGATTATATCGCTGCCGACCAGAGCACGGATCTTTCCAATTACTATGAAGGAATTACGGCCATTTACAGCAACGACGGCCACCAGTACGCTCTGCCCAAGGATCATGACACGATCGCCCTGATCTACAACAAAACCATCTTTGACAAATACGGTGTAGACTATCCCACTGATGACTGGACCTGGCAGGACTACGCAGACGCCGCCGCGAAAATAACCAAAGCGGGCAAAGCGGACAATGTGTACGGAACCGCCATGAACACCAACGATGGTCAGGACGGCTGGTACAATTTCATCTACGACTGGGGCGGCTATCTGCTCAGCGAAGACAAGAAGAGCTCCGGAATGGACAATGAAGGCACTCTGGCAGGAATGACCTGGCTTGCCGACAACATCTTCCCCTCCATGCCGGCACAGAACATTATGGCCGACACCGATCCCGACAACCTGTTTCTGAGCGGAATGGTCGGTATGATGCTCCAGGGCTCCTGGATGGTGAACACCTTCTACTCTGCTGAGAATTCCGCTGACTATGCATGGGCGGAAATTCCTTACAACGACGCCAACGGCAACGGCCAGGCGGACGAAGGCGAACGCTGCAGCCTTTACAACGGACTCGGCTGGGCTGTGGACAAGAATACTGCCGACCCTCAGGCAGCCTATGACCTGATTGCCTGGTTCTGCTCCGAGGAGGGCCAGAAGAAGCAGTCTGAGTACGGAGTCACCATGAGCGGCTTCAAGGGAGCTTCCGACGCTTTCCCCTCCGCGTTTGACGGAATGGACATCTCCGCCTTCCTGAAGGTCGAGGAAAACGGCACCCTGATCCAGCACCCCGCCTCCCGCTACACCACCCGCTGGGAAGGATTGTTCACACAGGGACTGATCCCCGCCTGGCAGAATCCCTCCAGCATGGAACAGGTCTGCCGCGAGATGGCCGCCGACATGAACGCCATTCTTGCAGAAGAATAAGAAGGCACTCATAAAGCTTCGCAAAAGGAGCAGCTACTGCGCGAAGACCCCTTTTTTCCCGGGCCAGGGCACATACCCTGGCCCGCTATTGACTTCTCTTTCCATGTATGTTAGGGATTTATCATAGCTGACCGCGAACAGGGAGCGGGCAATCTTCTCTCTCCATGTATGTCAGGGATTTGTCATAGCTGACCGCGAACAGGGAACGGGCGACCTTCTCTTTCCATGTATTTCAGGGATTTATTGAGAAAACAAAAGAAAACAACGGGGAATCTATCATGAAGGCGAGGGATACTGTCAGGCGGAATAAATACTACCACTGCCTTGAATACGACCACGAGCAGGAAGGGGAGCTTTATCTTGTTGCCTGTGGTATGGAGCACTGTGACCCGGGCGTTACTTATGGGCCGGATCTGCGGGACTGCTGGCATCTCCACGCCGTCCGATCCGGAACCGGGACGCTGCGGACGGGCGGGCAGATATTCCATCCCGGCGCCGGGCAGCTTTTTCTCTTAAAAGACAATGAAGTAGCGGAATATACCGCCGATTCCCATGATCCCTGGAATTACTGCTGGGTGACCTTCAACGGCCCGAAAGCCCGCAGGCTCCTGGAGGAGATCGGTTTTTCGGACGGCGTCTATGTACTGGCTTCTTCCACAGAGCCCAGAGAATTCTTCGAGCTGGTTCAGCGGATGCACGAAACGCCGGAGATGAACTACGTCAGCGACCTGCGCCGGCGCGGGATCCTGCTGGAATTTATAGCCCTGGCAATGCAGGCAACAGAGACCCCGGCGCAGCGCATGGAACGCCGCGCCGACCATTCCCCCCAGTTCTACATCCAGCGCGGCATTGATTTTATCCACTATAATTATGCCACCATCACTGTGACAGACATCGTGGAATATATCGGCTTCACCCGCAGTTATTTTTCAACGATGTTCAAAAAACAAACGGGCATGTCACCCCAGCAGTATCTGATTGATTACCGTATAGAACAAAGCTGCCGGCTGCTGCGTGACACGCGCCTGAGCATGCAGGAGATCGCCTGCCGGGTGGGCTATGAAGATCCTCTGAACTACTCCCGGGCTTTCAGACGGGCCAAAGGGATCAGTCCCACGCAGTATCGGGAAAAAGAGCAGGACAGCGAACCCCGTCCGGTCAAAACAGTTTGAAAATACAAAAAAAGCAAGGAGGCTGTAAAATATGGGTCACTCCCCCCTCGCCCAACGGCCGCCCATGGGCTGGAATACATGGAATACCTTTTATGACCAGGTCAGTGATGAGCTGGTCCGCAGCACTGCGGACGCCATGGTCAGCCAGGGACTTCTGACGGCGGGCTATAACTATCTGATCATCGATGACTGCTGGAGTCTGAAACAGCGCGACAATGCAGGAAATCTTGTGCCGGATCCGGCAAAATTCCCGCACGGAATGAAAGCCCTTGCGGACTATGTCCATAGCAAAGGCCTTAAATTCGGACTCTATTCCTGCTGCGGCGTCCGCACCTGCGCCGGACATCCCGGCAGCTTTGAGCATGAGTTTCAGGACGCTGAGCAGTTCGCCCGGTGGGGTGTGGACTATCTGAAATACGACAACTGCCACCGCCCCGGTGCCCAGACCTCCCCCATGCTTTACCGTCGCATGAGCATGGCTCTGCGCAGCTCCGGCAGGGATATTTTTCTTGCAGCCTGCCAGTGGGGGACGGAGGACGTCCACCATTGGATCCGCTCAGCCGGCGCGCAAAGCTTCCGCTCCACCGTGGACATTCAGGATTCCTGGTCCTCCATAGAGAAGATCGCTCTCTCTCAGATGGACAGGCAGGCCTTCAACGGCCCCGGCTGCTTTAATGATATGGATATGCTTGTGGTGGGAATGTACGGCAAAGGCATGAATCCGGAGACTTCCATGGGAGGGTGCTCAGACCTGGAATACCAGACCCACTTTGCCCTCTGGGCGATGATGAATGCGCCCCTTATTATCGGATGCGATATACGCAGCCTTTCTGACAAGGCAAGGGAGATCCTCACCAACAGGGAAGTGATCGACATCAATCAGGACATCGAAGGAAGAGGCTGTTACCGGCTGGATGTCTGGGGCAGTCCGGACGCCTTTGTCCTGGTCCGCCCTCTCAGCGGCGGGGATTATGCCCTGGGCTTTTTTAACTTCGGAGACGCTCCCTTCGATGTCTCTCTGGATTTCTGGGACCTTGGCCTGAGCTCTGCTGCCGGATACGGCCTGCGCCTTCGCGACTGCCTGTCACATGAGGATCTGGGTATCCATAGGGAGTATTTCGCCCCCCGGGTCCTGCCCCATGGATGCAGGGTATTCCGGTGCAGGGGGGTGAAGCTGTGAAGCATACGTGCATGAACTGCGGCGCAGACCTGTGCAGCGATGAAATCGCCCTCTATCGGAAGCTTGTTTTCCGCGGCGCCACCGAATACCTGTGTCTGGACTGCCTGGCCCGGGAGCTTTCCTTCAGCCGGGACAGGCTTCAGAAGCTCATCGATTATTATCACAGAACAGGCCTGTGCTGCCTGTTCGCCAAAACAGAAGATGATTGAAGACCAGGTGCCTTTTTCTCTTTGAAACAGGGGGACGGTTCCTTGTTCCAGTTAAGCCAGATTGTGAAACAGAGGACGGTTCCTTGTTCCAGAAACAGGGGACGGTTCCTTGTTCCAGTTAAGCCAGATTGGAACAAGGAACCGTCCCCTTTATTCTCACGTTTTATGAACCTTGCTGTTTTTCTGTATTAATGCTAAAATAGTTGCATTCCAGAGTAATCAGGGGCAGGATAACGCCCCTCAGAGTGCTTTGTCATAATGGCCCTGCGCAGGCAGTGCCGCCGGAGCTTTTCAACCCCATGGGGCTCCGGCGGACCGGCTGTCCGCCTTTTTCCAAAGCTGCAGCATGAGTACGCGCCCTTTCCGGCATCATTCCGGAAGCATTTTCAAAGGGCAGGCTGTGGTTTCGCAGGCGGGCGCCGATCAACGTCCTGCGGGCAAGCCTGAAAGGCCTTGCCTCCGCGCCGGAGCCCCTCCAAACACATGATGACGCATGGACAAGGAGGAAAATGACAAAACAGGCAGACAAACATATCGACGACAGCAGTACGCACAGAAACTGTGCAGGTACGGATGCCCAGAGGACATCGGAACCTCACAAGCTTGTTTTCGTGTCCGAAAACAGTGGAGCAGAAAAACCTGAACTGGAATACCAGGAGACAGAAATTTCTGAATTGGAAACTATAGAGGAGAAATGGGAAAAGGCTGGCATCGGGAATGCCTTCATCTTCGGGAAAGTGATGTCAGAGAACCGGGGTCTCCTTCTGGAGCTTTTACAGCTTTCCCTTTCGGAATTCGAAATCACGGAGCTTGTCGAACCGGCAAAGGAAGTTGCTCTCAAACCTTCCTATGATTCCAAAGGCGTGCGCCTTGACATCCGCGTCCTCGACATAAGGGGCCGCATCTTCAATGTTGAAATGCAGCTCAGGGATGAAAAAAACATTCCCCGCCGCATCAGATTCTATTCCAGCACACTGGATACGACGATTCTGAAAACCGGCGAGGACTACAATAAGCTCAGCGATGCGGTCGTACTTTTCATCACCACATTTGATCCTTTCAGCAGAAACAGATACCGCTATACCTTCCGCAATATCTGCGTGGAGGACAGGGAACTGGAGCTTGAGGATGGCACGTCAAAGATCATCCTCAATGCCTCCGCATGCACTCCTGAAAAGAAAAAAGGAAAAAATAAAACCGGCCCGGCGGTTATACCTGAAGAAATCGTTTCCGATGAA
The DNA here is from genome assembly GCA_002358875.1 of Lachnospiraceae bacterium UBA3386. Classification (GTDB taxonomy): domain Bacteria; phylum Bacillota; class Clostridia; order Lachnospirales; family Lachnospiraceae; genus CAG-791. The sequence goes on along the minus strand of DEPS01000061.1, from coordinate 10,501 downwards.
CTCGGTGGATTTCTCCGGCTTGTCATGGGAACAAAGCCACTAGAAGGAGCCGATACATTCGCCGGAAGGGTCCAGAAAAGCGTGGAGATCGCCAAGAGGGACAGTGCCACGAGGAGGGAATTCATGAACTGGGAAATGACGCTCACCGTTGAGAGGAACAAAGGGAAGGTGGAAGGCAGAGCTGAAGGAAGAGGAGAAGGAGCGCTTCTTAAACTGATTAATCAGATCCTGAAAAAGTCATTGAAAGGGCAGTCGGCTGAAAGAATTTCGGATGATCTGATGGAGGAACCCGCCCTGGTCAATCAGATCCTTCGGATTGCTTCCCAAAACAGTCTTTCCGACCCGGATGAAATCCTGAATATTCTTAAAGCGGGAGACGGGGGTCATTCCGATGCCTGCTGATGTTTGCTGCCCTGGGCTTTAACGTGCCACAGGCTAACGCCTATTTCATCTACTGATGTGAAGCCAGATTCTCATACGACACTTTGTCAATGAGCAGAATCAGGGGGACGGTTCCTTGTTCCAGTTAAACCAGATTGGAACAAGGAACCGTCCCCTGTTTCACACCTCTTCCTCCGGCATGGAAACCGCGAAGGCGTAGTTACTGTATTTTTTCTCCCCGGACACTTCGCGGATCACGTCGATGCAGTCGGGAAAAACAACGGCCTCGTCCTCGGTGTGCAGGTCCAGGTCCATGACGGCCTGCTTCGTCCACTCCGGATAGATGTCGATCTGGTAGTAACGGTTGTTTTCCGTCAGGCAGTAGCGGGTCTTGCGCACAGGTTTTCTGGCCGGATCTGCCTCCATGAGAAATTCCATGTACTCCTCCTGGGTGATCCTGCGCTCCACCGTGGTCCTGCCGATCTCGGAGACTCTTCTCTGCTCAGTGCGGAAGTAAAGGTACTTTCCTTTCCTGCCGCGCTGGCGGATGCGGATCTCTGTGCCGTCATGGCTCTGAAGGTAGGTCTGGACGATATGTATCTTTTCACAGTTGGGCATTGCCTCCAGAGCAGCCATGTCAGGGTAGCGGATCAGGTATTTGCGCTCAAAAGCTACCGGGATCTTCTCGCCCAGGAAGGCGGCGATCTCCAGAACGAGCCGGTCCATCTTTTCCTCAAAAGAGGTGCTGTTGTCGACTACTCGCAGATAGGGGTGTCCTGTCCAGGCCGCGATCAGTTTTTCATCGACCTGCGCAGCCTGTTCCGGAGTTTCGATCCTGGCCGCATTGTTTGCCAGTGTATAGGCCTGCAGGGCACCTTTTGCAGCTGTGACGAGATGGAAGACCGCGTCGTACCGGTCACGCTCTTCAATCTCGTTAAGGTCCAGCGCCTTCATGACATTTTCAAATTCCTGATCATTCATGTAGGCCTTGTTGTCCATGACGCCACGGTCACAGACAATCAGAATCTTGTCAGCGGCCATTTTCGCGGCTGCCCTCTCAAAAATCTTTTCTTTTCCCTTTTGAAGGAGGATCTGGCACTGCTGGTACTCCTCGTTGCTGGCGCAGGTCCACGGAGCCACACCCCCTGTGATCAGCTCTGTCGCCGTCTCCGGGACAAAAAGGACACAGTATCCGATTTTCTCAAACTCCTTCTGGATGCGCCCCATGGCAGTCGTTTTGCCCGCGCAGGGTCCTCCTGTAATGACGATCTTTTTGATTTTCATTTTTATCCCCCATGCCGCACGCCAGTGCGAAATCCTGACGATCTTTTGATCTGCATTTTCTGCTTCTTTGGTCCAAATATGCATCACAACAGTTTTCCCCAAATTCTGAAGATATTTCTGATCTGCATTTTCTGCTTCTTTGGTCCAAACATGCATTACAACAGTTTTCCCAGAATCCTGCAAAAGACCCCGCCGACGCCCTTTTCCGGAAGCGTGCCGGCAGCTTCCAAAGCCCTGCGGGCGTATGACCTCATGTCTTCAGCAGCCCTGTCGAGGCCTCCTGACGCCGTGACAGCCTCCAGCAGGCGCTCTTCCTCGTCAAGTCCGAAGCGCTGTTCCCTGGCCGCACGTATGAGACAGAGGATCTCCGGGCGGTATTCCTCTTTTTTCATAGCGTAGATGACCGGCAGGGTGAAAATGCCCTCTCTAAAATCCGCCCGGGCAGGTTTTCCCTCCCGGGAAGCGTCGGAGGTAAAGTCCAGGAGGTCGTCGCGGATCTGGAACATGTAGCCGAAATTGATGCCAAGCTCTTCCAGACAGCGGAGGGTCTCTCCCCTGCAGCCGCTCTCAATCGCGCCGGCCAGGCAGGCCAGCCTGCACAGGGCGGCTGTCTTGCCGTAAATATTCCTCATATACTGGTCCACTGTGACATTTTCATCGAACCGGCATGTCATCTGCCCCAGTTCTCCCAGGCACATGGATTCGACAGTATCCCCAAAGCATGCCCCGACCCGGTCAAAACCGTCCCGGAAAAGGCTCTGGACGATCCTGCTAAGGAGCAGGTCTCCGGCATATACCGCCCTGTCTTTGCCGTACTTTGCCTGGATCGCGGGCAGCCCGCGCCGGGTCGCCGCGTCATCCACTATGTCGTCGTGGATGAGCGAAGCCATGTGCACCATTTCCACCAGGGCCCCGAGCCGGCACAGGCGTTCTCTTACAGCTTCAAAGCCGTCCCCGCACCGGGCCGCCAGAAGCAGCAGACGGGGCCGCAGCCGCTTCCCCTTTGACACTGCCATATCCTTAAGGATCTGCTCCACCGCGCCTCTGAATCCCGGGTCGCGCAGATATTCGCTGAGATATTCTTCTGTTTTTTCCAGATCCTTCCGTAGTTCTGTTTCCAGATTTTTTTCCATTTTTACATCTGCCTGATTTTTAAATGTCCTGTTTCCTTCAGCCTGCAATGCTTCGCATGACCTGCTGTCAGAATGAATGTTTTCAGCGGTTCTTAATGACTGTAAAAAGCCCTGACAGCTGCTTTCCCGAGCCGCCAATTTCCCTAATTTTGCCTGAAAGCCGATGGTTTGGCAAGTATTATTTATGCTATAATGATGAGACCGCGTTCAGGAGCTTCGGGCTGATCCCCGAAGCAGATGATATATACTCATGAAACGAATTTTTTCACATGTCAAAGAAGAAAAAATCCTTTACAAGAGAATATTCCGGTAAACAGAAGGCCGCCGGTCCGCTAAAGGTTATCTCCGCAGGTTTTTCCGTTACTGAAGAGGAGGGGAATCCAACAGGCTCTCTCATTTCCAAAAAAGAGGAGACCTCCGCGGGTTTTTCCCTTCCTGAAGAGGAAAGCTCTGCTGCCCATGAGAGAGATTCCTTCCGCCGGGAGGAAAAAAAGAACCGCCGCCTCTTTGAGGAGATGCCGGTGCCTCAGGCCCTGGCCGCGATGGCGGTGCCCACGGTCATTTCGCAGCTGATCGTCCTGATCCACAACATGACCGACACCTTCTTCATCGGACGCACCAACAATCCCTATATGGTCGCCGGAGCAGCCCTGATTCTGCCGATCTTCAATGTCTGCATCGCCTTTTCCAACATCGCGGGCACGGGCGGCGGAACACTGATCGCGCGGCTCATGGGCAGGAGAGAGCCGCAAAAAGCCCGTAAGGTCGCTTCCTTCAGCATCTGGTCTTCAGCCTTTATGGGGATCTTTTTCTCTGTCATGACGGCCGTCTTCATGCGTCCGCTCCTGATGCTTCTGGGTGCCAGCGACCAGACCTTCCTTTTTGCAAGGCAGTACTGTACCTGCGTCATCGTAGCCGGAGCGGCTCCCACGATCACGGCGATGACCATGTCAAATCTTTTGCGGAATGTCGGCTGCTCCAGGCAGGCAGGCTTTGGCGTGTCCATGGCCGGGATCATCAACATCCTTCTTGATCCTTTGTTCATGTTCGTACTGCTGCCGCCCGGCAAAGAGATCCTGGGGGCCGGCATGGCCACAGCCCTCTCCAACATGATCACCTGTATCTATTTCATCGTGATCATTCTGAGGCTGCGCAGTCCCATCCTGCATTTTTCCCTGCGGGACGGCCTGCCCGAAAATTATCTTCTCGCCTCGCTCTTCGGGGTCGGAATCCCCGCCGCCATGGGTCCCTTCCTCTTTGACCTGGACTACATCGTGCTGGACCGCCTGATGGCAGCCCACAGCGACATTGCCCTGGCAGCCATTGGCATCGTCCTCAAAGCCGAGCGCCTGCCCCTCAACGTAGGCGTGGGCCTGTGCCTGGGCATGGTACCTCTTGCCGCCTACAACTATTCCGCCGGGAACATACCAAGGATGCAGGCCTTCCTCCACGCAGCGCGGACGGCAGGCATTGTCACAGGGATCGCAAGCATCGCACTCTATGAGCTGCTGGCGCCAAACCTGATCCGAATCTTCATCGACGATCCCGGCACTGTCACCCTGGGAGCGGACTTTCTCCGCATCCGCGCCCTGGCCACCATTCTTATGTTCCTGAGCTTTATATACGTATACTTTTTTCAGGCCCTGGGACATGGACGCATGGCCCTGCTCCTTGTCATCATGCGCTGGCTTGCCGTCAACATTCCCATGCTCTTTATCCTGGACCGCCTCTTCGGCCAGTACGGCCTTGCCTGGTCCCAGTTCGTAAGCGACAGCCTGGTGGCCTTCCTATCATGGTACATATACCACCGCTACCGCAAAAAGCACCTGATCTGATTTATGATGAAAGGTTAAGACGGCGTATTCCGGCCCGTTTCGCCACTTTTTTCGTCACCCTGCACAGGCCGGAACATCTTTCTGACACAGAAAATCAATCCGGAACCCGATGATCGAAAACTCAAAGGAGAGAGTAATCATGAGATCTCTTAGGAAGAACACTATGAAAAAATCCGGAACAACTCCCGGAAAAACAGTCAAAGCTTTCAAGGCACCCAAAGCGGCCCTCCGCCCGGTCCTGGCGGTGCTCTGCGCCTGTATCCTTCTGCTTTCTGCCGGATGCTCCGGAACACAGGGAACAGGACAGTCAGGAGCAGGACAGGACGCGGCAAAAACAGCTTCCACTGAATCGCTGACTGAAAATGCCGGCACTGACAGCAGTATGCAGAGTCCGGTTTCTGAAACGGGGTCAGAGCTTTCCGGCACAGGCCTGACATCAGACTCCTCTTCTTCAGGAAAGACCCAGGCCGCCGAAGCCGGGGCTTCCGGTATGACAGCAGCTCCGGCGGAAAAAGCCGAGGAATCCAGAGGCCTCATCGTCATCGATCCCGGCCACCAGCGTTACGCCAACACTGAGAATGAGCCCGTCAGCCCCGGCTCGTCCGAGACGAAAATGAAGGTCACCGGCGGAGCGGCCGGCACCGCGACGGGCCTTCCCGAATACCAGCTTGCGCTCGATATCGGACTGCAGCTTCGCGACAGACTGACGGAGCGGGGCTACGATGTCATCATGACCCGGGACAGCAACGACGTGGATATCAGCAACGCCGAACGCGCGCAGATCGCCAACGAAGCCGACGCGGACATATTTGTCCGGATCCACGCTAACAGCATCGATGACAGCGGACATACCGGGGCGATGACCATCTGCCAGACACCCGGAAATGCCAATAACGGGGACCTGTACGAGCAGTCCCGCGCCCTTTCCGACTGCATCCTCAAGGCATATACGGAGCACACGGGCATTGACTATGAAAGGGTCTGGGAAACAGATACGATGAGCGGCATCAACTGGTGCCGTGTCCCGGTGACCATCCTTGAAATGGGATATTTATCCAATCCAGAAGAAGACAGGCTGATGCAGGACCCGGAAATGCAGAAAAACATGGTCGAAGGGATCGTGGAAGGAATCGATGAGTATTTTTCCCTCTATCCCAAAAAAGAAAGAGAAGAACAGAGCGGCTTTGGAATGACGGACGAAACAGCCGCAAAAGACATGGACCAGGAAGATGCCGGCGAAACTCAGGACGATACCGGCGAAGTTCAGGAGAATGCTATGAAAATAACACTGACACGCAGCAGATTCGGGGTTACGAAGGAGTCTCTTTCTCCCCAGATGGAAGCCCTTGCAAAGCTCCTGCGCAATAAGCTCTCCAAAAAGTCCGGCGAATGGTCTTTGTACCTGTACAGAACCGACACCGGCGAGGCGGTCGGCCTGAACGCGCAGATTCCCATGGTCTCGGCAAGTCTGATCAAGCTGTATGTGGCGGGCTGCTATCTTGAAAAAGTTGAGAAAAAGGAAGTAAAAGATAATTATCAGAAACAGCTGTTTTCAATGATCTCCGCAAGCGACAATTCCGCGACCAATACCCTGATCGATGTCCTCGGAATGGATGACATCAACGACTTCATTATGGAACACGGCTATTGGGCGGGAAGGCTGAACCGGAAGATGCTGGAGCAGAACGGCACCGAAAACTACACCTCCTCGCAGGACTGCGGCCGCGTTCTCCGGCAGGTCTACGAGGGGACCTATGTCAGTAAGGAAGCTTCAGAAAGACTCATGGAAGCGCTCCTGGCCCAGATCTCCAGAAACAGGGAAAAGATCCCTGCAGGCGTGCCGTCCAATGTCAAAACCGCCAATAAGACAGGTGAGCTTTTTATAAAGGACAAGAAAGGCGTGAGCATCGCCATCCAGAATGACGCGGCCGTCATTTTTGCCCCCGGTCAGCCCTATATTCTGACCGTAATGAGCGCCGTTCCCTCTGGAGGTGAAGGACAGCTCCACAAAGAAATTGCGGAGCTGTCAAAAGAAGTCTATGAATCGATATGCGGAAAGGGCAGCGGGCAGTAGAAATAATACCCGGAAAACCACCCCGCTGAAAAAGAATCCCCGCCGGGACCTGACTGCTCAGGCTCCCAGGCGGGGACAGGTCACAAAGCGGCCGGCAATTTACTGCCGCCAGCGTAACTTGTAAACACTTCAGTCCTCCGACGTCATAAGAGCCTGCCCCGTCTTAACAAACTCCCCTTCTCTGACGAAAATTTCCTTTATCCTGCCGCCCTCCCTGCTGAACACGGGCTGTTCCATTTTCATGGCCTCAAGGACCGCCAGCGTCTGTCTGGGGGCAAACGGCTCTCCTTCTTTTATGCAGACACAAAGGATCCTCCCCGGCATTCTCGCTCTGATCACTGTCATTTTCCGGTCATTCCTCCCTTATAAGCTTCCGCAAAGATATCAAGTGCCTCTATGATCCGTTCGCGTGTTTCCTGCGGGCGGATTATTTCGTCTATATATCCTCTTGCAGCGGCAAAATACGGTGTAGAGAATTTTTCTCTGTATTTTTCAACAAGCTCCGCGCGCGCTGCTTCCGGATCCTCGGCCTTCGCGATCTCCCTGCTGTAGAGCAGATTCACGGCACTTTCCGCTCCCATCACGGCAATCTCCGCCCCCGGCCAGGCAAAGACCAGATCCGCTCCCATCTCCCTGCTGCACATCGCCATATAGGCCCCGCCGTAGGCCTTGCGCAGGATCACAGTGATCCTGGGAACTTTCGCGGCCGCAAAGGCGGACAGCATCCTGGCTCCATGGCGCAGCAGACCTCTCTGTTCCTGATCCACGCCGGGCAGAAATCCCGGAACATCCACCAGGCTGATCAGGGGAATATGGAAGGAAGAGCACAGCTCAACGAACCGCGCTCCCTTGTCAGAAGCATCCAGATCCAGACACCCCGCCATCACATAAGGCTGGCTGGCCACAATGCCCACGGGCCTTCCCCCGATTCTGGCAAATCCTGTGATCAGATTGTCCGCAAACAAGGGCTGAAGCTCAAGAAAGCTTTCCCTGTCGGCGATCTGTGCGATGACATCCAGCATGTCGTAGGGCTTGCGGCTTTCATCCGGTACAATCGTTTCCAGCATCGGCCGCAGCTCCGTGTCATCCGGTTCGATCATTTCCAGCTCCGGCTTCAGCTGAGCATTCTCCCCGGATCCTGCTTTTTTTTCGTACGCCCTGCGCGGAGGCTTTTCCATGCAGGATGAAGGCAGATATCCCAGGACCTGCCGCACAAGGGCGAAGGCCTCTTCTTCCGTCTCAGCCGCCAGATCCACCTCGCCGCTTCGCTCCGCATGCATTTTTGCCCCGCCCAGAGCCTGGGCGTCCACGGCCTCCCCCGTCACGTCCCTGATCACACCGGGGCCCGTACAGAACATTAAGCCCTGTCCCTTTCTCATCACGACCAGATCCGTCATCGCCGGGGCATAAGCCGCACCGCCCGCACAGGGGCCCATGATCATCGAGATCTGAGGGATTCTTCCCGAGTTATCTACGAGCCTGCGGAAAATCTCCCCGATCCCGGCCAGGGCATCCACTCCCTCCTGGACCCGGGCGCCTCCCGAATCATTGATCCCGATCACCGGCGCGCCGGCCTCTGCGGCCAGATCCAATACCCTGCAGATCTTCATCGCCTGCATCTTTCCAATAGATCCGCCGTAAGCCGTAAAATCCTGTGCGTATACAAAGACCTTCCTTCCATCAACACGGCCGTATCCTGTCACCACGCCGTCCGCCGGAATTTCTTTTTTATCCATTCCGAAGTCCATGCACTGGTGCCTTGCGAACAATCCAATCTCATGAAAGCTCCCCGGATCCATAAACAGGCCGATACGCTCCCGTGCAGTATACTTACCTGCAGCATGCTGCCGCTCCGCGGCTGTCTTTTCCCGCCCCGGATCCGTCTTCAGCGGCACCCCGCCTTCCGTATCATCTGTTTTTTCCCTGAAAGGATCCATCCGTTTTACCGGCCCTTCCACCGGTTTTTTTGTCCTGTCAGCTGCGCAGCCAGCCAGTCTCACCCGCTCTCTTTCAAGCTGCTCTGTTTTCTTTTGCATCGACATGACCCTAAGTCCCTCCCGGCATTGCCGCTTATCTGTCCCTGCCACTTTTTCTACCGCCGGAAAATGACCATCCAGCCACCCCAGAAGGCACCCTCTGTCTTCCCGGAACGATCATTGCTCTGCCTCCAAATGATGCGCCGGCTCGCTGTCAAAAGAGAGCGGACTGATCGTATACCCGTTATCCAAAAGCCAGGGGATAAGATACTCCATGGCAATGACGGTGTATTCCTTGGTGTCGTGGCACAGGACCACTGATTGATCATAGTTCTGGATCTGCGACGTGATCCTCGAAATGACCATGGCGCTGTCGCCCTCCGCCGCACCGTCCCCGCTCGAGACATTCCAGTCAAAATACTGGAAGCCCTTTCCCGGGGCCTGCTTTACCAGAAGCTCCATGATTCCGGGCGTCTGCCAGACACCCACTGTATTAGAGCTTCCACCCGCAAACCTCATCAGGTTGGTCGGGTGCCCGGTCTGACGGACGACGACCTCCTGCATCTTTCCGATATCATTCCAGAAGGCGTCCGCATCCTTGTAAATACTGTCAAAATCATGCGAAAAGGTATGAATGCCGATACTGTGGCCAGCCTCGTATTCCTTTTTGATCATATCCTCGTAGACAGGAAAAGCTCCTGTGACAAAAAATGTCACATGCACGTTGTTGCGCTCCAGCGTCTTTAAAAGCCGCTCCGTGTACTTGCCCGGACCGTCGTCAAAGGTCAGATAGATGGTCTTTCCGGAGCCGGAAGACCCGCCTCCCGCCCTGGGAAAGCTCTCGCGCATCTTTGCCAGCTCTTTGGCGCTGCTGCTCCCCTCCAGCTTATTGGAAGACACCTCGGCGTAGGGGATCTCCCTGTATCGGACAGCACTGTTTCCGGCCTGATCCGTGACGCGGTAGCAGATCTGCCCGTCTTCAACGGTCCGGCTGACCTTATCTGTCAGGTCCCCGTCCCTGTCATCAGTGGCAGTGTAGCCTTCCTCCTCATATTCCTGCCCCGGATAAACAATATAATCCGGATCCGACGTCAGCTCGATGACAGGCGGAACCGTATCCCTGATAACAGTATTCCCGACTTTCCGGATAAGCCCGGGAATGATTTTCACAATAACAAAGAGGGCGAGGAGGACCAGCAGCAGAGCAAAGGCCGCAGGAAAAAGCCGCCGTCTCTTCCTTCCGGAAGATCTGCTTTTCGAAACCCTTCTTCCGGATGATTCCCTTTCCGAAAATCTCTTTTCGGAAGACCTGCTCCCTGCGGACGGCTTTCTCTCTTCCCCGCCGGGTGCTCCCTGCTGCCCTGACTTTTGCCGGTATTTGTCCGAACCTCTGCGCCGACCGCCGGATAACTCCTGCTGCAGGGGCTTCTTCCGGCGCGGTTCCGGCTCTGAAGCTCCCCGCCGACCGCCGGACGGCTCCTGCTGCAGGGGCTTCTTCCGGCGCGGTTCCGGCTCTGAAGCTCCCCGCCGACCGCCGNNGCGGCTCCTGCTGCAGGGGCTTTTGGGGATCCGCGCCGAATCTTTTCTGCCTTGCCCTCTTCACAGCCTCTTCACGGGACAGGACAGGTCTTTTATCTGATGAGCCAATGATCTCCTTCAATGTCGTTTCTTTTCCTTTCTTTCTAAAAATCTTTTTTCTATTATAGCACCCTGAGAATTATTATAAAATACAGCAAGTTTCCTGTACCGGTCCGGGAGAAGGCTTCTGTCGGGCCGTTACAGTTCAGAACTGCCTCGAAACTCGAGGCGTTTCACATA
>DEPS01000054.1 GCA_002358875.1 Lachnospiraceae bacterium UBA3386 | reverse complement strand
TACCCCATGCCGCACGTCAGTGCTGCATACCGGGGAGAAAGCCCGGAACGGGTTTCTCCGATGGGCTCAACGAAGCATGCTTTCGTATAATTTTTTATACCAGTCAACAATTACTGTATCTGCCTTCATATGCCTTGAAAGCTCCTGCAGACCGGATTCCAGGTCCAATTTCTTTTACGACAGGGTCGGAGCTGTCACTCCCCGCCCGGATGGCTGTCAGCTCCCGCTCGGATGGGGCATATAGGAATACAGGTTCATAGCGAGCGTGTTGATGGGCATTGTCTGGAGCCATACTCTGCCGGGTCCCGTGACAACAGTATTGAACAGACCCTCTCCGCCCAAAAGCATATTTGACAATCCCCTGACCTGCTGAATATCCATCTCGCAGGTTGCATCCATTGCCGCAACGAAACCGCTGTTCACGATAATCTTTTCACCGGGACCGAGCGTCCTCTCCTGCACGGATCCGCCGATTTCCAGGAAAACCAGTCCTGTTCCGGAATATTTTTCCATCAGGAATCCTTCTCCGCTGAAAAAGCCCACCATGCCCTTGCGCTGAAGATAAATCTCCATGTCCACATCGCCTGCAGATGCAAGGAAGGATGTCTTCTGCACGATGATCGGCATTGAGCTGATGTCAAAGACAATGATATCGCCGGGACAGTGCTTGGCCAGCACCAGCTCCCCCGCCTCTTCGGCAGTATAGTGATTGAGGGCGATCGATTCGCCGACAACCGCTTTCTTGAAAATGCTGCCAAAGCCTCCCGTCTTCGTTTCCATGCTGATGCCGGGAGACATCCATGCCATAGCGCCGCTCTGGCACTTTACGGTCTCCCCCTTCTCCAACTGCAGTGTCGCTACGGTAAACGGCTGGTTACTTATTTCATATCTCATGGTTCTCCTCTTTATCCTTTTTACGTCATTTAATCTTCTTGGTCAGAACCAGAATATTCCTGCTGTCAGAGCGGTAATACCTCATGTCGTCCATGCTCTTTTTGACCATATAGATTCCCAGGCCTCCGATGGGTCTTTCATCTGCCGAAAGCGTCAAATCCGGATCCGCCTTCTTCAGCGGGTCATAAGCCTTTCCCCGGTCAATAAAAGTTATGATCATGTTATCGTCGCGGGTAATTTCCAGCCCTATTTTCACCTGCCCTGTATCCGGCACATAGGCATAATGAGCAATATTTACAAAGATTTCCTCAACAGCGATGTCGATCTGGATCTGCACTTTCGGCAGACAGCCAGCTTCTTCAAGCTTTTCGTCTACAAAAGCAAGAACCTCCCCCAGATTATCGATTGCTGCCTCGATTTCAAGTTCATACATCTTCATCCTCTCCCTGCTGCAGTGCGAAAGAAGCACATTTATCACCTGCAAATAATTCTGTTCCGAATAGTTCATACAGGCAGGATGTTCTCTGCTCAAAACAGCTGCTTACCTTGAGTGTGGTTTCGATTCGGGCAAGTCTGCACCTTATTCGATGGTCAGAATATCCGAGAAGCCGGTCACCTCAAAGATTTCCATGATCGTCTCGTTCACATGGGTGATCTTCATCTCTCCCTGCTTCGTCATGATCTTCTGAGCTGCCAAAAGAACACGAAGCCCGGCTGAAGAAATATACTCAAGCTTCTCAAAATCCATCACCAGATCCTTGATTCCTTCAAGAGACGCCCGGATATCCTTCTCCAGATCAGGCGCCGTAACGGTATCAAGCCTTCCCTCCAGCGTATAGACAACCTTGCTTCCTTCAACAGACTTCTGAATATTCAGCATGATAATTCCTCCTTAAAAAAAGTTTGTTCTCTGTCAATGTTATATGACATTATTATTGAATTTGCGAAAATGATTTTTTTTGTTCCGTATATTAGAGTAATGTATTTTTGAAAGTCCCGCAACCCTTTTGTTTTAATCAGCTTCAGGCATTTGTAACTCAGCTGCCCGGGGTTTTGCGCTCAGATGCGCACACCCCCCTCGAATTCGGTGACCCGTAACGCAGCTCATCCAATAATATATACCAGCGCTGGACGGTGTTTTCGAGGAAAAAATAGTGCCTGAAATAGAAGGCAAGAAGAACAGCCAGGCCAAGCATGACCACAGCGGGGACAATGCCCATCTCCGGGTGTACGAGAACCAGTTCCGTGACGAATGCCTCTACAAAGACGACCATGACGGTGACGATCAGATGAACCAGTCTTTCGTGCTGGAGAATACGGATCTTTTCTCTGTGTATTACGTAAAGCTCCTGTGTGACCCTCCCCTCCGCGAGGACTGCCCTTACAGCTTCTTCGTGGTCTTTACAGTATTTTCTGATATCAATACCAAAACGGTCGCTTTTCATTTCATCCCCGCACGAAAGTTTTATGCCTGTACAGGCAGCCGCACTTATTTCTTTACCTGCTGTTTCCCGGGATCGCAAAAACATACGCCGGCCTACAGCTTACGTTCGTCGTAGCCGAATGAACGCATCTGCGTATCGTCGTCCTTCCAGTCGCGGCGCACCTTGACCCAGAGCTTTAAGTTCACCTGACACTGGAGCATGTTTTCGATATCCTTTCTTGCATCTGTACCGATCTTCCTGAGCATCTCGCCGCCCTTTCCGATGACGATGCTTTTGTGCCCCTCTCTCTCACAGATGATGGAAGCATCTATGTCACAGATGTCTCCCTTTCCTTTTCTGCTGCGTGTCTTCATGGATTCGATGGTCACCGCGATGCCGTGAGGCACCTCCTCCTGCAGAAGGCGCAGAGCTTTTTCTCTGATGATCTCCCCTGCGATCTCGCGCTCGGTCTGGGTCGTCACCATATCCTCGTCGTAAAAAGGTTCTCCTTCGGGCAGCAAACGAAAGATCTCCTCCATCAGCTGGTCCACCCCGTCGCCCTTGCGGGCACTTACCGGGATGATCTCATGGAAATTCCCTGCGTGCGCATAAAGGTCGATGACGGGCAGGATTTCAGCCTTCTTCACCTTGTCCACCTTGTTGATCACGATGATGACCGGCGTCTTCACTTCTCCCAGGAGCTCAATGATGGCCTTGTCCTCAGGCGAAAGCGAGGCGCGAGGCTCCACCAGCCAGAGGATGACGTCCACCTCTTTTAAGGTGCCTTTTGCCGCCTTCACCATGTAGGCGCCCAGCTTGGTCCGGCTCTCGTGAATGCCGGGCGTGTCCAGAAAGACGATCTGCCCCTCTTCGCCCGTGTAGATCGTCCTGATCTTGGTCCGGGTGGTCTGAGGCTTGTAGGAAGTGATCGCGATCTTCTGTCCGATCATGCGGTTCATCAGTGTCGACTTTCCGACGTTGGGCCTGCCGATGATCGTGGCAAAGCCCGACTTTTTAGGAAAAGGCGCAGGAGCCTCCTCCGCAGAGCCGGCAGCGGCTTCCTCCGGAACCTTCTCTGCATCATTGTTTCTTTGATCGATCTCCATAATATCCTGATCCATTCTTTCCCTTTCCTGAATGTTAATATAGTTCATTTTCTTTTAGTCTCTCATGCTGCTGTCAGTTACGGTTTGGCACGTCGGATCGTTTCCGGCAGCCCCTGCAGGATTAGATCACGCTTTTTGCCTTCACGATAATAATGAAAAAGGATCGTTTTTCTATTTTCCCTGACAGAATCTTTGCCTGTTTCTTTTTTCAACAATTCCGTAAAACTATTCCCGGCTAAAATATACGGAACTTTCAATATAATCCTCCGGGTTTGATAAGGTTATCCGTTCTAAGTCAGTAGTTCTTCGAAACCTGTCCCGCCCAGACAGGCTTTTCCGTTGGCTTAGTCAAACAACTGCGTCCCCTGGTCTGTGTGGAACGAGGAACCGTCCCCTTACTTTCTGGTTAGTGCGACACGGCAGGCGATATTCTGCCACAGATGGGCTTGTTTATGAGAGATGCTGACCTCCTGACCCTTGGAAAGATTCATTGCCATACTGTGCCCTCCTGTCAATTCATATCAGCTATGTTGTGCATATAGCTCATGCATTGGAAAAGGATTATTGCAGAGACTGAATACCAGGCAAAGGGCATGTATGACTCTGAAGATGTTCTTTTTTCCCTTCATGAACCGAATAGTACACTCGTATTCCATGTGCTTCCTTATCTTGCGATCTTGCGGTCAAATACAGAGATTCCCTCTGTTCAACACCACAAAAGAGATGTTCATATTTATCGTAAATCAGCCTGTATATCAATCGATATTTCGTACGGAATCAGGGACAGTTCCCTGGTCCGTTGGACTGAGGAACTGTCCCCTGGTTCACTTCCCTGCTGTCTGCTATACCAGTTTCCGGATCTCTCCGAAGAGATCGCTGTTTTCGCGGATCTTTGCGTCGCTTCCCACTGCGCAGAGGCAGCCGTCCGCCATGACGGCATCCAGGTAAGGCGCCAGAGCGCGGAGATCGCTGACACCGGCGTCGAGCACCTGGTCACGCTCCTTCTGGAAGGCGCTGTCTTCTACGCCCGTGAGATAGGCGGACAGGGAATACCTGCCGAAAACATAGGGCGTCATGGGCTGGTCAAGAGCACTGACCGCACCGATGATATATTTTGTCATGGTCCTCTCGTCCGCGTCAAAGCCGCGCAAAAAGTCCCCCGTCTCCTCAAAGGTGCGGATCGTGCGCTTTAAGTGGGGATCGCGGTAGGACACCAAAAAGGCGTAGCCGTCCCGGGTGAAGCTGCTCATGCAGCCATAGGCACCGCCCTCGACGCGGATGCGGTTCCAGAGATATTCATAGCCAAGCAGTACGCGCAGGACCCGGAAGGCGCCAGTGCTCTCCCTGCCCTCTCCCGTGTAGTGGCCCGCGCGGCAGACATACTGGACCTGGCCGGCAGTAGTGAGACCCTCGTTCTTCTTTTCAAGAACCGGGACAAAAAACGGGGCAGCTGTCTCTGCTTCTGCCTGCGCGCTTTCCCCTGCTTCCTCTGTTTTCTCTACAGAAACAGCTTCAGAACCCGCGTGCAGCGCTTCCTTTTCGGAAACAGCTTCAGGTCCCATGTACCGCGCTTTCTTTTCCTGAGTGCTCTCTGTATTAAAAGCAGAAACAGTTTTCCCGACCGCCGAAAGGATCTCCGGGATGTCTTCCTTCGTGGCCGTGCAGTCAAAAATGAGGTTTTCGGGCCTGAAAATAGCCTGCGCCATTTCCTTAAGTACAGTGCAGAGCTCCCGCGCGTATTCAGGGTCGGAGAGCTTCTCACAGGCCTCGTCGATCTTCTGGTAGGCACTGATGCCGCTCACCAGATCCATCAGGGCGGCAGGCTCCGAGATATAGGACAGGGCCCTCTGGGCGGCAGTGGCGTGGCCTGCGGCGGCCATTCCGGCCCTCATCCCCGCACGCTCCTCCTCCAGGACCTCCAGGATGCGTTCAGGCATGTCGTAGTCGGTCGTCATAAGGATCTCTTCAAGCAGCGAAAGAGCCGCCCCCAGATTTTTGTGCAGAGTTTTTACATTGACTTCGAAGGTCATGCGATACCCTTGCGGGACATCCTTTCCTTCAGCGCCGTACCAGTTGTATCCCGAAACGACGGCGCCGATGCCTCCGGTGCAGATATTGATCTCATGCCCCAGAGCGGCATAGTCGTGTGAGGCCGTGTCCAGCACACTGAACAGGGTCTTGAAGATGCACAGGTGGCGGATGTATTTTTCCGGCAGTCGGCGGACATTAAACAAAAATGTCAGATAGTCGATCCTGCTGGTGGACTGAGGATGAGTAACTGCAGTGACGCGATGCGCCGCCCCAGCCTCGATCTCATGGATCTCGTTAAAAGGAAGGACAGCCTTTCTTTCCAGGTCCTCCCTGCGGAGCATGGGGATCTTGAGGATGTCCTCCTCCGCGTCGGGAGTCTGCTGCCAGGCGCGCAGGGCGGCCAGATCCTCCACGATTTTCTCCCGCTCCTCTCTCGTGCAGGACGCCGCAAACTCCTTCATGCGGGCCCGCATCTGTTCGTCGAGCCGGTCGGACAGCCCCTGCTCCGGCTTTAAGACGACCACGGCGCAGTGGGGATTGTCAAGGAAGATCCTGCGGATCATTTTTTCAAAAAAGCCCTCCTTCACCGCCTTTCTCATCTCGTCAAAATAATCGCCGATGCGAAGATTGATAAAGGGCTTTTGGTCATCATAGAGCCAGGACTCGAGAGCGTTCAGACCGTAAACGAGCCCCTTGGGATATGAACCGAAATCCGCCTCACGGTAGCGGAATTCATAATAATTGATGCCGGCCTCGACCGCGCGGGGGTCGATACCGTCACTGGCGATCCGCTCCATCTCACTGCGAATAGCAGAGACGAATTCGTCCTTTCTGTCCGGATCCGCATATTTGGCTACGATGGAATAGCTGGGCTGGCGGATGCCTGATTCGAACATGGTATAGACGTCCTCGCCAAGCCCCCTGTCGCGCAGGGCCTTGCGGACGGGTGCGCCCTCTGCATCGCAGAGCGCGTAGTTGAGAACCTTCAGCGCCATATTCTGACCTGCGTCCAGGCTGTCCGGGAAGGCGGATACGTTCCAGGAAAGGAAGGATTTTCCCTCCGGATCCTCCTCGGGAAGGATGGAATAGCGGCAGTAAGACTCGACGGGAGCGTCAAATGCAGGCTCGACCGGAATGCTGGAATCAATGTCGAGGCGGTCAAAATGAGACAGATAGGCCTCGTCGATCCAGCAAAGCCTCTCCGCCATATCCATGTCCCCGTAGAGATAAATATAGCTGTTCGACGGATGATAGTAGCGGCGGTGGAATTCCAGATAATCCTCATAGGTCAGGTCCGGAATATTGACCGGGTCGCCCCCGGACTCGTGGACATAGGGCGTATGCGGATAGAGCGCAGCGCCGATCTGCCGGCCAAGGATGTCGTCGGGCGACGACAGGGCGCCCTTCATCTCATTGTAAACGACGCCGTTTACCGTGATTTCTCCATCCGCGTCCTCAGCCTCGTAGTGCCACCCCTCCTGCCGGAAAATGTTCTGCTCCCTGTAAATATTGGGATAGAAAACTGCGTCCATGTAGACGTGCATCAGATTTTTAAAGTCCTGCGCGTTGCAGCTCGCCACCGGATAGACCGTCTTGTCCGGATAGGTCATGGCGTTGAGAAAAGTATTGAGCGACCCCTTGGCCAGCTCAATGAAGGGATCCTTCACAGGAAAATCCCTGGACCCGCACAGGACAGTGTGCTCAATAATATGCGCGACGCCCGTCGAATCCTCCGGCGGCGTGCGGAAGGCGATATAGAATACCTTATTATTATCCGCCTTTGGAAGCAGAGCCACCCTGGCCCCTGTCTTTTTATGGACAAGAAGCCAGCTGTCCGAATCCACATCCGGCAGATATTCGTGCGAAAGCACCTCATAAGACGAAAGGCTCTCAATCTTTTCTTTCATTTTCTGCATATCTTTTTCCATATCTGTCATATAGTTATCTACTTCTATCCTTTCCAAAAATTAAGTAAGAATTCCGGGAATTCGCAGTTTTTTATAAGCTGTGAAGAACACAGCTTGAGAATTCGTGACTTTTCTAAAGCTGTAAAATACAAAACATGCTTATCAGTAGAAAAATACATATCAAAAAGCATATCTCAAAAATATATTATTTTCAAATAGAATATGTTAATATTATGTCGAAATTCGTTTCTTAAAGGTCACTTTTATCAGTCCGCTTGTTTTTCAGTTTTCCAGGGAGGAGTAGAAAATGGAATCATTTTTCAAACTAAAGGAGAGAGGGACGGACGTCCGCACTGAGATCATGGCAGGGATCACTACCTTCATGACCATGGCCTACATCCTGGCAGTCAATCCGGCAATCTTGGGGGACGCCGGCATGGACAAGGGCGCTGTCTTCACCGCTACGGCACTGGCGTCAGGACTCGCCTGCGTCCTGATGGCGCTTCTGGCCAACCTGCCGTTTGCGCTTTCAGCCGGCATGGGGCTCAACGCCTATCTCGCCTACACAGTTGTCATCGGAATGGGATACTCCTGGCAGACGGCGCTGACCGCTGTCTTCGCGGAGGGCATCATTTTCATCGTCCTGTCGCTGACAAATGTCCGCGAGGCCATCTTTAACGCGATCCCGACGACCCTTAAACTGGGGGTCTCTGTCGGAATCGGCCTCTTCATCTGCTTCATCGGCCTTCAAAACGCCCATATCGTCGTGAGCGGCTCAACACTCGTCTCCATCTTTTCCTTCAGCGGATCGCTCCGCGATGGCACCTTCAGCTATGAGGGCATCACTGTTCTCCTCTCTCTGATCGGAATGGTGATCACAGCTTATCTGGTGATCAACAACGTTCGCGGCAATATCCTTCTGGGCATCATCGTCACCTGGCTTCTGGGGATCCTCTGCCAGATCGCAGGGCTTTATGTCCCCAATCCCGAAGCCGGGTTTTACAGCCTGATCCCGTCCGGAGTTTTCTCCGCACCGGCTTCCCTGGCGCCCACCTTCATGAAGCTGGATTTTTCCAATCTTTTCAGCCTCAATTTCTTCTCCGTCATCTTTGCCTTCCTTTTCGTCGACCTGTTCGACACCCTGGGCACGCTGATCGGCTGCGCCTCCAAGGCGGACATGCTGGATAAGGACGGACATCTCCCCAACATCAAGGGTGCCCTCCTGGCCGACGCCATCGGAACAACTGCGGGCGCCTGCCTCGGCACCTCCACCGTAACAACCTTCGTCGAATCCTCCTCGGGCATTGCCGAGGGCGGACGCACCGGACTGACCGCCATCACGACGGGCGCCTTCTTCATCCTGGCGCTCTTCTTCTCTCCGATCTTCCTCACGATCCCTTCGTTTGCGACCGCACCTGCCCTGATCATCGTAGGCTTCCTCATGATGCAGCAGGTCGTGAAGATCTCCTGGGACGACACCCTTGAAGCCATCCCGGCCTACATAGCCATCTTCTCCATGCCCTTCATGTACTCCATCTCCGAGGGCATCTCTCTGGGCATCATCTCCTATGTCCTTCTGCACATCTTTACAGGAAAGATCAAGAAGATGTCTCCGCTCATGTACGTCCTGGCAGTACTCTTCGTTCTCAAATACATTCTGCTGTAACAGACAGCCTACATAAACAGCCCGGTATTTCCTCTCCGATGGAAATACCGGGCTGTTTTTGGAACAGGGGACGGTTCCTGTGTTTCACTCCGGGGGTGGACCAGGGGACGGTTCCTGTGTTTCACTTAGGCACCTGTAAAACATCACCATCTCAGACACCCTTCCTCAGGATCTCATATATCTTCTTCATGTCCAGGTGACGGCGCAGAGTATCCGCAAGCAGATCATACTGCGCTTCCTTATAAGCCCGGGGATCCATAGTCTCATATGTTTCCCGGGTAAAAATGGAGATTCCCTTTCTCTCTGCCAGGGCCTGCACACAGCTCCTTGCAATGCCCGGTGCGTCAAAAATGCCGTGCACGTAGGTTCCGTAAACATTTTCACCGGCCAGTCCGTCCAGGCCTGTACTGCCTGACACACAG
>DEPS01000078.1:504-5443 GCA_002358875.1 Lachnospiraceae bacterium UBA3386 | reverse complement strand
ATACGCTAAGAGTTATAAAGTCATTTTTGTTTGCGCAAACCACACTTCGGGCAAAGAATAAGGTGATGTAAAAAAATTATAGTAACTTATTAACATCCAGTTAAGACAGAAAAGGAGAAAAAAATGATCACACTTGAAGAAATTGCTCTGATGTGCGGAGTATCGCCTTCTTCAGTCAGCAGGGCTTTGAATGATCATTATGATATCAGTGATGAGAAAAAAGAACTGATCAGGGAAACAGCAGAAAGAATGGGTTATCGGAATAAGAAAATAGAGAGGAGCCGGGTACACACATTTATGATCGGCCTTGTGGTTACAAAGGACGCGGAATTGATCAAAAATGATCTGCTGATCCTGGAGATCAGAAAGTGCCTGATTGAAAAAGGCTATGATCTGGTGCTGCTTAGTTCTGCAGAGAAGGCAGGTAAAAGCGCTGTGAAAAAATCGGAGAAGGGTGTGAATAAAAGTGTTTCGGAAAGCACCATGAAGAGCCCGGAGAACAGCGAAAATAAAAAGGAGAAGAAAAAGGCTATTTCCAGGCCGGGAGTTTTATACAGGGCAAGATTTTTAGAGCTGGAAGGAATATTCCTTATCAGTAATGTGAAGGAATCGGATCTGTATCATATGCAGGAGCTGAAGGAACTTCGCAGCCTTGCACTCGGGGAGATCCCTGTTGTAACTGTAGGGAGCACTCTTTCTTCCTGGGGCAGTGTGATGCCTGATCATGAAGAAGGGCTGGCGCAGATTTTCAGGAGGATCTACAGGTCGGGACACAGGAGGATTGCTCTTGTTTACGGCAGGAAAGGAGGAAGAGTGTACAGCCTGGAAAAAAAGCTGATAGATATTGCTCGGGAAATCGGAATGGATCTTTCCGTCAATAATATCTTCTGTGTGGAACCGGAAGACGAGCAGGGAGCGCTGCTTGCGACAGAAGCTATTCTAAAGAGGGCAAAATGGTTCAAGCCGACCTGTCTGGTGTTTAGTGATGATTTACTGTTGCAGGGAGGCATGTCTGCAGTCAGCCGTATGGGACTGTCTGTACCGGATGATTTGTCGGTCGTGTCCATGAGATATCTCGATTTTAAGGGGCATTCAGACAAAGCTTTGACCTGCTGGGATATGAACCTGCACGGAATTGCGGCGGAGGCAGTAGATATGATGCTGCAGGAGATCGGGCTCCCGGGTTCATCGACCAGGCAGACAAGGTATGTGAAAGGAAGTATGAAGGAGGGGGACACGCTCAAAGTCATGAAAACGGTTTTTTTCTGACGGCTGTATCATAATATGCAGTCTGTATTTTCGGATAACAGATCTGCTTTTTAAATCTGTTATCCTTTGACTGAATCGGCCTGTATCGGCTAAGGCACATTGGTGCTGATGCTGTACAGGTCGAATTTTTGTCATTACTGTTTTGGAATTACTATCATGTCTGTAACCTGCAGGTCTGAATATCGTCCGGATGAGTGATGAGGTAAAAAGCGGGCCTTACCGGTCGTTTTATTAGCAGAAAGAAATTTTCTGTCCCTGTGCCAAAAGATGGTGTATAATCAAAGGCATTCGTGATAAGCTCTGCAGACTGTGGGGTATGGCAGGAATGATTCCGCCGGCTTTTATGGTCTGCAGGATTCATCGGGCTCTTAGCCGGGACCGATGAAAGTGCAAGGTTTTTATGTAAGGAAAGATTTATGAGCAAAAAAAATACGTTAAAAAACGAAGAGATAAAAAAAGTTTTACCGGATCCTAAAGAGGACAATAAAAGCTGCAGCGCCCAGGGAGATCCGAAAGCTGCAATAAGTGCAGAGAACGGAAAAGATATTCCCGACGGGGAGGATAAAGCAGGGGCAGCCGTACCCGCTGAAAGAGTGGAAGCTGTAGAGGAAGAGGCCGGGACTGTTCCCGCTGAAAGAGTGGAAGCTGTAGAGGAAGAAGCCGGGACCGCACCCGCTGAAAGAGTGGAAGCTGTAGAGGAAGAGGCCGGGACTGCACCCGCGGAAAGATTAGAAGCGGTAGAGGAAGCAGACGGGACCGCGACCGCGGAAAGTGTGGAAGCNNGCTGTAGAGGAAGAGGCCGGGACCGCACCCGCTGAAAGTTTGGAAGCTGTAGAGGAAGAGGCCGGGACTGCGACCGCGGAAAGTGTGGAAGAGGCCGGGACCGTGCCCGCGGAAAGCGTGGGATCGGCAGAGGAAGCAGGCGGAGCCGTCGTGCCTGCGGAAAGAGAGGAAGCAGGCGGGACCGCGCCCGTGACGTCTGCGGGGAATGCGCAGAAGGACAAAGGGGATGGCACAGGGACTGAGGCTGCGGGAGGCGCTAAGAGCCCCGGGAATACAGGTGTCAACGTTCCGGACAGCAAAGAGATGGTATTTGACGGGACTAAAGCACAGGACTCCGGGAAGGGAAGGCGCAGCAGGGCAGCCTTCTGGGTCGCTCTTTTTGTCGTACTGCTTGTTGTCGCAGGAATCTATGCCTATGGTTACAGATATTGTGAAAGTCATTTTATGCCCGGGACAAGGATAAACGGAATCGACTGTTCCGGGATGACGGCGGAGGAGGCAGATGGGCAGTTTGCAAAGGCCGCCAAAAACTATGTGCTGAATATCCGGTTCCGCGGGGGTACGACAGAGATGCTCAGCGCGGAAGACATGGGGTTTGAGTATAAACCTGACGGCAGTATTGATGCTCTTTTGCAGGAGCAGGACCAGTTATGCTGGATGAAATATTTCTTTGAGGATTCGTCATATACCATCACACAGAGGGGGACTACGGACGACGGTCTTGTCGCAAAAGCCCTGGAAAAACTCCCTGAGCTTCAAAAGGAGAATATGGAGAAGCCGGAGAATGCGTATATTACTTTCCAGGACGGTACTAAGGAACAGGACGGGCGTTTTGTGATCATCCCTGATACAGAGGGAAGCACAATTGAGACCGTTCAGCTGGAGGCAGCTGTGACGGATGCGGCTTCCCGATATGAGGGAATGATAGACGCTGAAGAGAAGGACGGCGTATATGTGGCGGCGGAAGTGACAAAGGACAATGCAAAGCTGATCTCCCGCTGTAATGACCTCAATGACATTGTGGGCGCCAGCATCACGTATGAGCTGCCCGACGGAGAAACCATGAAGATCAACTCGGATGTCATGAAGGACTGGCTGGTCCGTGATAAAAAGGGAAGGCTGGTCAAGGACGATGAGGTGTGGGCAGGAAAGGTCGAAGCTTTTCTTGAGGAAGTTGCCTACAATGCCAATACGATCGGGATGGGCAGGAAATTTCAATCTACTCTGCGCGGCACGATCACAGTAAGAGGCGGAGATTACGGGTATATGGTGGATCAGATCACGGAGAAAAAACTTCTTCTGGAGGATCTTGCTGCCGGGAGAAAGGATACGCGGGAGCCCTGCTACCATATTTCCCCTTATAATAAAGAGACGGAAAATGACGGCATCGGAACATCCTATATTGAGGTGGATCTGGGGGCCCAGCACATCTGGTGTTATGTGAACGGTGAGCTCAAGATGGACTGCGACTGTGTGAGCGGCAACGCCTCCGACGGCCACGATACCCCCACAGGTGTCTTCGGGATCATGTTCATGGACAAAGACGCCACTCTCCAGGGCGCCATGCAGTCCAATGGAAAATATGAGTATGAAACGAAGGTCAGCTACTGGATGCCCTTCTATGCCGAATGCGGTTTCCACGACGCCTGGTGGCGTACGGCTTTTGGCGGTACAGTATACCTGAAAGACGGTTCCCATGGATGCGTCAATCTTCCCGTGGAGGGGGCGAAGGAGCTTTTTTCCTGGTGCGATGTCAAGATGCCTGTCGTTGTGTACAGATAAGTCCGACGGCGGTCATAGAACAGCAGACCCGAATTTTCAAAGGATTGACCAAAAAGTCAGAAAATGACTTGCATTTTTTTTACTTTTCAAAAGGGACATTTGGGTGTATGATGGTATTCGACACGCAAGAAATACAAGATATAGATCATTTTTGACTTTTAATACAAGATTTGGTTTTACCGCATTTACTTGTGCTTTTCGGGGGGAGGACGGTCATGGCAGGGAACAGGGCGACGGTCGTGACGACAAATATTATCAAGCGTGACGGGCAGGAGGTGTCTTTTGACATTTCCAAGATCATCAACGCGATCAGCAAGGCAAACAGGGAGGTGGATCCGATCCATCAGCTCAATGAATACCAGATCGAGGCGGTGGCAGAGAAGATCGCCAGGCAGATCCAGCAGTCGACGCATGCCGTAAATGTCGAGGATATTCAGGACATGGTCGAGACGGGTATCATGGAGATGCGGGGTTATGAGGTGGCGCAGAAATATGTCCGCTATCGTTTCCGCAGGGAACTGTCCCGAAAGTCGAATACGACGGACAACGGAATCCTGGCACTGATCGAGCAGCTCAATGAAGAGGTCAAGCAGGAGAATTCAAACAAGAATCCTGTGATAAATTCCACTCAGCGCGACTACATGGCCGGCGAGGTCTCGAAGGATCTGACACGGCGCGTGCTGCTTCCCGCTGAAATCGTCAGGGCCCATGAGGAGGGAATCATCCATTTCCATGATTCCGATTACTACGCCCAGAAGGAGCACAACTGCGATCTGATCAATCTCGAGGACATGCTGCAGAACGGCACGGTCATCAGCGAGACCCTGATAGAGAAGCCCCACAGCTTCTACACGGCCTGCAACGTGACGACGCAGATCGTTGCCCAGGTGGCTTCCAACCAGTACGGCGGCCAGTCCTTCTCCCTTGCGCATCTGGCGCCCTTTGTGGACGTCAGCCGCCGCAAGATCCGCGCCCAGGTCGTGGAGGAGAGAAAGGCCTGCGGCGAGCCGCTCACAGACGAGATCATCGACAGGGTGACGGAGCTGCGCCTCTATGAAGAGGTAAAGAGCGGGATCCAGACCATCCAGTACCAGCTCATCACGCT
>DEPS01000078.1:325-456 GCA_002358875.1 Lachnospiraceae bacterium UBA3386 | reverse complement strand
ATGACCTGCAACGGCCAGGCTCCTTTTGTGACGGTGTTTATGTATCTGGACGAGGTCGCGGCCGGCAGGACGCGCGACGACCTGGCCATGATCATCCGCGAGGTCCTCATCCAGCGTATGCAGGGCGTCAA
>DEPS01000078.1:0-134 GCA_002358875.1 Lachnospiraceae bacterium UBA3386 | reverse complement strand
ATGATGAAGGAGTACAAAAACGGGGACGTCTATCCCTGCATGGGATGCAGATCCTTCCTGACGCCGGACACGGTTGGACTTGGTGAAAACGGCGCCCATAAGTATTACGGTCGTTTCAACCAGGGTGTTGTCAC
>DEPS01000027.1:11974-13310 GCA_002358875.1 Lachnospiraceae bacterium UBA3386 | reverse complement strand
TAAGTAAAATGTAAGTTCCGTTTTTTCAGGCTGACCACCGGCCTGCCAAAGCAATTTACGTCATTATAACACGGATGCCGGGAGAATAACAGTCACATTATATAAGCAGACGCTGATAATCAGGGCCCGAAATGTAACCAGTCCCTTACTGTTTTTCCTGAAGAGAAGGTTCTTTTCTGCGGGCGCCAAGGCCGTCATAGGTATTAAACTCCACGCTGTCAGCTACAACACTGTGCTCATTGTCGTAGACCACGAAATTGAGCCCGATCCTTTTAACCGCGTAATCGATATCGCCTATGATCACAGAGCAGGTAAGGTAGCGGCCTGCGCCTCCTCCCGCCCCGGACAGGCCTCCCTGGCTGATGACCGAATAGGAAGTCCCGTCTGGAAGCGTACCGCTGCAGCTAAGCTCATCCTTGCTGATCTCTTCAATTTTATCCCTGCCGGGGATAAGGACCGCGTAATAGCTCCACCGATAATGCCCGGGAAGTCTCTTTTCCAGTCCCAGCCCGTACAGAAGCTCCTGTATATCGGAAGTGATCTCCCTGGTACCGTCATCCCGGATGGCGACAAAAATACTGTACTGGGGATTCTCCGCCAGCCTCTTTAAATATTCCCTGATATCATCAGTGCGCAGCGTCAGGTCACCCGTCAATCTGCCGGCCTCATACCGGCGGCCGCTCTTCCCGTTTACATAAACGAATATCCTGCAGGATTTTAAATTGATGCCTTCTTTTCCCGTAAGGCTGCCGGTATAGAAATTCTTCTTCTGCCGGTCGAGCTGGACGGTAACGACCTTGTCAGGGTTGTCGTTGTCACTGATCTGCGCTTCGACCGATCCGAACTTTTCATGTATATTTTTAAAATCCGAGACGGTAAAGGAGAGCGTCCCCGCTCCCTCATCCAGGTCCGTGATCTGGATCTTTGAGGAGGGGGCCAGGCCCAGCTGCCGCAAAAGCTTTTCGTTGTACAGATCAATGTTTGCCAGTTTCTGCATAAAGGAGCTCTTTTTGCTCAGTTCTTCCGAAAAATCATCCATGCCCAGGGTTTCCAGCAATGTATCTTTTGTCCCGTACAGATTCGTGCCGAGCCCAAGCCTGTCTCCATCGACACTGGCGCCCATGGCCGCCAGCGTGGTGGGAAGCATGTCAAGCGTCGAATACTGTCTCTCCCTACCGGGATCTGTGCAGGTGGCTGCGGAATTGAGGAAGAGGGTATAGGTCCTCCTGTCATAGGAAGCGGGAACATTGATACAGAAATCACTGTCCATTGTCAGATGGTCTCCGCACAGGACGATGGTCGTGTCCTTATAAAAATCCTGCTTCTGTATCCAGCG
>DEPS01000027.1:0-11854 GCA_002358875.1 Lachnospiraceae bacterium UBA3386 | reverse complement strand
GTATCCACCGTCAGAAGCGAGAAATTGAAGGGCTCATCCTCTTTGGACAGATCAGTCAGCCTTTCTTTCGCGTACTCAAAAAGCTTTTCATCCTCATAGCCCCAGAACACATAGTAATCCCTGGGGATCAGGCCCTGCTTGATGGCCCACTTATAATCACAGATCTCAAAATCCCCGTGCTCGGTCAGATAGAGCCTGCGGCCGCCGAAGGTGGCGTCCGACCCCATCATAAAGACCTGGTTGTAGCCCTCTCCGTCCAGAATATCGCCCAGGGTCGTCACTCCTGAGAAAAAGGAATCCTGGGTGTTCATCTTGTTGAAGGAGCCCCTCTGATCCGTAAATTCCTGGCCCAGATCCATTTTGAGGGGCAGGGCAGCCGCCTGGGTAAACATCCCCGCCATCGTATAAGTGGAGCCCGGCATGACATGGGCCCCGTTCAGAAGGCCGGAGGATCCCGAGAAATCGTCGCCCTCCTTCGAGAGAGAGGTGAGCTCCTTTATCACATTCTGAGGGAAAGCTCCTCCGTTCTCCTGATCCGCATAGGTCATCTCCATGGATTCCAGATAAAGATAGATAAGGTTCCTCTTCTTTTCGGGAAACTTTATGGCGGTCTCGATCGGCTCCACGTAATTGTCCTCTATAAAAGAGGAATCATCCATCTGGTCCTTAATGAAATGAATGAGGTCAAGCTTTACGACCGCCACGATCAGACAGATCACAAGAGCTGTCAGGGCCCCGATCAGGGAGCGCTTCACGAGCAGGCCCCTCGCACGGGGAGCACGGCGCGTGTGCAGGATCATCAAAAAGACACTGAGCATGACCAGAGCCGCGGGCAAAAGGCACCGCGTGGCATACTTTTGCAGCATGCCGCCGCCTGTTCCCTCCAGGGGAGCGCGCAGATGATAGAGTATCTCATCCATCTTAAGACCGGCCCATGTCGTAAAAGCCCAGATCTCGCTGAACGCAAGGACAGCCGAAAGCGTGACAAAAAACAGGGCGATCGCTGCTCCTGCCTTTGAACGTGAGCCCGGTACGTGCATCTTCGTCTTGTTTTTATTAAGTGCATTATTACCCAAAATAAAATTTCCTCGCTAAAACACTTGCAATGTCGTTCATTTCTGCTATAATATCATTCGTGCCGATCAATATATCACAAAGGCACATCACTTTATGCAGGTGTAGTTCATCGGTAGAATACCAGCTTCCCAAGCTGGGGAGACGGGTTCGATTCCCGCCACCTGCTTTTTAAAACGGATGATTTCGTACAGGCTTTGTGCGGATCATCCGTTTTTTTATATCTTCATGGCACCTCTGAAATCACGCTCCATATCCCTGCGGACAGCCTTTTTGCGCAGGTCGTCGCGCTTGTCATAGAGCTTCTTGCCGCGGGCAAGACCGATCTCGATCTTTACCAGTCCCTTTTTAAAATAGACCTGCAACGGCATGATGGTATATCCCTTTGTCTGCACCTGTCCCTGCAGGCGCAGGATCTCCTTCTTGTGAAGAAGAAGACGCCTTTTGCGCAGAGGCTCGCGGTTGAATATATTTCCCTTTTCATAGGGACTGATATTCATTCCCTCGATATAGGCCTGGCCGCCCGACACCGATACATAAGCCTCCTTAATGCTGCACTTCCCCATCCGGATCGACTTCACTTCAGTCCCGAACAGCTCAATGCCGCACTCGTATTTTTCTTCGATAAAATAATCATGGTAAGCCTTTTTATTATTGGCTACCAGCTTATAAGAACTGTTGTCAGCCATTTCAATGACCTCTGAGTGGTGAATAAAAAATGATCCCTTTAAGCAGGCCTTCGATAAAAAAAGGCACCCTCTTGGGGGTGCCCTGTCTGATCCGATCAGAAAAGGTTCATGTTAAGCAGAACCGCTAGCAAGAAAAAGACAACCACAAGCCCAGTCGTAAACTTTACGAGGAAGCCCTCCATGGACCTGCCCCTGTTTTTTCCCCAGTATGTGTCAGTTGTGCCGGCAATCGCTCCCAGCCCCTGTGATTTACCCTCCTGCATCAGGATGATCACAGTCATGATAATACTGATCACAATCATGATAACCGTCAATAGAATCCTGAGAACACCCATTTTCCGTTTCCAGTCCTTTCTGAAAATTGTTCTTTTTCCGTTTTTTTTGCCAAACACAAAGATATTAACATAAGCAGTTGCGGCGCGCAAGTAAAAAATATTGATTTTATGTAAGTATTCCGATTATCTCGGCTCCCCGTACCACTGATCCAGGATATCCTTTGCGATGGGTACGGCCTTATCCGAACCCACACCTCCGTTTTCGATCAGGACGGTGATGCAAAGATCTGCCTCCCCATCCTCCCCATCTTCCGCTTTTACGGTGAAGCCCGTAAACCAGGCGTGTGAATCCTCATCTGTTCCAAATTCCGCCGTCCCGGTCTTACCGAAAGCGTAATAGGTCTGTGTACCGTCAAATTCGCTTGCCGTCCCCCAGACAGAGCTGCCGTCGGACTCGTTGTAGGTGACCCTGGTGACGCCTTGCATGAGCTTCCTGACCAGGCCGGCTGTATCCTTGTCCATCAGAGTTCCGGCTTCTCTCTTATCGTACTGGCGCAGAAGTCCATTCTCCGCTGTGCAGACCCTGTCGACAAGATAAGGCCTCATGAGGACACCGCCGTTTGCAACTGCCATAGTGATCATATTCATGTGAAGGGGGGAGACCTCTGTCGTGCCCTGTCCGATCGCGACCTGCATCAGGTTGTGGGCACTGATATCCCCGTCCTCAAGAAGCTGCGAATGACTGGTACTGTATGGCAGATCGTAGGGAAGGGGGGAATCAAACATCATTCTCTTCAGGGTCTTTTTGAACCTGTTTCTGTCAATTTTTTCGGTAACGATACTGGCAAAGGCACTGTTGCAGGAATGGGCAAAAGCCTCTCCAAGATTCTGGTTTCCGTGCACCTCGTACCGGTGATTTTTGTCCTCGAAGCAGTGAATGCTCTCCCCTTCGTATTCATACCATCCGTCATCACAGTTGAAGGAAAAAGAATAGATGGCGGACGGATCTTCCTGTAAAAACTCAACGGCATCAACGATCTTAAAGGTCGAACCCGGGGCATAGAGCCCCTGTGTAGCCCGGTTTAAGAGCTGGGCGTTGCCGCTCTGGTCGTTTCTGAGATACTCCCAGATCTGTGCGATCGCATTGGGATCATATCCGGGATTCGAGACCATGGCAAGGATCTTCCCTGTCCCGGGCTGTGTGATCATGATCGCCCCCCGCAGATCTTCCGCCTTTATGGCATTATAAGCATACTCCTGAAGCGTTATGTCCAGTGTCGTGTAGACATCGTTTCCGGGATAGCGTTCATTGTTCCGGTCACATTCCAGCTTGCTTTTGAAGGGGATGTCAGAATGCAGAAGCTCGTACTTCATATATTCATCAATGCCGCTTCCTCCCAGGATGGAGTAACCGACCACATGACAGAACAGATCCCCAAAAGGATATTCCCTGTTATTATTTTCGTCGGAGAAAGCAAGCGCCACTTCCTCACCGCTCCTGCTGCCAAAAATCGTTCCTCTGCGGTTATGCTCTTCAAGAAGCACATCCCTTCCGTTATAGTCATTGTCAAAAAGCTCCCGCCTGTGTACCGTGGCATAGCCGGTAAAACTCACTATCATAAGAGCAAACAGAACTATGAAAATAACTGCAGTGAAAACGATCTGGTGCCTGACCTTTTCTCTTACGGACTCAACGTGAACCCCTGTGTCCGGTTCCGCCCCCATCCTGATGCCTCCGGAGCCTGAAGGGATCCTTATGCCGCCCTCTCCGGCTGCCTCCTGTCTTTTTTTCCACATATTAACGCCCCTTTACGGGTCACCGCCCTTCTTCCCTGACTGGTTATGGTTTGTTTACTGATTGTCAAAGATTCCCTCTTCAGAAATACCATTGACCGGGAAATTATCCGGCAGATCCTCATGCCAGTCCCCGTACAGGCCTTCGGAAGGACCTTCCCCGTTTTTCAGCAGAGAATCCTGTCCCGGATATACATCCGGGGGAACTTCCGTTAATGGATTTTCCTCAAGGCTCCCCGCTTCATTCCATTCCTTCCCTGCATGCTCTTCCTCGTAGCGTGCAATAAAGCGCGCGGTCCTTTCATCATGCAGTATGAAGATCATCTCGATGATCCCGAACATGGTCAGGGTCGAGAGGACCGAGCTTCCTCCGTAGCTTACCAGAGGAAGGGTCACACCGGTCAGAGGGATAAATTTTGTTTCTCCTCCGACCGTGAGAAATGTCTGGAAAATGTAGCAGACAGCCGCTCCATAGGTAAAAAGCTGGAAAAACCTGTTGGAATATCCTGCTGAGAGAATAAGTACTCTCAAAAAACAATTAATGCATAAAAGAAGCAGGCATATTCCGAAGACCAGTCCCATTTCCTCTACAATAGCAGAAAAAATGAAATCGGATTCCACCAGGGGGATCTTGGAAGGCGCGCCCTGGGTGAGCCCGGCCCCCCACAGGCCTCCGTAGCTGATCGCGAAAAGAGAATGCGCGATCTGATAGCCCAGTGAATCGATCTGCGTAAACGGATCCTGCCAGATCTGCACCCTTACCCGCACGTGGGAAAACAGAAAATAACAGACCACAGCACCCACTGCCCCAAGGCCTGCACCGGCAAAAAAGACATACCACTTCCCCGAAGCTACAAACAGCATCATCAGATAGACCACAAAAAAGATCAGGGCACTTCCCAGATCCCTGGACAGGACAAGTATCCCGACATGAATTATGGCCAGAACCGTCACCAGTATCCCCTTGAAAACCGTGACCTCGCCGCTTAGTATGGCCGCCAGCATCAGAATATACAGGATCTTTACAAATTCAGAAGGCTGGAATGTAAACCCGGCAAAAGTATAGGTAATATTCGCCCCGTTGGTCGCGGTGCTAAGGAGCATAACACCGCCCAGCATGACGATCCCCACAAGGCCGTAAACGATCCCGAAATGGCGCAGAGAGTCAAAAAAGCGCCTGAAAAAGGGTATGATCAGCATGATCATCAGTCCGGCTGAAGCCATTACGAACTGCTTTACGGGCTCGTTCGACCTGTAGCTGATCTCATCCAACGTTCCATAAAAGGAAATTCTGGAAATGATCACAAATCCGACAGACAAGAGCATACAGAGATTATTAAACAGGATCATGTTCGCCATTTCGTGCACGATCCTGTACAGCACCATAAAGGCAATCAGAAACAGGATCTCCATGGCACACAAAAGAGCAAGCTTTCTTCCCTGCGCGCCTCCGACGAGCCATGCGATCGTCAGATTCGCGTTGAGCAGAAAACCTGTCAGGAGCAGCCTCTGAAGGATCTCCACTGCCCTTCCTGCTCTTTTTCCATTCCAAAAAAATCCCAGAAATGACAACAGTGTAAAAAGAGCCAGGATTCCTGTATTCACATATTTCGATAAAGTGACTACATATGCATTCATAAATATCCCCATATTCCGGGATGCCGTTTCCCGACAGCAGCAGAAAACGCGCTTCTTTTAAAGCGCTCCGTTTTTGTAATGTCCGTTGGTATATTCAGAAAACGGAGGACGAGCTGCGCCTTTCGTCTTCTTCCCTTTTCCGCGACAGCCGTCCTGTTCCAGAAAGAACTGAAGAATTTCTTTTGTCTCTTTCGCGCTCTCGGTGGTAAACATGCAAAGATGCGCAGCCGCCTCCCTGTAAAACCCTCCTCCCGCAAAAGAATGGAGAGAAACGGGGACGGCATTGTAGATCGTATTGGAGCAGTTCCCGCAGCGGCAGCGCACAGGAAGCCTCTTTCCCATGCGGTCCTCAAGGTACCAGAAAGAATCCTCCCGGTCAACCCCCTGCGGACCAAAAACATCCTTTCTTTCCGCCTGCCTCAGGCCCCGGCTGTTTTCCCGGCCTGTCATTTTTTTGCTGCAAAGATTCTCCGTCCTGCGGACACAGCCGGCGGTCTCCATCATAGGAACCCTTCCATAGACGGGCAGCACCATCTGTGAGGACCTGTCACCTGCAGCATTTCTGATCTGCGCCTGAGTGAGTTCAAGCGGGCAGACGATCCACCTGCAGTCTTTGGCCAGAGCATTGACCGACAGCCTGTTCCATCCGTATAAAGAAGCGTCAGACACAATTTCGCCATCATACCCCATTTCGAGGACAATTTCAAGCTCCTCCAGCGTCCGGACGAGGATCCCTGAAAAGCCCCTCCCGGCCGCATTTTCGATCATCCATCTGATTCTTTCTCTTTCACTGACGCGAAAAACAGGCGGAAGGGCACAGATGCAGCGGATATTTTCCTTATTTTTTTTCGAAAAGTCATTTTTTCCGGCGCCCGGCAGTTCAAAATCTCCGTCTACAATGATGCAGCTGCAGCCGCTCTCTTTGGCAGCGGCCGCCTGTTCCATCGAAGAGACAAGGGCCCAGAGCTCTGGATCTGCCGCCGGGGGAACTGTTTCTCTTCCGGCCTCTTCCTTTCCGGGACTGCGCGCAGACTCAGACAGGTTTCTTCCAGCCTTCTTTTTCCATTCATCCAGAAGGCTGTCCTCAAGCCGTGCAAGAGCTTCCCTTCTGAGGGCGTTGACCGCACTCACAGGGAGAAAGATTTCCCTGTCGGCATCTATTTCAAGCTCCCTGAAGAAAAACAGGCTGTCCCCTGTCTTTCGAAGGCGGGCCGACAGGCCGTCATGATCCAGGGGTCTTGCTGACGAAGCCTGGACCAGAGCCCCCTCTACGGATGCTGAAACACCGGCGCAGTCGACATACATCCGGGCCGGTTCCCCGATCCTGAAGACAGCTCTGCCGCATATCTCTCTCTTTGGAAGTCCCTGCAGGTATTTTCCGCTGATCTCCTCTTCGAGTGCCGCATCCGTCCCTGCGTAACCGGGTTTTCCTATGGTCAGAAGGCTCCTGCCGTTTCTGGTATGATAATAACCTGTGCCCAGGTCAGTCCTGATGTACAGTGAGCGAAGATCCTCCAGGTCCTTTTCATCGACCTTCCATGATCCCGGCCTTCCCTCCTGCATCCAGGCATAACAGCGGTCAAGGTATTTACGGTAAATCGCCGTGACACCCGCCGCATATACAGCCTTTTTCATCCTTCCTTCTATCTTAAAGGAATGGATCCCTGCATCGATCAGTTCAGGAAGGATGGAAAGCACACACATATCCTTCATAGAGAGCGGATAGACTTCCTTCTTCTTCGCATCCGGGCCCGCCGGTCTGCCGGACTCATCCAGGATCCGGTGAGGAAGCCTGCATGTCCCCGCGCACCTTCCCCGGTTCCCGCTGCGGCCTCCCAGAAAGCTGGACATCAGGCACCTGCCTGAATAGGAATAGCACATGGCGCCGTGTATAAAGGCCTCTATCTCAATGGGCTCCCGGAGCTCAGCAGATCCTTCCGACGGACCACAGGCCAAAATCCCCTTCTTTAATAAGCCCCCTGCCTCAGTTCCGGAAAATACGTCCTTCCTCTCAACGGCTTTTTTTCCGCTCAGATAGTCCGCGTCCTCCTCACGCAACATCCTGATCTCCGAAAGAGAAAGCTCCCTGGCGGGGACGACCCGGCAGACGCCGAACTGCCGCAGATACCTGATAGCTTCCGCGGACGTCACCGACATCTGGGTGCTGGCGTGCAGGGGAAGATCAGGGCAGGCTTCATGCAGGGCGGCCAGGACCCCTATGTCCTGCACGATCACGCCGTCGAGCCCCTCCCGGCTCAGCTCCGACACAAAGCTCACCAGATCATCAAGCTCATCCTGCCTTGTCAGGACATTGGCTGTCAGGTATATTTTCTTACCCAGGACGTGAGCCGTGCGGAGGGCGCTGCAGATGTCCTCTTTGGAAAAATTCTCCGCATAGGCGCGGGCGCCAAAGCGCTCTCCGCCCAGATAGACCGCATCCGCTCCCGCGCTCAGAGCGCCGTACAATGCCTCCCGGCTGCCTGCCGGGGCGAGGAGCTCGACCCTGTAAGGAAAACCCTCCATCGGACTCTCCCTCTTTAATTCCGTCATTTCTGCCTCCGGATGGCCGCGTCCAGCTTCATCTGGGTCGCGACAAGCTCATGCTTTAAGTCCGACAGATCCTGCTCCCGCTCTTCCAGCTGCTTCTGGAGCTGGCGGATCTCACTTCTGGCTTTAAAATAATCATCAGCCAGATTCAGCTGCAGCAGCACGCCGCGCATATCGAGCGGCACATTCCTGTATTCCTCATCGCTTTTGAGCTGCTCGATCTTTCCGTTCAGATAAGAGGCGACCTCCTGAAGATACGCTTCGCTCTCATTACCGCTCAGCGTATAAGTCTTCCCTCCGATCGTCACCCTGGTCGCTGTCTTAGAAGCCATACTATTCTCCCTGCATGACATGTTTTACGGCAATTGTCATCATAATATAGTAACTATCCGATTTTCACTTCCCTTGTTTAAAAAGAACATTTTTTCATTCACAGCACGCCTTCCGGCACGGGAAGGTTCATATGCTCGCAGGCCCTGGCGGTCGCCGTGCGTCCCCGCGGCGTGCGGTTTATGAAACCATTCTGGAGCAGGTAGGGCTCGATCAGGTCCTCGATGGTCCCGGCGTCCTCTCCGATGGAGGCAGCCAGTGTATCAAGCCCCGCGGGGCCTCCCCCGTAGCTTTCTATCAAAGTCCGGAGAAACCGCCTGTCTGACCGGTCAAGTCCCATTTTGTCCACTTCCATCAGGTCCAGGGCCGTATTGGCCGCCTTTTCCGTGATCTTCCCGTCGTACCTGACCTGGGCAAAATCGCGCACCCTTTTTAATATGCGGTTTGCCAGACGCGGCGTCCCCCGGCTCCGCCTTGCAAGCTCCATGGCCCCCTCCCGCTCGATCGGGACGTTCAGCTTCTTGGCTGAATTGATGATAATGGAGCAGAGCTCTTCGGGAGAATAAAATTCCAGCCTGTGGATCTCCCCGAAGCGGTCCCGCAGCGGGGCCGAAAGCAGGCCTGCCCTGGTCGTAGCTCCGATCAGGGTGAATCTGGGAAGATCCAGCCTGATGGACCTGGCGTTCGTCCCCTTCCCGATCAGGATATCGATGGCGAAATCCTCCATAGCCGGATAAAGCACCTCCTCCACCTGTTTGTTCAGGCGGTGGATCTCATCGACGAACAGGATATCCCCCTGCCCCAGCCCGTTGAGGACCGCGGCCATCTCCCCCGGCTTCTCGATGGCCGGACCGCTGGTGACGCGAAAGCCAGTCCCCATCTCCGCGGCGATGATACCTGCAAGCGTTGTCTTTCCAAGACCCGGAGGACCGTAAAAGAGCATGTGGTCCAGCGGCTCCTTCCTCTGCTTCGCCGCCTCGATGGAGATCAGAAGGCTCTCCCTGATCCGCTCCTGTCCAATATATTCCGAAAGCCTTTTCGGGCGAAGGGAATTCTCCGTCCGCTCGTCTTCTTTTGTAAATCTCGTCTCAATGACTCTTTTTTCCATCCGATGCTCTCTTGTTTTCTGCATGCTGTAAAAATGCGACGGTCACTGAAGCCAATGTTTTTGCCAGGTGCCGCCCATTTTCCACTTATTTATCTGTATATCCGGTATTTGCTTATCAGCCGAATATTTGCCTGTTTTTTAAGGTCTTTGCTTTTCAGCCAGTTTTTAGTCCGAAAACTCCACTAATAAAAAGAAGCCGCTCTTAATATCTGCCTGCCTTTTTTATTTTATTACAAATACCGCAGCGCTTCACGGAGTATCGCCTCGGTATCGTCCTTTTCCGCGCACTTTTTGACCGCTCGGGAGGCTTCGGCCCGCAGATACCCGAGGGCGACAAGCGCCTCTACGGCGTCCGCTGCGGGATTTAAGTCTGCCTCTCCGGAATCCTTACCGGCTCCCCCGATATTTCCTGAAATTCCTGACAAAGCCGTACCGCCATCTTCCTCCGCCTCATAGACGGAGGCGATCTTATCCCGAAGATCCAGGATCAGGCGCTCCGCCGTCTTTTTCCCGATCCCGGGAGCGCGGGCGATCATCTTTGCGTCGCCTGTCACGATCGCGAAACGCAGATCATCCGCTGAAAGCACAGACAGAAGGCTCAGGCCGCCCCTGGGACCGATCCCGCTGACCGTGATCAGCTGCTTAAAAAGCGACAGATCATCCCTTGACAGAAAACCATAGAGCGCCGCCTGGCCGTCCCTCATATACATATATGTATAGAGCTTCACAGAATTCCCGGTCCCGATGGCTGACAGCCCGCCGGATACCTCAGAGGAAATATTCACCTCGTAACCCACCCCGCCGACATCGATCACAGCGGTATCTCCTGTAAGGCTCTCTAAATTTCCTGATAAAAAAGCGATCATTTCAACTCCTGCACTGCCTGTGTATAAGCATTCATTTTTTTCTGCCCCGATCCTGCCCGGGACAGGCATTATCCATTTACATTACCACAATTTTCTGTTATTGCAAAGCAGCGGACCAGGGGGCGGACCAGGGGACGGTTCCTCGTTCCAAAGGGTGGACCAGGGGGACGGTTCCTCGTTCCAAAAAACCGGCCACCCAAAACGTGGAAAACTTCTCAGGAGGAAGAATTGAAAAGAGCATATAACCATTTCTGTTCCACCCTGGCGGCAGGAAGCAGGGTGGAACAAGGAACCGTCCCCTGGTTCACCCCTTGACGACCAGCCGCAGCCGATTTTGAAGGTCCATTCCTTCCACCCAGGAATAATCCATAGACTCCGTCATGCCCTTTAGCAGCGCAAGCGCCAGATCGTCCTCCACGTCGGTCACTTCCAGGCGCCTGCCGCCGTAACAAATCGTCCACTCGGCAGTCTCTGCCGTCTCGGAGTATTCGCACACCGCCTCGATGCGCAGGCTTTCCAGCAAAGGAACCAGAAGCTGAATGGTCTCCTCAAAGACCAGCTGAACGCGGTTGGCCAGCTTCGGCATGATCTGGTTCTTCTCGCACCAGACTTCGATCTCGCCCGCCATGCCCAGGAAGTCGTAGTCCCGGCTCTCGATGTTCAGCTCCAACACCTTGAGCCTGCGCACAAAGCGCCGGGTATTCTCCCGCACAGGATGGTCGAACACCTGCTCCGGAGATCCATCCTCGTAAATGCCGCCCTCGTCCATTCGGTAATTTCAGGTATGCCGGAAGCACTCGTTTCGCTTCCCGCATCGTCCTGATCCAGTATGCCGATGCGTCCGGCATCGAGTTCGTCGGCGGCGCCGGATATGGGCAAACCCGGCTTGATGTTTGAGTCGTTCAGCTGGGCAATGGAGGTGGAAGCGACGTTCGTCTCTTCCGCCGGGACCGTGCAGGGTATCGTCGACAGCACCACCGGGAACAACAGAACGGCAAGCAGCCCGCAAAGCAGTTTTTTCATTTTGAAGCTCCTTTTATAAATTCATCCCTTTGCATTATACGAGCAGGTTGTCAGGCCGACAGTTTCACCGTTTTTATTCTACCACACATAGAGTTCACAGACGTAACAAAATGGCGGGTAATTTTCCAAGACGGACCATGGGACGGTTTCCTGGTCCTCCCTGACTGAATCTTATGATGTAGTTTATTGATGTTGTAGCGGCATACTTATATTTTACAGGATGGGTCAGACTTTTCGAAGTCTGGCTCGTTTTTTTATGAAAAAAATCCGGCCTCAGCCGGATTTTTTCCGATTATATTTTGCGGGGCTATCGTCTTAAGTACTCTTCTCTTAATGCGACAGCCTCTTCTTGAGTGTTGTATTTGCAATCGCTCCGGTCTTGAATATCACTCCGTATCCTTCATCCTTCACGATCGCTTCTGCGTCTTTATTTTACATGTTATTTCATGTATTGGGCACCGGGGCGATAAAAGTGACATCCGCCTTTTCGATCGTCACGGTCATGGAACC